>JAIRWM010000168.1 GCA_031268975.1 Treponema sp. | reverse complement strand
AAAGCTGTCCCGCGTGATCCTGGAAGCGGTTAATGAAAAAGACTCGGCAGCCGTTGTCGCCAGAATCATGGGGCTTTACGGGAATATGCAGCTTTATATCCCCATGGAACGGTACGCTTTCAAAAAAACTATCGCCCTTGAAATTTACAGCCGCTTCGGCCCGGGTATTTCCATGAACGATCTCGCCCGGGAATACGGCGTCAGCGCTGACCATGCCTACAGCCTGTGGAAGCAAGGGCGCGCCGAAAAACTGAAACCGTCCATGCCTTTTCTGCCGTTCCTGGAACTGTCGGGAAAGGAATAACCGCCATTAGTATAAAAACGCCTAAACCGGATGGGAATTGTCGTTGTATATGCCGCCCCCATAGGCATTGAGGGAACTGGCGCCCTCTGCGGTATTGCCGGGAATTATCACATTGGTCAGCTCCGGTGAAGAATTGTTGTTATTATTTACACTTCTTAACGTGAAACAGGCCGTTTACAGCAGGCCTGATTTCCCCTGGAAGCGGATAAACAGAGTCAGCCCGTTTAATGAGTAACCCGCGTTCTTTTGCATATCCTTCCGATTGACACAATCAAAGCCCAGGGAAATGTTCTTGTAAAATACTTCCGCTCCCAGATTAAACTGGGTATACGCCCATTCCTTATTTCGAGGCGCATATCCTGCCTGAAACGCCATACGGAATCTCAGGTAAAAAAAATCCATTTCAAACCGGAATCCCGAAAAGAGAATGTTCGGGGAAATATCCACCTTGTTGTAACCAAAATACTGTTTTTTATCGTTGCTTTTAATGCGGACTTTTTCAGTGAATTGGTCCCCCAGCGTGACTGACGGGGTTATGGTTAATCCCGGAACTATACTGACGGGTATGGTATAGTTTAAATAAGCCGTGTTAAATCCCGCTTCCCAGCCGTTATAGCTATTCAGATTCGTGTTTGTCACAATATCATGGTTGCATTCATGTAAAATACCTATTGAAAAATTTTTGAAATAGATCGATCCCCCTATCAGGAAGTCGGCGCGGAAAGGATCAAAATAAATCCCCTGGGATTTAGTCTCCTGAATTTCAACAGTGGTATAAATACATATACAGTCCGCAAGATAAAAACCTACCCCGAAAGTCTGGACCAGGCAATTGGAAGCTTTTATCAAGCCGCCGCTTGTTTCGAGCGATGAATTTGGCACGAATCCCAATGACAGCATCCATGCCATAATAATAATATTACCCATCGCAATACCTTTTTAAATAGAGTTATCCGGGCATCCTTCTTCAGAACAAGGACCGCTAAAAAACAGGCCTGTTCATCAATTAAGCGGGCTGCCGGACAGTATTTTTCAATTCGCCGTTACACAAACGGAAAATCACCCTGTTTTATTTGTAATTTAAATTCAAATAAATGTTAGGGATTTTTTTGAAAAAACAAGTTTTTCTTACATCGGAGTTGCCCGGAAACAAGAGGCCCCCTTTGGGCAGCTTCCGTTTGGATGACCGGCAAGGGGCTGTCCGATAACGGTGAATTCCTGAAAATAAATTTACACCATATAAAAAATTCGCTGAATTTAAACAGTTTGCCGGTTTCAATACAAGATAAACGCATGGAAATGAGCCGCCCGCCGCGGCGCGCTAAGCCTGCCTGAAAATCCCGTTTCAACATCCCCGGTTTCTCTTTCCTGTCCGAATGCCTCATTTTAAAATGTTACCGAAAGACCGCTTGACATAACGCGCCGTCCTGTGGTAGGGTAAAGTATCCTGCCGGTAAGCGGCGGCAAGACCCTCTGGCCGGGCAATAGCGCAGTTGGTTTAGCGTACAAGTCTGGGGGACTTGGGGTCCCCGGTTCGAATCCGGGTTGCCCGACCAGGGGGTTTTTAACCTTACCGTAAGTCTATACTATATATAGACTTACGGGTTTTTCTTCTCCTTGGTTTTTTGTGTTTTTTGCAGATTCGTAGCGCCTGTGCAGGAATTGTGCAGGAATTATTTCCTCAAGGGGATATGCTATGGGTCGAATCGCAGAACCTTATATTATCCATGAACGTGGAAAAACGTTCCAAATAACCCTTAACCACACCTGCGGGCTTCCGCACCGTGTCTGTGCCGAATGGAAGCGGCGGAGTATCAAAACCCTGCCGGACGAACTTCTCGCCTACCGAACCCCGAAATCAAAACCCGAATGCAAAAAATGCGCCCAGGTTCTTATCGCATTCCTTAAAAAGAAGCTGGAATCGGAGGGTAGCGCCCGGCGCGCCCAGGCCGAGGACATCGCTGTAGGCGATTGGCTTGGAAAATTTACCGAAATCACAACCAGCCCCCGGGCTGGAATAAACGCCGCCGAAAACAGGCCGTACTCTGTGGCAACACTGAAAGGCTACAGAAAAGACTTCAATCTTCACATCAAGGACGATCCGTTATGCAAATTAAAAATGCTGGAAGTGGAAGAAGAAGACGCGCTGGAATTTATTACCCGGATGTCCATGAAAAAACTACAGCACGGCGGGACAATGGGAGGGACACGGACATTTGTAAAGGTCATTAAATTTGTCCGCATGGGTTTCAGGGCGTTTGGCCAGAAACGCCAAAACTGCCGCTGGATAAACCCGTTCCAGTACATGAAAGCGCCTAAGTACAAATCGCCGAAACGCGCCTACTTGACCGAAGAAGAAATGCTGATGTTCTTCAATCCCGGGGTTCTCAAGACAACATTGGAACTTTGCGTATGTGCCGGGTTATACCTTGCCGGGATGCGCCGGGCAGAAGTGTTCGCCCTCATGCCGGAGGATTTGGACTGGGCTACTCCGAAAATCAACCTCTGCCGGGCTTGGCAGGACTTCGATTCCGGCGGCAAAGTCCTGGGGCCGCTCAAAGAAAAAAAGCCGAGGGAAGCCCCGTTTGACCCTATATTTCAGGAGGCAGTCAGAAAACTATGGGCGGAGAACGGGAAGCATGAATTTGTTATCTCATTTAAGAAACCGATCCGGGGCAGCATGATACCCGGCCCGTTCTGGCTGAAAAAACATTTCAGGCAGTGGATAGAAAGGGCCGGCATCAAGCTCAACGGCAGAAATATCACCCCCCATTCTTCCCGGCATTCCCTTGCTTCCCTGCTGGAAAACAGGGGTGTCGCCCTGCGGTACATTCAGGAAATGCTTGGCCATTCAAAGCTGGAAACGACAAAAATCTATCTGCATACCCCCGAAAATATTATCCGCGAAATGGGTTCAAAACTTATTGAGGCTAAAACCGAACAAAAACAAAAAGAAGAACAGGGGGCAAAAATAGCTGAATTCAAAGTATCGTGAAATTTCATTACCTTGATGATATAAAAATTGAGCCGCGCTCAGGCACCGCGCCAACCCTTGCGGGTTAAACGCCCCTTTATTGCACGGCTCATCAGGCTGACCTGATACTAAAAATATAAGCCG
>JAIRWM010000156.1 GCA_031268975.1 Treponema sp. | reverse complement strand
AAGCGCTTCCTGCAGATGCCACAGGAGGGCGATGTTTCCCTGGTTGTATTTGTCCGGCGCGAGGGGATGGGAAAGCCTGAAACCGCGGTACGACGCGGCTTCTTCGTTCATTCGGGGATTGTATTTCATCGTGCAGGAACCCAGGGGATAAAACTGGCCGTCTACGGAAAAGTTTTTCTGCGAAAGCCGGGTAAAGTGGCGCACGACCTGGGATTCGGAAAGTTCGGGTAACGCCAGTGTTTCCCGCCGCAGGTTTTCAGGAACCGGCGTTTTGGGAACATCGGCCTTGGGGAGTGAAACGCCCCGCCTGCCTTCGGCGCTTTCTTCAAACAGCAAGGGAATGTCGTGTATCATGTCAAAAATCCTCTTCATCGCACGCGGTACGAATTGATTCAGCAAGTCTGTCAATATCGGAGCGGGAATTTTTTTCGGTAACGCAAATCAACAGTTCGTTTTTCCGGCCGGGAAAATACCGCGAAAGGGGAAGCCCCGGCACAATATTTTTTCGGATAAGTTTTTCGGATATTTTTTCCGCTTCCCTCTCGCCGGGAAGTTTCACAATAAATTCCCGGAAAAAGTTTCCGTCAGCGGGATACGCGGTAAAGCCCGGCTGCGCGGCTATGGCCTGCGCCGCGTAGTGGGAAAGGTTCCAGCACAGTTCCGCGGCGGTTTTAAGGCCTTCTTTTCCCATAAGGGCCAGATAGACGCATGAGCGGAGCATGGACAGTCCCTGATTGGAGCAAATATTTGATACCGCCTTTTCCCGGCGTATATGCTGTTCCCTGGCGGACAGGGTAAGAACAAAACCCCGCCTGCCCCGGGCATCGCTTGCCTGGCCGGCAATGCGTCCGGGGATTTTCCGCATAAGTTCTTTTTTTACTCCCATGATCCCCAGAAACGGCCCGCCGTAATTGATATCGTTACCCAGACTTTGGCCTTCGGCGGTAACGATGTCGGCGCCGTATTCTCCGGGGCTTTTAAAAAGCCCCAGCATGAGAGGATCTGCATGGACGATAAAAAGGCCGCCTGAGTCGTGGACTGCCGCCGCCGCGCCGGAAAGGTCCGGGATGGCGCCTGAAAAATCCGGGTAGGCGGCGACAAGGCAGGCGATGCCCGCGGCGTTTTTGTCCGAGGCGGCACGGGCGGCATCAGCGGGACTGCCGGTATAGGTTTTTATTTCGGGGACGCGGGCGCACAGGTATGTCGCAAGGACTTCCCGGTATTCAGGATGAAGGGCTTCCGGCAGCAGTACCAGGGATCTTTCTTCGTTGTTTTTTAGCGCGAGGATTACCGCTTCGGCCAGGGCCGTGGCCCCGTCGTAATGTCCGGCGTTTACCACATCCACGCCAAAAAGTTCCGCGATCATACTCTGGTATTCAAAGATCGCCTGAAGCGTTCCCTGACTTACTTCGCTCTGATACGGCGTGTACGCGGTGAGGAATTCCCCCCGGCCCGCAAGGGCGCTTACCGCGGCGGGGATAAAGTGATTATACGCCCCCGCGCCGAGGAACCAGTTTCCCGATCCCGCTGTAAGGTTTTGTTCCGCGAGGGAGTTTATTTCCGCCAGCACTTCGTGCTCGCTTAAGCCCCGGCCGAGATTGAGGGCCGGAAAGCGGAACTTTTCGGGAATGTCCGTAAAAAGATCGGCAATGGAATTGACGCCAAGACGGCTGAGCATCTGGCCGCGCTGTGTTTCTGTTACCGGAATGTAAGGCACTTATTCCTCCGAGGCAATTTTTTCATAATCAGAAGGAGACAGGAGCCTGTCAAAATCGGCCGGATTTTCCACCTCTACCTTGATCATCCAGCCTTCGCCGTAACAATCTCTGTTTACCGTTTCGGGGCTTCCCGAAAGGGCCGTATTTATCGCGGTGATTTTTCCCGACACCGGAATGTACAGGTCGCTTGCCGCCTTTACCGATTCAACCACGCCAAAGGTTTTTCCCGCGCTAAAGCTCGATCCTGTTTTGGGAAGATCCACAAACACAATGTCGCCGAGGCTGTGCTGGGCGTGATCTGAAATTCCCACCACAAACACATCCCCTTCTTTCCGCGCCCATTCATGGGTTTTCGCATAACGGGCCTTGTCATCCAGTTTCATGTCTGTTCTCCTTTTTTCCAGCGTTATGTAGTTCGTCTGTAAGCGGGCGTATACAGGGGCCGTTTTATCACTTTGGCCTCTTTCGCGTTTCCCCGTATTTCAACGGCAAGCTCTGTTCCGGCCTCGGAATATTGGGGAGGGACAAAAACATTTGCCGAATACGTTCCCGTTGTCGGGCAGAACATGCCCGAAGCGACCACGCCGATTTCCTTTCCGCCGCCGTCAAGTACTTTGTAGCCTTCGCGGGGAACGCCGCCGGTAACGTTAACTGTCGCCAGCCTGCGCTTTATCCCTTCGGTCTTTTGCCGTAACAGCGCCGCCTTCCCGGTAAATTCCTTGCCGAAGTCGCAGGTCCAGGAAGACAGAGCTTCAAGCGGCGTTATGTCCGTTTTGATTTCGTGGCCGTGAAGCGGCATGCCCGCTTCGAAACGAAGCGAATCCCGCGCGGCAAGTCCGACAGGCCCGGCTTCAATGCCGGTTTTTTTTGCCGCGTCAAAAAGCGCTTCCCACAGAACCAGAGCCTTGTCCGCGGCGCAGTAAAGCTCCGCCCCGTCTTCGCCGGTGTAGCCGGTCCGTCCGGCCCTCACCGGGATACCGGCAAGGGCCAGTTCCGCCATGCGGGCCCTGGGTATCGCCGAAACTTCCCCGGAGGGGAAGTTTCGCCCCCCGCTCCCGTCTGCGGTTCCGGCCACTCCCGTTCCCGCCATACTGTCAAGCAGTTCCACCGCGCGGGGGCCCTGTACGGAGATCATGTACGTTTCTTCGGAAATGTCCGTAATCCCGGCGTTTCCGGGAAGGCGTTCGGTAAACCAGGCGTAGTCGGTTTCCCTGTTTCCGGCGTTCACTACGACAAACCACAGATCGTTTCCGGCCCGGTTCTCCGGTGAATCTTCCCTGAGGCGGTAGATAAAAAGATCGTCGATGATTCCGCCCTTTTCGTTTAACAGAAGGCTGTACCGGGCTTCCCCGAAGGCCATGTCGAGAATGGCCCCGGAAACCAGGGTGGAAAGCGCTTCCCCCGCGCCGCTCCCGGAAACGATAAACTGGCCCATGTGATCGATGTCGAAAAACCCCACAGACCGGCGGCAGAGCCGGTGTTCTTCGACCGCCCCCGGCGGATACTGTATGGGCATTTCCCATCCGGCAAAGGGAGCGAACCTGGCGCCCGCGCTTTCATGCCAGGGGTAAAGCAGCGTTCTTTTCATAAAGCCAAGGTAACCCGGAACGCCGCAAAATGTATAGGAGGCAGGCCAGCCGGTAAATGACCAAAACGCCTGCGTTTTGGATCGACATGGATGTCGCGGCCTTGTTAAAAGGACGGTTATTACACTACAATGAATCATGATGAATGCGATTTTTAAACGGCGTTCAGTGCGGGATTTTCTTCCGGCGCCTGTGGAAAAGGAAAAAATAGAACGGATACTCAGGGCGGCGTTTGAGGCCCCTTCGGCCCATAACAGGCGTCCCTGGGAATTTTTGGTGGTTACCGGGAAAGAGAAAAAGGAAGCCATCGCGGGGATGAGTCCCTGGGCGAAAATGTGCCCGTCCGCGGCGGCGGTTATCGCGTGCTGCGCGGATCTGAAAAAAGGCGATCCCGGTTATGAAACGGGCGGCGATCCGGAAGACGCGCTGTGGGAACAGGATCTTGCCGCCTCGGTGGAAAACGCCCTGCTCCAGATAACCGAGGAAGGTCTTGGGGGAGTGTGGCTCGGCTGGTATCCCGGCAAGGCCAGGGTAAACGCTTTCAGCGAGTACTTTCATCTGCCCGCTCATATCGTGCCGGTGGCGCTCATTGCCCTGGGATACCCCGCGAAGGAAAGCAGTCCCCGGGATCGCTACGATCCTCAAAAAGTTCACTGGGAATCCTGGGAGCCTTAACCGCAATATGGGAAAAACCATTTCTGTTTTGTTCTGTTTCGCGTTCATCCTTTATCCGGGTTTTTCGCAGACCGGGGAGCCGGCCGGAGGGTTTCTCCCGAAACCGGGATCGGTTACCGGTCTGCCGGTTGTAACCGTGCCGCCGCGATCCCAGGCCGGCGAGGAACCGGAAAAAGAGGAATTCGGGATTTTCCAAAACAAGAACGGCGGTGTTACCATCGCCCTTTACCGGGGAAGCGGGCCGAATGTTGTCATTCCGGGGGAAATGGGCGGCCAGAAAGTTACCGTTATCGGCCCCAGGGCGTTTGCCGGGAAATCGCTTGTGTCGGTAATCATCCCCGAAGGTGTGGACACGATCGCCTATTGCGCCTTTGCCGACAACGGCATTTCCTCGATCAGCCTGCCTTCCACCCTGGTCTCGATAGAGTACGAAGCCTTTGCCGGAAATTCGCTCGACGTTCTGGTTCTTCCGGAAAACGCCGCCTCTGTCGGGGTGCGGGCGTTTGCCGACAATCCTGTTGAACGCCTTACCCTGCCGGGAAAGCTTACCTATATCGGCAAAGACGCCTTCAAGGGCAGCGCGCTCAGGGAAATAACCATCGCCGCCCGGCGGAATGTTTTTACGCTCCAGGGTTTCGACTTGTCCTTTGTCAACTATTACGGCAGTACGGGGAAAACGGCCGGAATTTATACAAAGTCCGAAAGGGTTTGGTCTCTTGGTGAATAGCGTAAAAAAATTATTTTTTTTGTTGCTTTTCTTTTTTATCCTGTCCGGGGGAAGATCTTTTTGGCAAACGCCGCCCGGCGGAAATTTTGCGCTGTTCGCGGAAGACACGCGGGTTTCGTCCGCCGACCCCCGCGCGGAAATTCCCTCCGAAACGGTTTTGCGGCGGCTTGTGTACCGGCCGGAAGCGATTTATACGGATGTCGGTTCCTACAAAGAAGGCGACGATACCTGGATAACCCTGGAAGCCGATGTCCATGTCTGTACGGAAATTTCCCTGGCGCGAGTAAAAGCCGTCTTAATTGATTACGGCAACTATGTAAACACGTTCAAGCGTACCACCGCTTCGAGGTTTGTCCGGGAAGTTGACGGAGCGGCGGAGGTATTTCTCCAGGTTACCGTAGGAGCGCTGGGGATTACCTTTGTCACAAACCACTCGGTGCTTTCAACAAAGGAAATCGATGAAAACGACTGCTTCCTTGTCAGGTTTTCCCATCTTTCCGACGACGGCGTGGTGAGGAACGTGCGGGGATACTGGTTTCTAAAAACCGTATATGTCAGGGGGAAACCCTTCACGTATATCCGGTATTATTCCGCCCAGGACTCGCTGAAAAAGAACGCGCTGCAAAAAACGGCGACATCCATGTTTATCGTTTCCGAGTACACCGGCATGCTGAAGGAACTGCTGGACGCGGCAAAGTGAACAGGCCCTGCCTGTCTGCCTTTTCACTGCCCTTGTTTTTTGAGCTGCAAAACCTCGTCGACCTTCTCTATAATTCCTTGCTCGTTCAGCGAGAACCGGTTCTGCAGGTACTCGACCGAACCTACTTCACCGTATTCGTCGTTAACAGCCAGCTTTTTCATCGGTACCGGACAACGGTCACAGAGAACCGCCGCCACCGCGTCGCCGAGTCCGCCGTTAACATTATGGTTGTCTGTTACAACAAAAGCGCTGGTTTTTTTCGCGTATTCAGCAATTAAATCCTTGTCAATGGGTTTAACGGTAAACATATCAATAACCGCCGCGGAAACACCCCGCCCGGCCAAAGTTTTCGCCGCCTTGAGGGCTTCGGCGGCCAAAATACCGCCAGTAACAATTGTTACATCATTTCCGTCGGCCAGTACATTACCTTTCCCTATGGTAAAGTCCGAATTATCGGAGTAAACCTTTTTGACAGAAGCGCGGGAAGCCCGCAGATAAATAACACCGCTCATATCTTTTACTTTTCCAAGCAGATAGCGGAACATTACCGAATCGGTAATTTCAAGTATTGTAGCGCCGGGAAGGGTACGCATGAGACCGAGATCTTCGAAGGGAGTGTGGGTAGCTCCGTTAAAGGCAGAGCAAATCCCCGGATCGCTCCCGTAAATACGAACACTGTTTTGACCATAAGCGCAGGAGATAAATATCTGATCGAAAGCCCGGCGTGTGGCAAAACAGCCGAATGTCTGAATATACGGTTTTTTTCCGCCGTATGCCATCCCCGCCGCAAAGCCTGTCATGTTGGCTTCGGCAATGCCGACATTCAGTACCCGATCCGGGTATTCTTCGATATTTTTCTGGGTATTATGGGCATGGGCGAGATCGGCGTCAATTGTAACAACCGCCTTGTCTTCCGCCAGCAGACCGGCAAGCGTTTCAGTATAAACTTCAGACAGGGTTTTCTCTTCCATACGATCGTTAAAATCAACGTGAAATGACATATCCGGCTCCTTACGCAAATTTCTTCAATTCGGTTTCCAGGACATCCATAATCCTGTTTCCAAGCGCTGCGTCGATGTGCATATGGTGATTTAGATGTTTTTTTGATACAACTTCTTCAGCGCCGCAGCCTTTTATCGTGTCCAGCAGTATCACGCTGGGCTGGCCGCGCATACTCTTTGCAATATCAATCGCCGCCTTTATGGAAGCGACATCATGGCCGTTTACGCGCTGAACATGCCAGCCGAAATCCAGCCATTTTCTGTCAAGGTCGCCCAAGGGCATAATCGCTTCCACTGTTCCGTCCAGTTGAATTTTGTTGTAATCAACAAACGCTATAAGGTTCCCCAGCCTGTATTTGGCGGCGGACATGGCGGCTTCCCAAATTTGGCCTTCCTGGATCTCTCCGTCGCCGAGAAGCACAAACACAGTGTCTGTTCTTTTGTCCATTGTATATGCGCAGGCAATCCCCGCACCGGCGGACAAGCCCTGTCCGAGGGATCCTGTGGAAAAATCAATGCCCGGTGTTTTTAGGCGGTCACAGTGGCTTGGCAGACGGGTGCCTCCTTCGTTAAGCGTCAGAAGCCAATCTGTTGGAAAGTATCCCTTGAGGGCAAGCGCCGCATAGGCGGCCGGGCCGGCATGACCCTTCGATATAATAAGCCGATCCCGGTTTTCCCGCGCCGGATTTTTAGGATCAATATTCATTGCCGTTCCGTAGAGAACGGCGAAAAGTTCCGCGCAGGAAAAACATCCGCCTATGTGCCCGAATCCGCGTTTTACAAGCTGAGTGGTGATACCCATACGGATTTGTACCGCAAATTTGTTTAGTTCCCGTGTTTCTTTTTCAGTCATCGCGTCTGCCTTTTTTTCCTTCGCCTGGTATATTTGAGTACGTCCACATATACTGCGATTAATATAACCGCGCCTTTCGCGACAGGCTGCCAATATTGGCTTACTGCCATCAGATTCAAGCCGTTTTGTATGACGTACAGCATAATAGCCCCGATGAGGGTACCCGTAAGGGTACCGATGCCACCGGTAAAACTCGTGCCTCCCAGAATAGCCGCGGCAATCGCGTCCAGTTCCGCATTGGTCCCGATTTTCGGCTGCCCGGATTGAAGCCGCGCGCAGGTAATAATGCCGCCGAACGCGGCAAGAACACCAAGAATCATAAAGCTGGAAATTTTAATACGATCCGCGGAAATACCCGAATAGCGCGCGGCCTGTTCATTGCCGCCTATCGCGAAGATTCGCCGCCCGTATTTGGTATTATTGAGTATAACAAACATAACCAGAAAAATGATGAGTAAATAAACAATCTGGACAGGCACCACCCCGCCGGCCAGTGTTGTTCCCATTAGAATAAATTGCGGCGTCCTGACCGCAATAACGGAACCCTTGGTCAACAACAACGCCACCCCGCCCGTAATATAATTTGTTCCAAGCGTAACGATAAAAGGTGCTATTTTGAACTTGGTGCTGAAGAATCCGTTAAAAAAACCTACCGCGAGGCCCACCAAAAGCCCGGCCATTATCGCTACAAAGATAATACCGGCGGCGTGGACACCTCCTAAATTACCGGGATCCAGATTGGATTTTCCGGTAAGCAGTTGAAGTACCCCGGTAGAGATCATGCCGGCGCTGGCCATAACACCCGGTACCGAAAGATCTATTCCGCCCATAAGGATGACAAAGGTCATCCCGAAGGCAATCATCGCGTTAACGGATGCGTTCCGCAGGATAATCAGCGTATTGCCCATTGTGGCGAATTTTGGTTCAATGATCGCCACGATAAGACACATTACGATCAACGCGCACAACACTCCCCACAAATTTTTGAAACTGGCCCAATTGGAACTATCTGTTATGCGTAATAGTCTTTCTTTTGCTGTTTTATTCATGTTTATTCAACCCCAGTGAATATGTCATTATTGTTTCCTGGTTAATATCGCTTCCTTCTACAGTCGCGGCGACACTTCCGTCGTTCATTACGATAACGCGGTCGCTGATGTTCAATATCTCCGGAAGCTCCGAGGAAATCATGATAATGCCGACCCCGTTTTCGGCCAGCTTATTCATTACTTTGTAGATTTCCACCTTTGCTCCTACGTCAATACCCCTGGTTGGTTCGTCGAGAATGAGAATTACCGGTTTAGTGGCCAGTTTTTTCGCCAGTACGACCTTTTGTTGGTTCCCGCCGGACAGTTCTCCGGCAATTTGTTTTGCAGAGCTGGCGCGAATCGAAAGTAATTCAAAAAAACTGTTGATAATTCCGTTTTCTTTTTGTTTATTCGTGGTAACAAGCTGCATGAAGGAATCAAGCACCGCAAGCGTAATATTAAAACCAACGTTTTGGATCATTACCAAACCGTCATCCCGCCTGCTTTCCGGTACCAGCGCCAGACCATGCCGGATCGCGTCCTGTGGTGATTTAATATTTACTTTTTCGCCGTTTAAATATATTTCGCCTTCGGATATTTGATCGATACCATATAACGCGCGGGCTACTTCCGTTCTTCCCGCGCCGACCAGGCCGGAAAACCCGATAATTTCGCCTTTTTTTAAAGAGAAGGATACATTCCTGAGCTTGTCGATGGTAGACAGGTTTTTTACTTCAAGCACAACCCCGCCACTTATATTACGCTTTTCATGAATGTAGAACTGCTGAATCTCCCTGCCGACCATCATTTTGATTAGCTCCTGCCGGTTTGTATCGGTTACGTTCCTGACGCCTGCAACAGTCCCGTCACGAAGCATCGTAACCCTGTCTGCCAGGGTAAAGATTTCGTCCAGCCTGTGGGAAATGTAAATAACGGAAATTCCGTTTTGCTGAAGGGATTTTACGATTTCAAACAGCTTTTCAACATCATTTTTGGCAAGCATGGCCGTCGGCTCGTCCATGACAAATATTTTCGCGTCCACAGACAAGGATTTCGCAATTTCGACGATCTGCTGCTGCGCAGTAGAAAGGCCACTTACCCGAGTCCGGGGATCGAGTGCGCTGCCAAGTTTTTCAAGGATTTTTTTGGCCTCAAGGTTTGCCTTTTGTTTATCTACAAGACCGCTCAGTTTTTTAAATTCACGCCCCATAAAAATATTTTCAGCCACGGAAAGATTTTTGGCGAGGCACAACTCCTGATGTATGACGCTGATACCCAGAGCCCTGGCGTCGTTGACGCCGTTTATTGCGGCTTTCTTCCCGCCGATATACAATTCACCGCTGCCGGCGGTATATATACCGGCTAATATTTTTATTAATGTGGATTTGCCGGCGCCGTTTTCACCGAGCAAGGCGTGTACTTCCCCCCTGTTCAGTGAAAAACTAACTCCGTCAAGCGCCAATACTCCGGGAAACCGCATGGTTATTCCGCGCATTTCCAAAACGACTTCACCACTCACGCCGGCAAACCCCTTTTTCCCGCACGAAGCGCAGGCTCCGTACGGAAGATTTTATCAAAGAAACTTGTCTACGTTATCGGAATTTACGAATTGAATGGGAATCTGGACCTTTTTCTCATAGGTTTTGCCTTCCCATTTGTTGTACAGAAATTCAGCGGAGACAGCGCCCATCTTATAAGGATCCTGTTTTGCGGTTCCGGCAATTTCACCGGCTTTGATGGCTTCGAGATTTTCGGGATTACCGTCAACACCATAAATAAGAATCTGGCCAGTTTTACCGATGGCCTTTACAGAAGAAAGCGCACCGTAAGCCGCCGGATCATGGTTGCCCATGATCACGTTGGCTGTAGGATTGGCCTGAAGCAGGTCGTCCGCGACCCTGGCGCCCTGTTCAACGCCATTACCGCGCTGTTCGGCGACGATCCGTCCTCCGGCTTCGGCAACCGCCTTTTTAAAACCGTTGGTCCTGTCGTCGGCGGCAGGTGAGCCGGGATTGGACAGAACGATGGCTCTGATGTTTCTCCCGCCCAGTTTCTTTACGGCGTCGAGGCCGCACTGATACCCGGCGTCGAAGTTGTCGGAAGCAGCCTGGCCGGCCGTGATGGACTCATCTTTGCACCAGTTATCTGACTGTACAACATCAATTCCCGCGGCGTTTGCGGCCTTAATCGCGCCGATATGCGCTTCCTGATCCAGACCTTCGATGATGATACCGTCCACCTTCATGGCGATAAGGTCATCGACCAGCGGAGCATAACGCGCAATTTCCCAATTCGGATCAAGTACCACTACCTTATCACCGTGACCGGCACACACATCTTCAATACCCTTCTGGAAATCCCTGCAATGCTGTATATCCGTACCAAGAAGAATAACCCCGATGGTCCTGCCGCCGCCCTGTGTACTCGGGCGGGCGGACAACTGCTGCGCCGTGAAGATAACACCCAGTACACACGCCAAATAAAAAATCTTTTTCATATCTTGTCTCCTTGCTTGACAAAAATATTATTCTCCGCATAAGCGGATAATACCTTTGAAAACGCGGGGTCCTGGACGCCGGTAACCTTCTCCGAACCCCGTATGAGGCGAAATTCCCTCCGAATTTAAGCCTGCGGCCCTCCCGCATGTACAACCCTTCGCTATTAAGAAATCAATCTTATAGCTGTATAAGGTCATTCTAAATGCTGTTTGCGGATTTTGTCAACCTAAAAGCATAATAGGCTTATACGTTAAGGTGGTATATGAACGAAAGAGAACTTTTAAAACTGTTCAGCGCAAATGTTAAGCAATATAGGGCCTTTTTCAGATGGTCTCAGTCTGAATTGGCTGAAAAAGTTGGTATTTCGATAAATTTTCTGAGTGATATAGAAACCGGGAAAAAGTGGGCCTCTCCAACGACTATTGTAAAGCTTGCCGAGGTTTTCCGTATTGACGCCTATGAGCTGCTGAAGCCTTTCGGGTTACTGCCCGATAGAGCGGATAATGTTATACAAAGGTATACAGAGGCTGTTCTCGCCGCGGTAAACAAGATTCGTGATCAGTATCTGGAAAAAATTGAATCTACAAATTAAAAGGCGGCAACAACGCCGCGTATCATGAACCAACAAACCGGTGGCGTTTCCGAGTACACCGGCATGCTGAAGGAACTGCTGGACGCAGTAAACTCTAGCCGTTGACCCGCTCTACATATTCGTTTGTCTCGGTGTTCACCAGTATCTTTTCGCCTTGTTTGATAAAAAGCGGAACCCGTACGGTAAGGCCGGTCTCCGTGGTAACGGGCTTTGTCGCGCCCGACACGGTGTCGCCCTTTACATAGTTTTCCGACTCCGCGACGGTAAACACCACCTTGTAGGGAATTTTAATATCAATTACCCTGCCTTCCCAAATGGTGATCTCATAGGAAGATCCATCCTGAAGATAGAACTTTTTGTCTTCCATGCCGGCGGCTATGGGTACCTCGTGCTGTTCATAGGACTCGTTGTCCATAAAATGATAGTTGTCCGTATCGGCATACTGGTACTGGCAGGTAACGACCGCGACTTCCGCGTCTTCCACTTCCTGCTGTGTGGGTATGGTAAGGCTTAACACAGAACCGTCTTTGATGCTTTTCATTTTAACGCGCGCAATGGCCGTCCCTTTGCCGGGGTTGTGAAACTCCCGCTCTACAACCAGATACGGCTGGCCTTTTTGGAGCAAACAGGTTCCTTTTACAATGTCGCCGCCTCGAATCATGAAACATTCCTCGCTTGATCTTTAGTGGGCTGATTGTAGCTTTTTTCCAGCTCCGCTACAAGACCCTCAAACGCCCTGCACACGGCCTCTACCGGGCCGGGGCCGGACATGTCCACTCCCGCGAGTTTCAGGGAATCAATGGGAAAACGGGAACCCCCCGATTTGAGAAACGCAAAGTAATCTTCCCGTTCTTTCGCGCCGCCGGAAAGTACCCGTTCTGCCAGGGCGCAGGACGCGGAAATGCCCGTGGCGTATTTATACACATAAAACGCCCGGTAAAAGTGGGGAATCCTCAGGGCTTCAAGGTCGCTTTCTTCTTCAAGCTTCATTTCGGGGCCGAAGTATTTTTCAAGGAGGATACGGTATTCGCCCCGTAGTATGTCCGCGGTAAGGGGTGTGCCGCCTTCTTCCAGCTCATGGCTGCGTTTTTCAAATTCGGCAAACATCGTCTGGCGGTACAGGGTGGAAAGAAAATCGTCCGCCCGTTTGTTCATAATGTACCGCCGGAGTTCCGGGTTTTCCGCGTTTTTTTCAAGGTATCTGTAGAGCAGTTCTTCGTTAAAAGTGCTGGCTACCTCAGCCTCGAAAATTGTGTAGTTGTAGTGCATGAACGGATTTGCCGACACCGAATACCAGGAATGCATTGAATGTCCGCCTTCGTGGGCCAGGGTAAAAACATCCCGCAGCGCATCTTCCTTGTAGTTCATAAGGATGTACGGATCGCCCACATAGCTTCCCGCGGAAAAAGCTCCGGAACGTTTGCCCTTGTTTTCATAGCGATCCACCCAGCGGCCCAGGAGGCCTTTCCGCAGTGTGGAAACATATTCGTCCCCCAGCGGGGCCAGCGCGGCGGAGACAAGCTCCACCGCTTCTTCCCAGCTTGTGCGTTTTTTTATTCCCGCCATAAGGGGGACATACACGTCGTAATGCCTGAGCTGGTCAAGCTTAAGGACATTTTTCCGCAGACTGTAATAGCGGTGAAGCGGCCCGAGATTCGCGTTGACCGCGGCCACAAGGCTGTCGTAAACGCTCTCGCTTACATTGTCGGGAAAAAGGGCTGCCGCCCGCGCGGAACCGTAGCCCCGTACGCGCGCGCGGATTACGTCCTGTTTTACCGACCCTGAATACAGCGCGGCCAGCGTTGTTTTATGGGCGTTAAAAACGCCGTAAAAAGCTTTGTATGCCCGTCTGCGTACATCCCTGTCCTCATGTTCCATAAACACCGTCCAGGTGGACTGGGAAAGGGGCAGCTTTCCTTCGGGGGCGTCGATAACGCCGAAATCAAGGTCAACGTTAGTCAGCACGGAAAAAGCCTGATCCGCGACCGATTCGCCTTCGGAATGGAGGGCGATGATTCGTTCTTCCCTGTCGCTTAACACATACGGTTTGTAACGGAGTATCTTTTTCAGATAAATACGGTATTCTTCAAGGCGCCGGTGTTTAAGGAATTCCGTGATACGGTCGTCGGGAACGGCCTGGATTTCGGGGATATCCCAGGAAGACGCCGCCCGGGTTTTAGCCTGGGCCATCATAAATTTTCCGGTCATGGCGCGGGCGGCGCCGGACCCTTCGTCTTCTGTTTCCCGTAAATCGCTGTAGTATCCCAGGCGTTCTTCAAGAAGCCCCAGGTCCCGGCAAAAGTCAAGATAATCCGCCAGATCTTCCGCGGACTTTCCAAGGGTTCCCCTGAAACCGTAAATCGCTTCGGCTTTTTTTGTATAATCCTCAAGGCCCTGTTCCCAGGCTTTGTCATTTGGGTACAGCTTTGAAAGATCCCAGGTATGCTCCGCCGGAATTTCCCTGCGTGGAGGAATTGTCTTTGTTGTTTCCATGCCTTATCGTAACGGAAAACGGCGGAAAGGTCGACACTATTTGATTACTTCTGAATCTCCCCGGAGATCAAAGGCCGTGACAAAAGAAGGCAGATACGCTATGCCGGTGCCTATATCCGCCTCTCCCACAAACCGGTAGCGGACGCTGCGCATGGCGATAACCTGATCCAGAAGATCACGGGGCATGTTGATAAAGTTCATCAAAAGGAAAAGATCTTTTTCCGCTTCGCCGTTTTCAGGAATTTCGTACACGTCCCTCTCGCTGCCGCCGGCCCAGTAACGGCCGTGTCCGTACAGTTCGTACTTGAACGAAGAAAGGGCAAGGGGGAACCGGTTGGGGTTTTTGATGCGGACTTTTACCTTGAACCGGGTATTGATAAGTTCCGCCTGCATAATGGCGATGGAAACTATGGAAAACTCAGGCTGCCGTATCCGGGGAAAGGAAAATTCCGTCTCAGCCGAGGCGGAGCTTCGCCCGCCGCCGTCGAAGCTAAAGCCCATCTCAAAGATCGTCCTTGTGTCAAGCAACGATGTTTCCGGGGGGAGGGGAGGACTGAGGCTTTTCAGATCCAGGGTACAGACCGCCCTGATTTCTTCCCGCTCGCCCGGCTTGATGTATTTTTCCTCCGCGCCGCTCTCGAAACCGCCTGAAAGTTCTTTTCCGTTAACGGTGACGCCGCTTTTTGTCAGCCGCGCAAGAACTCCCTCCGTTCCGGGGTTCGCCGTGTACAGAACCATGTGCAGCTTTACGGTATCCGGAGTGGACGCTTCCACATGGTCAAGGACCACGCTCAGATGGGGGACCATTGCCGGGGGAACGGGCGTACTGGAACATCCGCAAAAAAATAACGCGAACGGTAAAAAAAGCGCCGCAGCCGGCAAACCCGGGTTTTTGTAACAGATCATGGTTAAATATCGGTAAAAGCGCAACTTCGTTTCAACTTTAGTGTCCCTATGGGCATGAGATTACAGAAAAAAATTATTTCCCAGACCACGGGCGAAGAGATAGCCAATTCAATACTTCACGGTTTTGGGGTGCTTTTGGGGATACTGGGGCTTATCTTTCTTGTGCAGCGGGCCAACGGCCTTTTCGGCGGCAGCGGCTTGAGCGGCGGCGGGCTTACCACATACGTGATCTTTGCCGCGGCGATGATTCTGATGTTCCTTGCATCCGCCCTGTACCACGGCTTGCAGAGCCCGGGAGTAAAAAAACTTTTCCGGGTGTTCGACCACCAGGCAATTTATATTTTTATCGCGGGAACCTATACCCCGTTTTGTCTTTTGGGGCTGAAAGGCGCCTGGGGCTGGTCCCTGCTGGGTTTTGAATGGGCGCTTGCCCTTGCCGGGATAATTCTTTACGGAGTCAACTGCCGGTTTATAAAAAAAGTCGAACTTGTCATTTATATGCTTATGGGATGGGCGATCTTCGCAAGCTTTGTTCCGCTTATCAAGTCGCTTTCGCCGCGGAGCCTTTTCCTGCTTTTTACGGGCGGCGCAGCCTATACGGCCGGAACGTTCTGGTACCGGTCGGGAAAAACGATCCGGGGGAACCATGTCGTCTGGCATGTTTTTGTCCTGGCCGGGGCGGTTTGTCATTTTTGGGCGGTATGGTTTCTTTCGTAGTTCCGCCTGGCGTTATAGAGGTTCGAGTCTATCGTCCCCTTTTTTGAGCCGACTATATTGGCAATCTGCCAGTTCGGGGCTTCAAGGCGCATTGCCGCGAAATGTTTTCTCATCGCTTCAAGACGTTTTTTTGCCCTGTCCAGCTTTTTCTCCATGTTCCTGTGAGAGGGTGATCCGGCCGGGAGTGTGCGCATGCGGTATTCAAATGTAAGACAGCGGTAAAACTGGCTGTGGATACGTTCCTGTAACCTGCGGCTCTGTTCTTCCTGACCGAGCCGCTGGTTTCGCATAGTATCCACCATATCTTTAAGCGTTTCCCCGTCCATCCCGATTGCCGGCGCCGCCCTGCGGATATAATCATCCGAAAGATAATGATATGACTTGAGAATCAAAAGGAGCACCTGTTTCGGGTTTTTCACAAGGGAAAAATCTTTTTTTGGTTCAAAGTAGTCCGGCTCGTCTTCGTTACATTCCAGCATTTCTTCCGCTTTGACATCCCACCATGTCTTTTCAATGATCAGGTGGCTTTTTTCCCGCAGACAATATTCTTTCGCGGAAAGTTTTACCAGAACGTTTATATAAGCGTCAAAGCTGGAACCCTGATCTTTGTATCTGTCAATGGAATTTTTGATCCGGGGATAGAGCCAGCTGACAAAATCCTCACAGTTTTCCCGGTTCATTTTTTCCGGTCTGAAATGTAGAACGTTTTCCCTGATTCTTGAAAAAATAAGGGTTTCAAGATCTTTTCGATCCATCTGTCCTTTGCGAAAGGCATTAAACCATTTGTCCATTTCCATAATTCCATCCTTCCTTTTTTCGGTGCCTTGGTGTATATCGGGTTTAAGGGAAGAAAAGCGTGGTTTTGCTTGCATTAACCGGTTAAAAAATGACAAATGTAACGGAAAATCGGCCGGCTGTAGCCGGAAACCGGCGGAAACTGCCTTAATCCGTGAAAGAAGGGGCGAACGCGGCGATAAGAGCTTGTTGTATTTCGGCGATCTTTCCTTCCGTACTGGCGCCCGCGGCGTTTTTGTGTCCGCCACCGCCGAAGCGTCCGGCAATGGCGGCCACGTCGATCCTGTCCCGGGAACGAAGCCCCAGCGTGCAGTTTTCAGGCTTTTCCTGACGGAGGAGCGCCGCGGCCTCTACTCCCTCGACCGACATAAGAAGCTGGTAGATCATGTCGGAGTCCCGGCTTTCGCCGCCGAAACGCAGGGTGTCTTCGTATTCCTCAAAGGAAACAAGAAGCCTGCCGTCAAAGTACGGCCGGGCCCGCGAAAGGACAAGCCCGGTAAGCAGCCGCGAAGAAAGGCTTTTTCCCCCGTTGATCATCGAGAAAACCCGTTTGGGGCTTGCCCCGGCGGAAACAAGCGATGCCGCCGCGCTGAACACCCGCGCACCTGTTTCATCCACATGGCGGAAAAAACCGGTGTCGGTACACATTCCGAAAAGAAGCAGTTCCGCCTCTTCCGGGGTAAGGGAAAGTCCCAGTTCCGTAATAACGTTAAAGATCATGTACGTAACCGACGGGGCGCCGATATCCAGATACACGACCCGGCCGGAAGGATTTGCCGACGCGTGATGATCTACCGCCGCCAGCGGAAAGCCGTCCAGGGGAAGATCTCCGGCACGGTCGAGGGAGGAACAGTCCAGAAGGATAACCCGAATCTGTTCGCGGGGGACACCGGCGGGAAACGGTGAAAAGCGGCTTTCAAACGGCCGCACTTCTTTTCGCTTGAACGGCCCGGCGGTACAGGCAATCGCTTTTTTTCCGAGCCGGCTCAGCGCCGAAGCAAGCGCCAACTGGCTGCCCACGCAGTCGCCGTCCGGCTCTTTGTGGCCGGCGATGATAAAGCATTCCCCTTCCCTGATAAAGTCAATCAACTCCGCCGGTACTTCTTCCCGGCCGGAACGGCGAAGCTTTTCTTCCGGTATTTCGGAATGGCCCTGTTTTTTCACGGCGCGTTCCTAACAGTGAAGAAGGGAACTTTGAAGCTTCCCGTAATAGCGGGGTTTTCCGCCGGTAATGTACACGTCCAACTCAGTCCTGAATCCGCACCGATCCAGATAAATGCCCGGTTCCAGCGAAAAGCAGGAACCTTCCAGCAAAAAGCGGTGGTCGGGGAATTCCAGCGAATCTATGTTGACCCCGGAACCGTGACATTCCGTGTCGATACCGTGGCCGGTCCGGTGTTTTATCGCTTTTTCGTAACCGCCGGCAATAAGAAGACTTCGGGTATACGCATCGACTTCCGCGCCCCGGACAGGCCCGGCGGCAAGAGCTTTTTCGATAAAGGCAACCGTTTTATCCCGCGCCGAGACTAAATCCGCGAAAACGTTCTCCACCATTTTGGGGATTTCTTTCGCGTAAAACCCGGCCCAGGAAATATCGGCGTAAATTGAACGCGGTTCTTTTTCTTTTGCCCACAGGTCAAGCTGAACGACATCGCCTTCTTTTATCCGGGCGCCGCGCCCTTGAAAGTCGTAGTGGGGGTTCGCCGAATGTACCCCGGCCGCGGCCAGGGGCGGATGATCCCGGAAAAGGCCCAGCCGGACAAATTCTTCCTCCATTACGCGGCGAAGGTCTCCCTCGAACAGTTCGCGATTGGCCGCGCAGGAAGATTTGACAAAATCCCAGACCGTTTCCACAATTGCGTAAAGCCCCCGCGCTGCCCGTTCATGGGACGCGATATCCCCGGAATCCAGAAGGCTTTTAAAGCGCTGTACGAGGGACTCGGCGGGAACCAGAACAAGGCCGGCGCTTTCCAAAAAAGACGCGGTTCCCCGGTCGAGAAACGAAATCGCGCTGAGCGTTTCCGAAAAATGGGCGCCCCAGCGCTTTCCCGCAAGAGGTGCAAGCAGGGCTTTAAGATCTTCCCTGCTGATGTAGGTATCTTTCCTGCCGTCAAGACCGTCCAGGTGATCCGCCTCGATAGCCTGCAGCAGCGCGAAAGGCTCCCCCGAAGAAGGAACCGCGTATATCCAGAGACGGGAATTGGTAAGACCCGCCGGCCGTTCCAGAATCGCGTCGGAAAGCGGATCCCGATGGCGGAAGTTACAAAAAAGCCATCCGTCAAGATTTTCTTCACGGATGGCTTTCTGAATTTTTTTGATGTCTACCAAAAGAAAGCTCCGCGGGCCCTAGTAGTGTATCTCCAGGGCTTCAATTCCTTCAAAACGGTCGTCAATATTGACGTTGGAAGGAATACTGCCCCAGGTTTCGTGGGCGTTATATCTGCTTACATACAGCCGCACCGAATGAAAGGCCCCTTCCTTGTAAAACACGGACATACAGGGCCAGGTTTTCCCGTAGCCGATACGGACAAGCTCAGCCTTGGCCACGTCTCCCCGGAACCATTCAAAGGGAATGTACGCGGTCCCGGTATGGTTCGCGCCGCTGCGGTAAATAACCACATAGCCCTTTTTATAGGGATACACCTTCTGGATGGGGATGTTGGTACAGTATAACTCAGACTCGTTTTCAGCAGCGATTTTTTGCTGAGCCGCCATGGGCATGGTACACAGGGCGACCAGACCCAAAAGCGTAAAAAGGGGCAACTTTTTCATTGTTTCCTCCTGACCCTTGTACTATAGCACTATTATGAACGGTCATCAAGAGCTCCCAATGTCGCCAGCATAAGCGCCTTTATCGTATGCTTGCGGTTTTCAGCCTCGTCCCAAACGCGGCTTTTCGGGCCGTCTATGACATCCGCGGTAACCTCTTCGCCCCTGACCGCCGGGAGACAGTGCAGGAAAACGGCGTCGCTTCTGCCGGTTTTTTCCATAAGCGCGGCGTTGACCTGGTACGGGGCAAGCAGGGCCTCGCGTTCGGTCTTTTTGTCCTCTTCCCCCATGGAAGCCCATACATCCGTATACAGGGCGTGGGCGCCTGAAACCGCCCCGGTGTCGCCTGAGACGCTGATTTTTCCCCCGGATTCCGCGGCCAGGGCCCCGCATGTCTCAAGAAACTCCGCGCCGGGATTCAGTTCCGGCGGGGTAACCACCGTGAAGTGTATTCCCAGCTTGGAACAAATCACCATAAGCGATCGGGCGACATTGTTCCGCCCGTCTCCGACAAAACACAGGGTTTTACCCGTTACCTGCCCGAAATTTTCCTGAAACGTCATAATATCCGCCAGCGCCTGAGTCGGATGAAAACGGTCGGTAAGGCCGTTGTAAACCGGGACCCCGGAATGGGCCGCCAGGGCCTCCACCGTGGACTGCTTAAACCCCCTGAACTGGATGGCGCTGAACATCCGGCCAAGAACCCTGGCGGTGTCTTCAATAGATTCCTTTGCCCCCAGCTGAATGTCCTGGGTGGAAAGAAATACCGGATGACCCCCTTCTTCCCCAAAAGCCGTCTCAAACGCGCAGCGGGTTCTGGTTGAACGCTTTTCAAAAAGCATGGCCAGCGTACAGCCGGAAAACCGGGCCTTTTTTTCCCCGGCCTTTGCCTCGTCTTTTACCTGTTTTGAAAGGTCCAGGAGGAAGCGTATTTCCTCCGGCGAATAGTCCAGAAGCGTCAGAAGGGATCTTCCCTGTAAATTCGGGGTCTTCATACGCCATTGTGGACGATTTCCGGCGGGTTCTTCAAGGTCACCTGACGCGAGTCCGTGTGATCCTCCGGGCGCCGCTCACTGGTTCGCGCGCGTCTGCCGGGGCGGCGGCCCTTTGGCCTTTACCGGGAAGTGTTACCTCTGCCAGGCCTACGCCGCGCTACCGTTTCTGGAAAAACGCGCTCACTGGTTCGCGCGCAGTTACTGGGCGAGTACCACACCGTACGGCGGCACATTCCCCGGTGATGGCCATAAAGCATGGCCCACCCCCGTTGCCGCGGCGCGGCGGGCGGGCGCCCGTCCCTGAACCATTTGTGAAGGCGCGTATTGCGCGCCTGAATCATGGTGAAGGGATGGCACCCGCCGCGCCGCCGTACCCGGACAAGCCATGCTGTATGGCTGTTGGCGCGGCGCTGTCCGGTTTTAGGGGATGATGGTGGACTGGATCTCGCTGAAACCGCCTTTCCTGCCTTTTTCGTTCTGCCACTGGAGGGCGACGGAGACAATCTTCCCCCGTTCCTCGTCGGTGAACTCCAGGGTGAAGGGGGTGCGGGTGGCCAGGAACGACCGGGTAAGCTCGCCGGTGCTTGCGGCGGCCGTGTCCTTGACCACGAAGGAGACTACCGCGCCGTCCATGCCGTAGGGCCGGGCCTTGCTTTCGCTCCCCTGGTCGCGGAAGTCGCCCCGGATTTTGCG
>JAIRWM010000148.1 GCA_031268975.1 Treponema sp. | reverse complement strand
GATCTTCATGGCTTTTGGCGCGGTCATATAACGCTTTGATTGTTTCGTTGCCGCTGTGCCGTAATACGGCATAGTCAACCAGATCAGTTACCGGGGGAAAATCTGGCGGCCAGTCGGCGTATGATTCGGACATGATTAAACGGTGAAATAAAACCCTCCCGGTGCGCTATAACCACGTTTGAAAACCGTTTCCTGTATGGGAGACTATTTCACACCCCAGGAGGGTACTATGAACGATACAACGGGTCTTACTCGCTAACGGGCATCGGCGGGAATTATTTCAAAATAGATAGTTCCCGCATACTCGCTTACGACACTGACACCGGTCTTAAAATCAATCAGCCGGTAATTATTTTTTTCGATAAGCGAAATAATATCTCCGGCCTTTGCCGTTTCTTTTTCATAATCCTTGGCTACGTCTTTTAGTATGGTTGACTTAATTGCAATCTTAAAATAGTTTGCAGTATCAAGGTGATAAAACCAGGTTACGGTAAAACCGGCGTCTTCAAAAACATCGAACATTTTTTTCGATTCACTCATGGTATTACTCCTATTAAGAACGCGCTTGATTTTTCGCCTTCAACTCCGTGTTGAATTTGAATATCTTTTCCGGCGGCCAGTCCGTGGTACCAGTCGTCGTGATTTTTTGTTTCCCGTTTTATGACGCCATTCATCTTTACCCATCCCTGATCCAGTTCGTAGGCGTCAAGGGCCGCTTCAATTTCCGGACTGTTTGTGAATTCCCTGAGTTTGTCGCACACCGAAGTTACCCATCCGCTGCAGAATTGATCCGCCCGTATTGTTTTTTGATAGCGTTTTTTTACCCGTTTTAACGATTGTATATATTCAGTCCGGGCCCCCGTCATTTTACGCAAAAGAACGGCGGCGACGAACGAGGCTATTTTTACCCGGTGCTCAATGCCGATAAACGTTGAGCCGTAGTCCTCATCATCGTTTATGAGGCCGTAAGCCGATCGGCATCCGAAAGCCCGGGCGATATTGAACATCAGTCTGGTTTGATGGCGCGGTACTTTTTTCCCGCTGTTTGTCCTGATATCCTCGGCTTTAATTTCAGGCCGCCCGATTTCCTCACCCGCTATGCCGTACTGCCCCATGAGCTCCTGTGCTTTTTTCAGGGCGGATGCGGCCTCCGCGGGGTGCGGCGACTTTGAAAGGGCAAACAGCTTTTTTATCTTTACTTTGATTTTGTCGATTTGATCTGCCACGATTATTTCCTCATGGTAACGCTATAAAACCGTTCCGGCCGTTAATAATAATGAAATAAAACCCTCCAGGCGTGCTATAATACTTGTACTAATCTTCCCGCTTATGCGGGAATAACCACAACACCCCAGGAGGGTACTATGAACAAAATGGAAGCCAGGGCAAAAGCCCTGGAACTCACGCTGAAAATGTTTTCTATTTTTTCTCAAGACGATCCCAGAGAAGAACTCAAGAACATTTCAAAAGGAAGCTGCCAACATATACTCGTGGACGCCGCGAGAATTTTTGAGCTCTACATCATGAATGGCAGTTGATTCCGTGATATGCCCGCCCTTTCGGAGTGAAGCAATCCATTGCTGAATGGTTTTTTCCGGTTCTCCGAACACTTTGGCAAAATAACCGGTATCGGACCGGCATCGGCCCTCGCTGCCGCACAGGGCGGCTATTTCACCGTACAATAGTTGAGCGTCCGGACAAATACTTTTGTCATTACGCACTTTGAACGGGATGACGGCAAAGTTCCCGTTTTTTTCCTGTTTCATCTTAGCCCCTCCATATTATCTTGTGTAAAACCGTTCCGGCCGTTGCCCTGAGTATTTCATCGGCCAGGGCTCCGGTATAGTGCCGCTGCTTGACTTCCCGCTTTAAAAGCGCCAGGTCGCTTTTAAAGATGACCGGTGTTAACCGGCCCTTTTGTGATTTATACGTGGTAAGATTGATATAGTCCCCCTCGGCAAGCGGGGTTTTTGTTTTGTCCCTGCTTTGTATTTCGGGACGTTTCAAGAGCGGTACAAACCACGATTTGCCGTCCGGGCATTCGACGATAACCGCGTGATTGTCGCTGGCGTCATCATCGGTTCTCAGAATCTTTGTCACTTTGCCTTTGACAGGGCCTTCCCTGCCGGTATACACATTGAGCGACGAAGGAGCCGAATATCGCAGTTTGTTCCGCGAATCAAGAAACGCGTTATATCTGCCGTTGGCTTTCAGGTCCGCCTCCCAGCGCGGGGAGAGTTTGTAAACGCCTTTTTGGTAAGTGCACACGCCGATTGACGAGAGGGTTTCAAGCCGGGTTACTATCCGCTCCCGGTCTTTTTGCCCAGGTGATATCCGTATGGTAAAGCCGCCCCCGCACAGCGATTTGATGGTTTCGTCAAACTTGATAAACCGGGCGGCCTTCAATTCGCGCTCTTTATCAAGCCGTATCTCCTCCGGTTTGCGAAAGCCCAGCTGCCGGGTAAGAATGTCCCTGGACGCCTCCCGCATAAATGTTTTGACCAGGTCTTTTGAAAATTGAACCTCGTTTCCGTACCGGTCGACGCCGTTAATCAGCAGGTGCGCATGGGGGTGCGCGGTGTTGTAATGATTGGCCGCCTGCCAATAGAGCTTTTTCCCGGTATACAGCTCAAGCTTTTTAACGAAAATCCTTGTCAGTTGCGTTAAATCCGCCTTGTCAGACTGCGGGCTTAAAAATATCCGGTAATTCTTGTCGACCATGTTTTTCTTGTATTCGGTGATGTCCGTTCCGTAGAGCCGGGCGCGGCTCCCGTCCCGTTCCGTGCCTTCCCTGGTCAGATAATATTCCAGCTGCACCTTATGCGCGTCCTTGCTGTTTGAATACTGAACCTTGACAACGCTCCTCTGGCGCGTATCGGTACGGCCGCTTTTCCCGAAAACGCCCCGGCTTCCTCCCCCGTGTGACCTGCGGCCGCGCGGCAGGGCCCGCGCCAAAACCTGTGCCGAATCTTTTTCCCGGTGGCGTTTAAATTGGGCGCGGTATTGGTATTCTTTTTCCTCAAACAAAAAATGCCGCATTACCGTCCGCCCCTTGTGTCGCTCATAAAAAGCCTGGGGAACGCAAGCAATACATACGCGGCGATAACAAAAAGAAAATCAATGCCGTAGCGGATTTGCAGGAACACGCCGGAAACGCCGGCCGCCAGAAAACCGGCCGCGAAAAGCGCTATGTTCCGCCGTGAAAAAAGCGGCGGCTTTCTTTCCGGCCTGGCCCGCGGCGGAACCGGCAGCATGTCCGGGGTAATGCGGGGGCCCGGAAATTCTTCGTCCAGCTCCGCAAGCGATTGTTGAACCAGTTCCTCATAGGTGGTTTTCATTTATTGTAAGTTCCAGATCGCGTCACGGAGCTTCCGGCAGGGCCGGAACACGATAACCTTATGGCCGGGAATAATGCCCATAATCGATTTCCGGGAGGTTACTTCCCTGACCTCAAATGTCCCGAACCCCCGCAGCTCAATACGCTCTTTTTTGCCGATGGCGCCGGCCAGAATGTCGATGAACACATCGGCGCACCGGGACGCTTCGGCATGGGTGATCCCCGTTGTTTTTTTGAGCCGGCAGGATAGCGAAGCTTTGTTAAGCATATAATCGCCTGTTTTCGCACACTGTCCGCGTACAGCGTGCGCGGGTTTTTCGACTGTCCGCGTACAGCGTGTGCCGCGTTCCGGCTGTCCGTGTACCGCGTGACCCCCTAAAAAGGCTGTTTTCGACTGTCCGTGTACAGCGTGTACCGCGTGCACGCTGTCCGCGTACCGCGTGGCCCCGCAAAAACCGGGTCGTAAGTACCCGATATATCGAGCGTGTACACAGGTAAGTATCCGATACATCGAATAGATAGCCCGGTGCTGTGTACACACCTATGCGGTTGTGTACACACGTAAGTATCCGATATATCGATAGGTTAGCGGGCATTGTGTACCATCCCTTTATCTTGCCTTCTGCGGGCCAATAACTGTACCTGTACAGCGTGCGAAAAACATTACTTTTCAAGTATTTTTCGGGTTTGTTCAGGCAGGATTTGGAAAAACTCAGGACGTTCTTTTTTTCTCAGAAAGTGATTGATAAGCAGTTCGGCGGCGCGGCTCTCTCCGGATTCGGTAAGCAGCACAACCGCCGACAACAGGAATCTGACCGTTTGCGTCACATTGGAAACAAGACTTGCCCTTTCGGCCTCTTTAGCCACGGTTGCGGGCGTGGTAGCCTTAACGGTTCCATACCCGGCCCTGATTGATTTTTCGCCCCGTTGGATCGCGCGGATTTCTTCTTCCGGCGCTTCCTTCAGCATTTTTCGGGCCTTATAAATAAGTGACGGGCTGACCCCCAGCCGTTCGGCAAGGATCTCGGCGGACCGGCCTGTGCCGTTGCGTTCTTTCAGCGTTTTGCTTGTGAGCATGCTGGCCGCCGCCATAATTTCAGCGGATGTTAAATTCCGCCGTATTGACTGCCGCTCAAAGCTGTACAGAAGCGCGTCCTCGTATGTGTCAAATTCCATTTCAACCGCGGGGATTTCATCAAGCCCCGCCGCTTTAGCTGCGGCAAGCCGGGTATGCCCGTCAACAATGATGTTGTTCCAGAGGGTTACCGGCTGGCTTTTGTCATAGCCGAATTCCCTGATCCGTTCGGCGATTTTGTGCTGCCGTTTGTCACTTACGGAAAAGATCGCGGAAATGTTCGGATCGATGACGATCGCGCTAATCGGCACCGATTTCGCCATATAGGTCTTGCCGGCATTGAATCCCGCTTTCCCCGGTACGCTTAGTTTCGCCATCAAAACGCCTCCGGGATAGACAGGGTTTCGTCGAAGAAACACCCGGCAAGTTCAGTAACCGCATTGTATAGTTCAGGGCAAAAAACCGCTCCGGAAACATTAAATTCCCCGGTGATTTTACGGCGATAGTCGATCAGTTGGTGAATTTGTGACGTCCACGGAAACCAGGTCTCTTTCGGGGTAAGCGGAAAACCGCTGTCCTGGTAGAGCTTCACAAAGTCGGTTTGACGGCCGGACTTTGAATCCTCATAGCGGCGGTTAAACCCGTTGAGGAGTATGTACCAATTACCGGCGCTGTTTTCAAGATCGCGCGGCAGAACGCCGGCCAGGAACGCCGCGGCGTTATAGCTGAAAAGATCCATGAGTACCGGGGTGATGATATAGTCCGCCGCATGCAGGGCGTTAAGCACGATATTGTCGTAGGTGGGGTGGCAGTCAATGATGAAAATATCGTATTTCCCGGAAATAGTCGGGATCATCCTTTTAAGCCGTTTTTCGCTGATGGTACGCATGTCGGCAAGATACGGCGTAGACGCAATGAGATCAATTCCGGGGTTTGACGTTGGGACAACATAATCGCAAAGATTGTTTTCCTCGCTGCCAAGCGCCGCCGCCAGATTCAGTTTCTTTGTTTTTTCGATCATTACGTCATCGAGAAAATGAAAACTTAAACTGTTGTTAAGGTCGCTGTCGCCCATTAACACCCGTTTCCCGGCAGCTGCCGCAGCTCTTGCCAAAAGAATGGCAATATGTGTCCTTCCCACGCCGCCTTTGATAGAGGCAAACGATATTACTTTACACATAGCTTGCCTCCTCCAAAGCGCCCTTTAATTCATCCAGGGCGGATAACATTTTTTCCGCTTCTTTCTTGTCCGCGGCAAATGCCATTACCCGTTCGACAAAGGCCCGCTTACAAAGCAGTGCAAGCAACGAAGCCGATTGTTCCCTTAGTTCTATCCGAATCATTTCATTTTTAGTCATTTTGGCCATCCTCCAAAAAGATTTCAGGCGCATACGCACCGATGGGCGCGAGAGGAATTGAACCTCTCAGGCGGGGAGTGGAGGGATGGCCTACACCGATTGTGCGGCCTTTTGAAGAAACGATTTTGGGTTTGTTTGCGACAAAGCCGCACCAGTCCCGTTGTACTACCAGTACGCCCGGATTTGATAAATTAGATAACCAAGCAGGTTTCCAGCATGTCCTAACGCTACGCCGAAACAGTATGCATCAAGGCCGGTTACTTAATCCGGCGCCAACAGCAGTGATTTCGGATTAGCTTGTTGATTGGTGACCCAAGCCTGGTGACCCAGGTTTTACAAGTCATTGTGGAATAAGGAATTAAACGATCACG
>JAIRWM010000034.1 GCA_031268975.1 Treponema sp. | reverse complement strand
AGCCGCGCCGGCGTAGGCGGCTAAAGCCACCGGCGGCGTAATGTCCGCCACAATTCCGAAGTAGAAAACAAACATATGGGCCGCCATGAGCGGTACTTCAATACCGGCGGCGCTTCCGGCGCGGATCACCATGGGGGCGGTGATGGTAGCCATGATCACATAATTCGCGGTAGTGGGTATCCCCATTCCCAGAATAAGGCAGGCGATCATGGTGATGAAAAGCGCCACAAACAGATTGGTCCCGGTCATTACCAGAATGGGAAGATTCACGATGGCGGTGAGCCGGCCGATGAGGAGCTGGCCAAGCCCGGTAAGGGATACTATTCCCACCACGATTCCGGCAATGGCGCAGGCCATGGCGACGCCGATGGTGTTCCGGGAGCCGCCGGCCAGCGCGTCCACCAGGCTGACAGGAGTGAAGCGGGTATCCTTGCGAAAAAGGCTGACCACAAAGGCTGAAAGAATCGCAAAGCAGGCGGCGTAAGCCGGCGTAAAACCGAAGCTCATCAGGGCGACCAGTATAATTACCGGAAGAAACAGATAGCCTTTAACAAAAAGAAGTTTTCCGAAATGGGGAATCGACTCTTTGGGCAAACCCCTGAGCCCCAGCTTTTTCGCCTCGAAATGAACCATGAGGAATATCCCGGTAAAGTAGAGCGCCGCCGGAAGAAGTGCGGCGATGGCGATTGACGGATAGGAAATACCGGTCAGCTCCGCCATGAGGAAGGCGGCGGCGCCCATAATGGGCGGCATGATCTGGCCTCCGGTGGAGGCGGCGGCTTCCACCGCCGCGGCGAACTCCGGCTGGTAACCGGTTTTCTTCATTACCGGAATGGTAACGCTCCCCGATCCTACCGTATTGGCCACCGAGCTTCCCGAGTACATGCCCTCAAGGGCGCTGGCGATGACCGCCACTTTCGCCGGCCCCCCCGACGCGAAACCCGCCACCGAGTTTGCCAAATCAATAAAGAAACCGGCAATTCCGGATTTTTCCAGGAAAGATGCCAGGAAAATAAAAAGCACAATAAAAGTGGAACAAACCCCGATTGGAGTGCCGATGATTCCGTCGGTAGTATAAAACAGGTGGTGTACTATCCGGCGCAGGGAAAACCCGGCGGCAAAAGCGTAGATCACAAACCCGCCGGCAACCACCAGAATGGGAATACCCACCACCCGGCGGCAAAGTTCGGCGAGAACCAGGATTCCGGTAACGCCCACGATGATATCCAGGGGTTTAAGCAGCACCGCCCGGGCGATGATGGCCTCAAAATTTACCGTGTAATAGAAAAAGGCCGCCGCTCCCAAAACCGCCAGAACAAAGTCGTACCAGGGGATATGGTTTTCCCGCTTGGTCATGCCCTGCCGGACGGGATAGAGCAGATAGCCGGTAAACACCAAAAGCCCCAAAAAGGAAGTCCGCCTGACCTGTTCGGGCAGATTGGCGATCAGCGTTACCCAGAACACATAGGCGGTAAAAAGGAGCAGCAATCCCTTTATAAGATAACCGGGAATGCCTGAGAACTGGCGTACATTTGATTCCCGGTCGAACTGGGCGATAAGCTTTTCGGTTTCCGCTTCGCTGAGTACCTTAATTTCCTCATTGTGCCGGCTCATTTGGGTCATATATCTTCTCCACAAAGAATATTTTCTTAACCTGAACCAATTTCAAAATTACAATTTCGCAATTAGCTCACCTGATTTGTATTTTGATATGGGCGTTTCTCCCGCAGAGATCCCGTAGGCTTATGATTTCGCCGTTAATAAACAGCAGATGATCCGAAACGGTTCCTACGATATAGTTCAGCCCGCGGAAAGAACGGTCGTAGCCGGTAATAACCAGGGCGTCCCCGTCCCGGCTCATGATCTGGCCTTCTTCCAGATCGCTTTGCATTCCCGCGCCGAAAGAAGAAAAACGGACAGCCGTCAGCAGGATTTCCCGCCCGCCGGCCTTAAACGTTTCCCGCACCGGAGTCTGGTTCACCGAATGGACAAATTCAACGGCGAATTCGCCGCCGTCTTCCAGCGGCCAGCGTCCGTAAACCCTGCCGGAAGCAGCGTCCCGGATTTCCAACCGGCGCGGCCTTTCCGCCGCCATAAAAAGGAAGATACCGACCGCGCACAAGACAAGTGCTGCCGGTATCAGGTTCAACATGAGGCCAAACCGGCCCTTTAATGGCGGCACCGGGCTGCCGTCCGCTTTATTTGAGGCTGTCCGCAAAGCAACCGGCTTTGTTGACAGACACTATTTAAGCGCGCCGATTTCCCGCAGATATTTATCCGCCCCGGGGTGGAAAGGAACGGAAATTCCTTCTACCGCATAGGAAATGGTGAGTTCTTTGCCCTTCACATGGGCAGCCTCGATCTGGGCTTTGCTTTCAAAAAGATTCTTGGTCAGTTGATATACCGTATCTTCAGAAAGTTTGGAACTTACGATAAAAGTCGCCTTTACCGCCACGGTCTTTATCTCGCCCCTCTGTCCCCGGTAGCTGCCTGCGGGAATGGGAAACTGGGTATAAAAGGGGTATTTCCCGATAAGCTGGGCCGCGTGGCTGTCGTCAACATCCAGGACAACCACATCTTTGCTGGTAGCCAGGTCGATGATGGCGGGCGTGGGTGCGCCGGCGACACAGAAGAACGCGTCGATCTTGTTGTCCCGCAGGGCATCGGCGGAGGCGGCGAAACTGAGGTTCTGTTTGTTTATATCATTAACGCCGATGCCGTAGGCCTCCATGATTTGCCACGCGTTGAATTCAGTACCGCTTCCCGCGTCACCGACAGACACGTTTTTACCCTTAAGATCGGCGATGGTTCTAATCCCCGACGCGGGGTTGGCCACTACCTGGCAGACTTCGGCATAAAGGGCCGCCATGGTGGAGAAACTGTTGGTTTTTTCTCCGTTAAAAAGATCCACTCCCCGCCACGCGTAGTCCATCACGTCGTTCTGAACAATGGCAAGCTCCGCCTCTCCGGCGTCAATAAGCTGGATGTTCGCCTTTGACGCGCCGGTGGACTGGATGGTAATGGGTATTTCGGTTTTTTCGGTGAGTATCTGCCCCACCGCCGAACCGAACGAATAATACGTCCCCGCGGACCCTCCGGTTGCCATACGGACCTGTTCCTTTTTCTGCGCCTGCCCTTGTTCGCTGCCTCTGCCGTAGACGCCCATCCCGATTGCGAGAAACAGCACTAACGCGGTTACTCCTGCTCTTTTCATGTTTTCCCCCTGTTTGTTAGATTCGGAACCGGCAAACCGGTTACCGAAATCATTGAGGCGATTTCAAAACAACCGGTTTTGAAATTGATTCCATTATTGAAATCAAGCCAGCTTTCCCAAAAATTGAAGTTTTGGGAAAATCTCTATATATAATATCTTTTTTGCGCGGATAAATTCAAGATGTCCCGGTAATTCCGAATTCAACTGTTTGAGGCCAGTCCGCTCTTGCAAATTCAAAGCAAAATTATTGATACGCGGTTTTGTAGAAGCGAAAAAACGAAGCCTCCGCTGTACAGCGTTCCCGCTAGGGCGCAACGGCAACCTTGAAGTCGCCGTATGCGCCCGCGGCGTATTCAAAGGCCTTTTCCCATTCTTCAAGTTTGAAAATGTTTTTGATAACCCCCGCGGTTTTAAGTTTTCCCTTTGCGATGTTTTCGATGACGAAAGGGAAACAGTAGGGGCTAAGGGATACGCCGTGTATGTCAAGCTCTTTTGAGTCCCCGATTATCGTCCAGTCAACGGTGGTGTTTTCGCCGAAGACGCTGAACTCGACAAAACGGCCGAGCTTGCGTATCATGCGGAGGCCCTGAATGACACTGGAAGGATGCCCCGTCGCCTCGATATACACATCGCAGCCGTAACCCGAAGTCATCTCCATAATTTCCTTGTGAACATCAACCTTTGAAGGATTAAAGGCATGGGTCGCCCCGAATTCGCGGGCCTTTTCAAGGCGTTCGTCCTTCATGTCAAGGGAGATGAGCGCCGCGGGGTTTTTAAGGACGGCGTGATTCACCATGCCCAGCCCCAGGGTTCCCGCCCCGGATATTACCACAATGTCGTCGCACTCGATTTCGCCCCGGTCAACCGCGTGTTTTGAACACGAATAAGGCTCTATGAGCAGGGCGTCTTTAAGGGGCATATCCTCCGGAACCCTGTGGATTATCGAGTTTTTGGGGTACCGTACATACTCCGCCATGCCGCCGTTAAACGCATTGCGGAAACCGTATACATTATGAGGCTGGCACATCCAGTATTTTCCCGTCTTGCAGAAACGGCATTCGCCGCAGGGGATTATCTGATCCGCCGTTACCCTTTCCCCCGGTTTATGATCCGTGACGTTTTTCCCGGTTTCAACAACAGTTCCCAGGAATTCATGGCCGGGAATAAAGGGGGGGCGCACATAACCGCCGTCCCTGCCGTCGCCCCAGAAGGCCGGAACCCCGTGCCGGCATTTAAGATCCCCGGCGCAGATCCCGCAGGCTTCGACCTTGATAATAACATCATCGTCTCCGCATTCCGGGGACGGGTAAGCCCCTTCAAAACGGTAGTCGTTTTTGCCGTATACTACCAGGGCCCGCATGGTACCGGGATAATTGCTCATGGGAATAGTGTATTCGCCTTTGCGGAAACTATCAAGTTATCGCATCCGAAAAGTGCCGGGCACGGAATTTGGCGCGCCCGCGCGAACACAGGGACGCAATTGACAAAACCGGCAAAAACGCGTTCATATAAAAGACAATGATACGCAAAAAATATCCGTGTCTTCTTGGGGCGCTGCTGCTGGCGTCATTGCTGCACGCGGATGACTATAAATGGGATTTAGTCAACGCCCTGGCGAAAAACGACGCGGAAAAAGCCGGTCAAATACTGGAAAGAAACTCGGACTCAATGCCGGCAAACGAAAAAAGGCTGATCTACGGATTTGTGTTAACCTACACCCGGAACGGCGATACGCTTAACTTTCTGGGCCTGCTGCGGCAGTACAACATCCGCGCCGTTCAATACGATCTGTATGACGCAATCAGCAAATCCCACACGGATGACGTTATCACCTTTATATTAAACGACGGAATAAATCCCAACGGGGAAATTCTGCTTGCGGCGGCGGAAAAGAGGCGGTGGAATCTGGTCAGGGATTTTGCCGGCAGGGGCGCCGATGTCAACTACCGCTATCCGGCGGGCAGGCCGTATTCCGACGGTATGTCGGCGCTGATGTACGCGGCAAAATGGAATGATTTCGACGCCGTCAGGCTGCTCGTCGAGCGCGGCGCCAACGTCAATTTCCGCGCGCGTAACGGCTACACGGCCTCTTCGTTCGCGTCCGAAAACGCCGCCGCCGATGTTTACAACTACCTTATGGAACACGGCGCCAATGACATGCCGGTTCCAGATATGCCGGGGAACAGCCTCTCTGAAGGGGGCATATCAAGTTTCATAGAAAAAAAGGCGGATGCGGCCCCGGCGGCCTTTTCAAACGGCACATACCGCCTGTCGGGAACCACTGCGGAACTCCGGTTTTCCGGCTCCGGCGGGGTGTCCTACCGGAACAGCAGGGGAGAAACCGGCGGCGGCACTTTTCGGATAAACGGGGAAACTCTTGTGATATACATGGAAGGCAGATCCTTTACCTACCGGGTAAATTCAAACCGCTCCTTCTCGGGCGGCGGCGAAGTCTGGACACGAACCGGAAATTAGCCGCGCGGCCGCCCAGGCGTGCATCACAATGCCAAAGGCCACCGAAACATTGAGGCTTCCCTTGACGCCGAAAACGGGGATGGACACCCGTCCAAGCTCCGCGTCCGCGGCGGCCAATACCGGGGGACTTACCCCCAATTCTTCACTGCCGGCTATCAGTACGCCCCGGAGGGGAAAAGAAAAACGGCCCACATCCACACCGCCCGTCTCAAGGGCAAACAGGGGGCCGGGAGGAATTGTTTCGGTTCGTTCCCATGGCAGGACGGCGGCACAGCCCATGGCGGTCCGTTCCGCCCGTTTGTGCCGGGGATCGGCGGAAAGGGGAGAAAGCCAGATTTTTTCCGCCCCGAACGATTCCGCGGCGCGGAACATAGCCCCGACATTGAAGGGGGAACGTATATCTTCAAGATAAACCTGCATTCCCGCGAAAGGCCGCCGCCGCGCGGGATCAAGGGAGCCTTCCCCGTCAACCAGATCCCAATCAGAGGGAAAGCGTCCGGTCTCGGCAAGGAGAATATGACGCACCGCGTTAACGGCGCGGCGGATGCGCGGAAGATCCCCGGCCGAGCCTTCCCCGGCGCCGCGAAAAGTTTCACGGGCTTTACCCAGCGCCTCAAGGGCGGCGTCAGAAAAAGTTTCATCCCGGATCAGCATTTCAAGAACACCGGAAAAATACGACATGTCCATAGTCATATCCGCAGCCGGCCCCGCCGCCGTGGAATCGGCGTCCGCCGTACAGAGACGGTTTTCCGTTTCGGCAAATATCTTCACCACCTTCCGCAGCCGCAGCGGGCGGGGCAGGCATTCCAGTTTATACAGGGGAATCATCACTCAATAGGCCTGTTTCAAAATGTCAAACGCGTCTTCGGCGGCAACGGTCCAGGGAGAAAAAGCGACAAATTCCAGATTGCGGGCGGCTTCGGCCGCCGGGATAAGCCGGTCCAGGGAAAGATTGAAATCCTTGAAGCGGGCGGGAACCTGCAGGGCGCCCATGCAGTTCCGTATGGTATCAACGGTCATGGCGGCGGAATCGGCGACGGACGCCCCTTCCACAGGCTCGCCCATGAGGGCGGCGACCTTGGCGATTTTCTCGGGCCTGGCGCTTACAAGCCGTTCCAGAATATAGGGAAGCAGCACCGTGGAACACCAGGACTTCGCCACCGGGAAACGGCCGTTGAGGGCGTAGGCAAGGGCGGTGCCTATGCCGGGGGCGCTTGCCGCCGATCCAAGCGCCATAAGAAAACCCGCGTTGGTTGCGCTGTTTACAAAATCAAAGTTCTGATTGTTCATGTAGCTTTTCATCATTTGGGCGTAAAGGGAAATCGCCTGTTCAAGGAGAGCGTCGGAAAGAAAGCTGGATTTGGAAGAACAGTACGCCTCCACGGCGACGCAAAAACCGTCAAAAGCGGTTGTAGCGGCGAATTTATCCGAAAGCGATTCGGACAGATTGCCGTCTATGATGGCGGCGGCGCAAAGCCCGCCGGGAGATTTGACCAGCTTTACCGAACGGTCACGGGGGTCCACGGCGATAAAATAATCGGAAAAAAGGAAAGGATCCCGGCCTGTCGTGGGAACGGCGATATACGGAAGAAAGGCGTCGTCGCTTTTGCGGCCGTCAAGCAGATCAAACACCTCCAATTTTGAACCGGCAAGTATGGCCGCCATGCGGGCAATTGACTGGGTTTTAAGGCCGCCAAAGCCGATTATGGCGGAACAGCGGGCCCCCCGGGCCAGCGAGGCGGCGGTTTCCGCCACATCGGCGGTAGCCTGGGCGGGAATTTCGTCAAAAATAATGGATTCAACACCCGAATCGTTCAGTACCGCGGCAAGCCGTTCAATGCTCCGGTTTTCATACAGAACCTGTTCGGTTGCCACCAAAACCCTGCCGCCGCACTTGTTGCAGAAGAAACCAACGCGGTTTATCGTATCCGTTCCTATTATGAGTTCCGGATCAAGCCTGAACGCAATATCCATTACCGCCGCTCCTTTGACGCACCGACGAACCCCGTTTCTTCATAATACCGAAAAAAAAGGCGGAACCCTGATACATCATGTATCCCCGGTTCCGCCCGTTTACGCCGCCCGGCCATAAACCTGGGGCGCTGAACACCAAAGGCGCTAGCAGGCTGTTGAAATAAAGAAAATTCGCGGTGAAACTGCGAATTTTCTACCTTGCAGCCTGCCAAAACAGGCGTTTAATCGGGATTTTTGACACGACTAGTGTTAAAAATCCACTT
>JAIRWM010000013.1 GCA_031268975.1 Treponema sp. | reverse complement strand
CAGAAGGAACTCATGCGGCACCAGTCCCTCGCTGATGCCGCTCTTGAGCATAACTGACTACGGTTAGAATTCTTATTTTGAGGCAGCAACCTTTACGGTTAGATTTTGTTTTGAGGCATCACGGACCCGGCGCCGCTTCCCTTAACAAACCGGCGTTACCGGTATATGCTGTTCAAAGGAGGCCGCCAGTGGTCACGATAAAACAATGCCCGCCAGATATTATCGAAGAAGAGGCTGAACACCCCTTTTACCTTCCCGATTCAGTCTATGCCCGGCGGGTCGATCTGCTGCAGCAAAGCATCAACGAAGCGGGGCTCGATTATGTGGTTGTTTTCGGCGACCGGGAACATTTTGCCAACATTGAATACTTTACCCGGTACGACTGCCGTTTTGAGGAAGGGCTTTTTATCCTTTCCGCCGAAGGCGAAAAAACCATTGTCGTCGGCAACGAAGGCATGGGTTATTCGCGGTACATTCCTTTCGAGATAACCCGGATCCGGTTCCGGCATTTCAGCCTTCAGGGACAGCCAAGAGAAGGAACGCCGAAACTGCGGGAAATTTTTGCCGACGCGGGAATCGGCAGGTCCTCGCGTGTCGGAGTAACGGGTTTCAAATATTTTGACGAAGGGGAGATTGAGGATCCGGAACATACGTACGATCTTCCCGGATACATAATGGAAGAACTGTTCCTGACGACGGACGAAAAAAACGTCGTCAATTATACATCCCGCCTGACATCGCTTCCCGGCGGCATCAGAATGACGCTGCGGACGCCGGAAGAAGCCGCGTACATTGAATACCAGGCCGTTAAAACAGCCAACGTTATCCGGCGGCTGCTTAAAGCGGTAAAACCCGGCATGAGCGAGACAGAACTTGCCCGCCAGGCCCAGTGCGATTTATCGCCCTGGCAGATGTACCCGCTGGTCAACTTCGGCCCGCTTTCCGTAAGCCTGGGACTGCGCAGCCCCGACAGCCGGATAACGCTTGCCCCCGGCGATGTTTTCGGGCTCTGCTATTCCCAGCGGGGATCCCTGTGCAGTAAAGTAGGCATTGCCGCCCGGAGCGAAGCGGACATACCAGACAGCCTTGCCGGCTGCGTTGAAAGCTTTTACCAAAAACACTGGCAGGCCGTCGCGGCATGGCTTTCCGCGCTCAAAGTAGGCGTTACCGGCGGCCTGCTGTACGACACCGTTATGGACATTATCGGCGAAAGTGAATTCGGCGTATCCCTCAATCCGGGGCATTATATCGGTATGGATGAATGGACCAATTCCGCCTGCGCGCCCGGCTCCACCGTACCCGTCGTAAGCGCGGCGGCGCTTCAAACCGACATAATAGCGTCCTCCGTGGAGCCGGTTATGACGGCGATTTGCGAAGACACGGTTATCGTGGCGGACAAGGATTTCAGGGACACGTTCAAACAGGCGTATCCCGGCATTTACCGGCGCATTGAAAAACGAAACAGGATGGTCCGGGACATTCTGGGCATTCCCCTTTCCGATGACGTCCTTGCCGTAAGCCCGCTTACCGGGGTCATGTTTCCCTATATGCTGGACACATCCAAAGTGTACGCCCTTGCGCGGTGACAAACCCGGAAAAACCACGTAACCATTGCGGCATGGTACCGCCGCGGCCACCGGGAGCGGCGGTAAACGCTCAATGACAGCGCCGCCATGCGGGCGCCGTCTCCGGTGCGCACAGCGTATCTGGACCTCCCGCCGCCTGTAGTGTAGTTTCCGCCGGATATACCCTGCATACCCCCGCATATAGCGCCGATAGAAGCGCACGCGGCCGTTTTGGCGCGGAAAACCGCCATTTTAAGAGCGCTTATTTTCATTTTGAGCGCGCTTGAAATCATTTTAAGTCGGCTTATTTTCGTTTTAAGTGCGCTTGAAATCATTTTAAGTCGACTTATTTTTGTTTTAAGTGCGCTTAAAATCGTTATAAGTCGACTTATTTTCGTTTTATGTACGCTTGAAATCATTTTAAGTCGACTTATTTTTGTTTTAAGTGCGCTCAAAATCGTTTTAAGCCGGCTTATTTTCGTTTTAAGCGCGCTTGAAAGCTCTTGGCTCCCCTTATCCGGGAACAGATGCCCTTCTTCCGGGTATGGCCTCCCTTCCGCATCACGGCGGTAGTCAGGGAGAAGCTCCTCGCCGTAAGTCCCGCCGCCATCGGCCGGGCCTTGAAAGCGGACCGGAAAAAACTACTCGTCCGGGGCATACGTGGTACTAAACCGGGAAAACTCCTGAAAAAGCATATTCCGGTCCGTACCCATTACCCCTGGAACGAGCGGACACCGGGGTTTTTCGAGATTGACACCATTCACCGTTGCGGAACACGGGACGCGGGGGAGTTTTGTCTCACCTTAGACGCCACCGATGTCGCTTCAGGCGGGGGCAAGTCCGCACGGGTGGTAAAACCTGGCCGGGCCTGCGCCGCGCTGCTTTTGCGGGGAAAACCGCGCTCAATGTTTCGCGCGCAAGTGCGGGGGCGGGGGCAAGTCCGCACGGGTGGTAAAACCTGGCCGGGCCTGCGCCGCGCTGCTTTTGCGGGGAAAACCGCGCTCAATGTTTCGCGCGCAAGTGCGGGGGCGGCCGCAAGCCCGCACGGGTGGTAAAACCTGGCCGGGCCTACGCCGCGCTGCTTTTGCGGGGAAAGCCGCGCTCGATGTCTCGCGCGCGAGGGCGGGGCGGGGGTTTTATTTTATATAACTGCGAAGCTGGGTTTGGACGATGTCTTCCGTGAACGCGGCGGCGTCGCCTACATAGCCTTCGCAGAGTTTTTTGTGTTCCGCCGAGGACCACTCGACATTTTTTGTCAGGATACGGCAGCAAATGGCCTTGTTCTTTTCCTTAAAACGTTTGTGCAGTTCATGTGTTGCCAGAAAAACCATACGGTTTGACTCGTGTACTTTTTCCCTGCCTGCGAGCAGGCTCAGCGCCATAACGCAGCCGGTAACGCAGCCGCAGGCGCAGCCCGATTCCCCCATGCCGCCGCCAAAACCGGTCGCTATTTTGTGACACTCTTCAGGAAGTCCCAGGTGATAGTATTCGTTTAAGGCTTTTATTGTCGCTTCGCTGCAGGATAGTCCGTTTCTGAAATAATGCAGGGCAAGTTCCGGGGCGGACTTTTTTTCATCATTCTGCCGGACGGCGGCTGCAATGACGCTTTCGGTTTTTTCTTCCAGCGATTCAAAAAGCCATGTGCTTAAATACCGTTCGCCGGTATCGGGAAAAACAGTAAGAATACGCCTGCCCCTGTTTTCCGAACGGCGGGCAAGTTCCCGCGCGGCCCACAAGGCGGCCCCGGAAGATATACCGACAAGCAGTCCCTGGGTTTTTGCCAGTTCCCGCGCAGCGTCCCCGGCATCGTCATCCGTTACGCGGATAATTTCATCAATAAGCGAAGTATCCAGCACATCCGGGACAAACCCCGCGCCGATGCCTTGAATTTTGTGGGGCATCGCCTGTCCGCCCGAAAGTACGGATGAACTGAAAGGCTCCACAGCTACAACACGTATATCAGGATTACGCGCTTTTAAAAATTTCCCTACGCCGCTGAGCGTTCCTCCTGTCCCGACAGCCGAAACAAAAATATCCACCTTTCCGTCTGTATCATCCCATATTTCCCGCGCTGTCGTTGTTTCATGAATATCCGGGTTACTTATATTTTTGAATTGCTGCGGGATGAAGGATCCCGGCAGTGCCTTTTGCAGTTCTTCCGCTTTCTGCACCGCTCCTTCCATGCCGTGCTGGGCTTCTGTAAGTACCAACTGCGCGCCCAGAGCCTTTAGAAGTTTTCGCCGTTCCATACTCATGGATTCTGGCATGGTCAAAATCAATTTATAACCGCGCACCGCGGCGATAAAAGCAAGCCCCACGCCGGTATTGCCGCTCGTCGGTTCTATCAGCGTCGTTCCTTTTTTGATAACGCCCGCTTTTTCGGCATCGTCAAGCATCGCGCAGGCTACCCTGTCCTTTACGCTCCCCAGCGGGTTGAACATTTCAAGTTTGGCGATGATTTCCGCCTGTGTTCCCCCGGTTTTTATCCTGACAAGCGGCGTGTTTCCTATCAGTTCCGTAATATCAGACGCAATCCTCGACATGTTTTATCACTCCCTGGTACAAAAGCCGTCGCTTGCGTTTTCCCGGCATGCGGGTTGGCGGCTCCACTAAATACGATAATCACTTTCCACAGCCTCGATAAGGCCGTACTCAATGAGGATTTCCTCAAGCCGGTCCTGGCTCATGGGGGTGGGAATGGCGAAATTCTGATTCTCCTCGATTCCCTTTGCCAGCTTACGGTATTCGTCCGCCTGTGGCGCTCCCGGATCATAGTTGATCACGGTCTTTTTCCGTATTTCCGCACGCTGGACAATGTTATCCCTGGGGATAAAACCGACAAGCCGGGTTCCCAATTCTTCGGCAAAGGCGCGAAGGACTTCCAGTTCCCTGTCCACGTTCCGGCTGTTGCAAATGATACCACCCAGCCGTACCCCGCCCTTTTCGGCGTATCGTTTGATGCCTTTTGAAATATTGTTGGCCGCGTAGAGGGACATCATTTCACCACTGGCTACAATATAGATTTCCTTTGCCTTCCCTTCCCTGATGGGCATGGCAAAGCCGCCGCATACAACATCTCCAAGGACATCATAAAATACATAGTCCAGATCTTCAGTATAGGCGCCGAGGTTTTCAAGCAGGCCGATGGCAGTAATAATGCCCCTTCCGGCACAGCCTACTCCCGGTTCAGGTCCGCCCGATTCAACACAGCGAATATTACCGAAGCCGGTTTTCACAAGCGAATCAAGGCCGATGTTCTGGCCCTTTTCCCGCAGAAGATCCAGCACTGTCTGCTGGGCAAGCCCTCCCAAAAGAAGGCGGGTTGAATCCGCCTTTGGATCACAGCCTACCACCATAATCTGCTTGCCCAGTTCCGCCAGTCCCGCAGTAAGATTTTGGGTCGTCGTTGATTTTCCTATACCGCCTTTCCCGTATATAGCGATCTGTCTAATCGCATTGTTCTGCATACGCTCCTCCTAAATGTTATAATCATCAGAAACAACAAAACGCTGAAGAAAACGTTTTGTTCGCTGTTCTTTTGCCTGCCTGAATATTTCTCCCGGCCTCCCTTCTTCTATTACTTGCCCGCCGTCCATAAAGACAACTTTGCTCGCCACATCACGGGCAAAATTCATTTCATGGGTAACAATAAGCATTGTAATCCCTTCCCGGGCGAGCTTTTTCATGACAGCCAGTACCTCCCCGATAAGTTCAGGGTCAAGAGCGGAGGTTGGTTCGTCAAAAAGTATCACATCGGGTTTCACCGCAATGGCTCTGGCAATGCCCACCCGTTGCTGCTGGCCGCCGGAAAGCTGACAGGGATACGCATCATATTTACTGCCAAGACCGACCTTGTTCAAATTTTCCTTTCCAATGGCAACCGCTTCGTTTCGGGGAACTTTCCGCGCGGCAATAAGCCCTTCGGTAACATTTTCCAGGGCGGTCTTGTTTTTAAAAAGACAATAGTTCTGAAAAACCATTGCCGTCTTTCGCCGTACCGCGAGAATATCCTTTTTACCGGCGTGTTTGAAGGGAATATCAATGTCATCAATTTTTATTTCTCCTTCATCGGCCCGTTCGAGAAAGTTAATGCATCTAAGAAGGGTCGTCTTGCCTGAACCGCTGGGGCCAAGAAGCACCACTACGGAATTTTTTTCAACCGTGATATCCACGCCGCACAGTATATTTGCCTTTCCAAACGCTTTATGGACATTGCGAACTTCAAGCATGTTTACGACCTCCTATTCCGCGAAATACACCCGAAGGCGCTTTTCTAAAATACGCAGTAATTTTTCTATTGTAAAAACAACAATGAAATAAATCATCGCCATAACCAAATACGCTTCCAGCCAGGCAAGCCCTACTCCGGCCTCCACCTTGGCAATGGCGGTAACTTCCATGACCGACATGGTAAAGGACAGGGAAGTAAGTTTTACAAGGCTGGTAACGGAAGAACAAAGTACCGGAATGGCAGACGCGAGTGCCTGGGGTACGACGATACGGGTATATCCCTGCGTTTTGGTCATGCCTATGGTCAGGGCCGCCTCAAGCTGATTTTTATCCACGGTCGTCAGGGCAGCCCTGAACACTTCCGCGAGGACCGCGGTTTCGCTCAGGCTGAATACGATGATGGGATAAACTATCGGGTTCATGTCAAAAATATTCAGCGGAATGGAAAACCGTATTGTCAACGCGGAAAGCAGGCTGGGGAGCGTGTTGTAAATTATAAATATTTGCAATATGGGCGGCGTTGCCCGGATAAAAGAAATATATACTCTGGAAACCGGGGTAACAAGCGGGACATTATTTGCGATGGCAACGGCGATTAAAAATCCCAGCGGCAGCGCAAAAACCAGAACCGCAACGGCTATTTCCATGGTTACCGGAATTCCTTTGAGACACAGAAAAAAAGTGTTTACCATGAACGCATAATCAAGGTGCACAAACAGGCTCCCGTATTTCTTTTTTCTGATAGGAAAATTTTTCTTCAAGCTTTTTAAACACCCGTTCCACGAACAACGCCACAGGCCAATAAACAAGCGCAAGGGAACAGTAAATTTCCAGCGCGTGTACGTTATAACTGTCGGCGTTCATAAGATACGCCTTGCCCATAACATCAGTAAGCCCCAGAGTATAGCCAAGCGCCCCTTCTTTAAGGAGGTAAATTACCGTATTGCCCAGGTTGGGCAGGGAATAAAAAAACGCCTGGGGAAGAACAATACGGCGAAATGCCTGCGGTGCTGTAAGGCCCAGGCTCAGGGCAGCCTCAAATTGATCCTTCGCCACGGCAAGATAAGACGCCTTCATCATCTCCGACAGGGATGCGCCAAGAAAAAGGGTAAAAGTGAGAATCACAAAAAAAAGGGCGCCTATGCCGTCAATGTTAATGCCCAGATAGACCCGAAGCAGGGCCGGAACCAGATAAAAAACGAGAAAAAGCACAGTGATGGAGGGCATACAGCGCATGATCGTAGTATAGCCCTCTACGATCCCCCTGAGTACGCGGTTCTTTCCCAGCTTCGCCATGGCACAGATAAAGCCAAGGATTATCCCGAAGAGCAGGGAAAGAAACACATAGAAAAACGTATGCGGTAAATAGGGGAGCATTTTCGCCATATACGAAAGCATGCCCGTCAATGTCTCGGCCATTCCGCCCTCCATCTTGCGCCTGTTTGACAGCCGCCTGGCTTGTCAAACAACTTAATGGACTTGTTCGACAACCCGGTTGGTTGTCTCACAAGTCCTTGCAATTTCTCGCCTTACGGCTGCGAAATTGCGGTATTTTAGTGGAAGTTGTTCGATACCTGAAGTTATCGAACAACT
>JAIRWM010000066.1 GCA_031268975.1 Treponema sp. | reverse complement strand
GGGCGCGGGCGTGCCCGCGTCCTTCCCGGTGACACCCGCCTTCGTCGTTTCTCTGGGTGCGCCTGTTATCTCCCCCGGGCGCGGTATCTTCGCCATTTCGCGGTATCTGCGGCGTGGGGGGGGGCGCTCTGGGGCGCGGGGGTATTCGTTCCGGGGCGTGTGCCGTTTCCGGTGAGACCCGCCCAGCAAACGCGCGCGAAACATTGAGCGCGTTTTTCCAGAAATGGCAGCACGGCGTAGGCCCCGTAACTGTCACAGTACCCGGTAAAGGCCAAAGGGCCGCCGCCCGGTAAACGTATGCGAACCGGTGAGCATGGCACCCCAGAAATGGCAGCACGGCGTAGGCCCAACAGAGGTAACGCTTCCCGGTAAGGCCAAAAGGCGTCCAGTAACCGCGCGCGAACCAGAACGCGCCCTCCGCCCCGCAGATTAACGGCATGCGACCAGAACGCGCCCACCGTAAACCGGATACCGCGAAGAGGCGGCGCCCGGAGGATATACCAGGCGCACACAGAGAAACGGCGCAGGCGGGTGTCACCGGGAAGGACGCGGGCATGCCCGCGCCCTTCCCGGTGACAGGCCCCGCCAGCTTCGTCCCCGTGCGCCTGGCCCAGCCACGGGCGCCGTATCTTCGTGAGGCTGCCGGTTAAAAAGCCCCGCCGCGCAGGGCGCTAAAAACATCCTCCAAATCACGAAACCGGAGGGCGGCGGCATCGTCAAGGATCGTATCCTGCCTGTTTACAATGACGATGCGTCCCCCGCGCCGCAAAACAGTCCGGGGAATGTCTGCCGCGGGATACACCGCAAGGCTTGTCCCCAGAACCAGCATCAGGTCGGCGGCCCCGGCCTCTGCCTCGGCTTCGCGGCGGGCCTCCATCGGCAGCGGCTCGCCGTACAGGGTGACAGCCGGTTTAAGCGGCCGCCCGCATGAAGGGCACAGCGGCATGGAGGTTTCGGCAGAGGTCTTTTCGGCGGCGGGGATTTTCGCGGAGACGATGGCTTTCACGGCGGCAAACGGCATCCTGATTCCGGCGCAACGCAGACAATAGTGAAACACCGGGGATCCGTGAAGCTCTATCACCCGTGCACTTCCGGCGCTTTGATGGAGCATGTCGACATTCTGGGTTATCACGGCTTTCACAACACCCTGTTTTTCCAAATCGGCAAGAACTTCGTGTACAACCGACGGTTTCCTGGTGTGATACAGGAGCGGCCCCGCTTTTTCATAAAACAGGGCCGGATCCCGCTCAAATGTTTCTATGCTGAAAAGCTCTTCCCAGGAAGGCTCATCGCCGGGGCCGAAAAATCCGCGAACCATGTGTTCGATTTCGGCGGCGGTTTCTCCCTGCGGGGAAGGCCCGCCCTGCCCGTCCCGGAAACAGGGAAGCCCGGAGGGCGCGCTTACCCCGGCGCCGGTAAAGGCGACACAATGGCGGGCAGAGCACATCATGTCAAAAAACTGCCGGCAGCGCCCGATGTCCTTCACGGTTCCCGCCTGAAAAGTTTCCACCGTAAGAGTATACGGTATTTTTCAGGCAGATACACTCAGGCGCGTACCGGTTTAAAGGAATATTAACCACCAAGCCGTCCAGGGACGGCGGGACACAAAGTACACGAAGGGGAAGAAGGTTGGACAGGCGTTGTTACAGAGAGCTCCCGATGAAAAGGAGTCTGCCGGTAAAAAGGAGAGCTCTGCCGGTAAAAAGGAGAGCTCTGCCGATAAAAAAGAGAGCTCTGCCGGTAAAAAGGAGAGCTCTGCCGGTAAAAAGGAGAGCTCTGCCGATAAAAAAGAGAGCTCTGCCAATCAAAAGGAGAGCTCTGCCGGTAAAAAGGAGAGCTCTGCCGATAAAAAAGAGAGCTCTGCCGATAAAAAGGAGAGCTCTGCCGATTAAAAAGAGAGCTCTGCCGATCACAGGGAGAACACCCCCGATTGCCGCGGACCGCCCCCCGGCCGCCAAACGCCTGTCCGGCCTTTGTGTTCTTCGTGCCCCGCCGTCCCTGGACGGCTTGGTGGTTAAAAATTCTTTTAAACCGGTTCGTGAGTGAAGATATTCACCGCGAATTAACGCGAATTTCCACGGATGGCGAAGGAAAGGGGCGGATCGCCGGGAACGGCGAAGATACCGCGCCCGTGCCTGGGACACGTTATCAAACCCCCCGTTGTATTGTATACTCACCCGGTGTTGCTCTTAACACAGCTTTATCCGCATACACCCGGCAGGGCCGTACGGAAAAATTAGACAGGAAGTGAAAAGCCATGAAGAAAGAGGATCGAGCAAAACAGCTTTCCGGCATAATCGCGCGGTTTATCGCCTTTTCCGCAAAACACCTTCCGGACGACGTGGTTTCCCGGCTTGAACAACTTTGCGCCGAAGAAGATTCCCCCATGTCAAAAACAATTTACGACGCGATGTTCACCGATCTTGACATGGCTTGTTCCCTTTCCCGGCCCTGCTGTCAGGATACGGGGATTCTCCAGTTCTTCGCCAGAGCCGGAACGGAGTTTCCTTTTATCGGCGAACTTGAAGGATGTATCCGCAGCGCCGCCGTAACGGCGACAAACGATGCGCCGCTGCGCCCAAACGCGGTGGAATTTTTTGATGAACGGAATTCCGGCGACAATACCGGGACGCGCATCCCCTGGCTTGACTGGGAGATTGTTCCCGGCGGCAGCGACCTGTACCTCTACCTGTACATGGCCGGCGGCGGATGCAGCCTGCCGGGTTTTGCAAGAACCTTCATGCCCCTTGAAGGCTACGAAGGGGCGATGAAGGCGGTGTTCGACCAGATCGCCAGTTACGGCGTTAACGCCTGTCCTCCACTGCTTGTCGGAATAGGTCTGGGCGGTTCGGTGGACACGGCGGCAAAGCTGTCGAAAAAAGCCCTGCTCCGCTTTATCGGGACAAGAAACAGCAGCGCCAAAGGGGCACAGCTGGAAAAACAGCTTGAGTCGGCCTTTGACAGCATCGGCCTGGGGCCCGGCGGTTTTTCGGGGAAGCGTTCTGTCATGGCTGTCCACATTGAACAGGCGGCCCGGCATACGGCGACAATAGCAGTCGGTCTTTCGACCGGCTGCTGGGCCCACCGGCGCTCGCTTATCCGCATAAACAAAAATCTTGACTGGGAGCTTGTATCACACAAAGGAGGAAAACTGTGAGCCGCATTCTTTCCACTCCCCTGCAAAACGCCGATCTTGAAGATCTCCGCATTGGAGACATTGTTTACCTGGACGGCCTTCTTGTTACCGCCAGAGATGACGTGCACCACAGGCATTTGCGGCAGGGCGTCCCGCTGCCGGTGGACCTTGCGGGATCGGCCATTTTTCACGCCGGCCCCATCATGCAAAAAAAATCCGGAGACAAGACGCGGTGGCAGGTTATTTCCATAGGCCCTACAACAAGCATGCGGATGGAATCGGCAGAGGCTGAATTTATCGCGTCAAGCGGAATAAAGCTGATCGTGGGAAAAGGCGGTATGGGGGCAAAAACGGCGGAAGCGTGCCGGAAGTACAAAACCATTCACACGGTTTTCCCCGGCGGCTGCGCAGTGCTCGCCGCGTCCCGGGTAGAAACAGTGGACAGCGTTGAATGGCTTGACCTGGGAATGCCCGAAGCCCTGTGGGTGATGCGGGTAAAGGAATTCGGCCCACTCATCGTATCCATCGATACAGACGGAAACAACCTTTTTGAAAACAACAAAAAAAACTTTGCCGTGCGGAAAGAAGCCGCGCTGGAACGCCTGCGCGGCCACCTGGGTTTTATGAACCAGGGCTGAAATCCCGCGGGCGGAACCGGCGCCAGCCGGAATCAGCGAAGAAGAATTTTTTACCGCGAAGTACGCGAAGTCGAAGGTACTAATTCTCCGCGCCGGCCATGATAAGCTGCTCGGTAATTTCGGTGAAGCCGCCTTCCGCCGCGTAGTACGTGGCGCTGTGTTCCGCGTTATCTACGGCGTTTACGTCGGCGCCGCTTTCTATAAGCATGGCGCTAAAGTCGTTCCGGCCCCTGATGGCGGCGACGATAAGAGGTGTCTCGCCGCTCTCGTTCTTCGCGTTGACTTCGGCCCCGGCGGCAATGAGGGCTTTGCCCACAAACCGGCTGCCTTCCGCCGCGGCGTAATGCAGAGGGGTGTTGCCGTTAAGGAGCTTCAAGTTGGCGTCCGCCCCCGCCTTGAGGAGGAGTTCCGCCACCGCGAGGTTTGATCCCCGGCAGGCAATGACCAGCGGCGATTCACCCGCATCATTCAGGGCGTTTACATCGGCCCCCTGTTTCAAAAGGGCCTGGAGCGTTTCGGTCTGACCGTTGTAGCTGGCCTGATGCAGCGGCGTATTGCCCACCGAGTCTTTGGCGGCTTCACCGGCGGTAAGCGGCTCTCCTTCGCAGAGCTTGGCGACAATATCCCGCAGTCCATGGGCGGTGGCGTAATCAAGGGCGGAGTGTCCTTCGTTGTCTTTTATCGACTTGTCCGCACCAAGAGAAAGCATAAAGCTTGCCGCCTCGGTTTTACCCTCCGAGAGACTGTACATCAACGGCGATTTGCCGTTTCTATCCGTGGCGTTAATATCCGCCCCGGCGTCAACAAGGAGTCGCATAATTTCCTTGTTGCCGCTTTTTGCGGCGCCGTGGAGGGGGGTAAGGCTTTCATTGTTGGCCAGCGCCGCGTCCGCCCCGTTGTCGATGAGGATCTTGACGATGTCCCGCGCTCCCTTGAAGCAGGCGTAGAACAGGGGAGTATTGCCCAGTTCGTCCCGCTTGTTGTAATTGATCCCGCCTTTTTTGACAAAACTTTCCACAATGCCCTTCTGGGCGTTTTT
>JAIRWM010000195.1 GCA_031268975.1 Treponema sp. | reverse complement strand
ATTTAAATATAACTCATAAGGAGTTTTATAATTGCCACCTAGAAATTCATTTATTTCATCATCAATAATCTCTGAATAAATAAATCCTTTCTCTTCCGTAAAAACTATAACCGGTCTTTTATTCTCATTAATCCATGTGCCAATCAAACGAGTATCGATTGCAAACAGATTAAAAGAAATAAAAAAAATAGATATTCCAATAGCCAAAATCTTCATATAATCTTCCTAAATCATTTTTGCATTTTATTATAAGTATTCAATTTATTTTGTCAACATTTTTTACATTATTCTACAAAAAATTTTAGCCCACATTGCACATAACTTAGTATTTGGGACAAATGAAGGTCATCTCTGTTTTTTACCGCTTTGTTTTCAACCATCAATTTGTCTTTTTCCACAAGTATATCGACACGATAACCGCAATCTATGGTGACCCCTTTATACACAACAGGCAAAGCAACTTTCGCTTCCGCGTGAATTCCCTTTTCCCGTAATTCATACAGCAGACCTGTTTGGCAGGCGCTCTCCGGCAGGCCCGGCCCCAGGTGTGCGTGAACTTCAAAAGTTCCGTCCAATACGGTTTTCACGATTTTTTCCCGTTCTGCCGTAACCACGCTTTCTCCCCGTATTCGACTTCCGCGGCTGTGCGGTTTTATACGAGTCCCCTATACGATTGTGGGTCACGTTTAGCCCGGCGGGGCGGGAAGGTTCATGGTATCGCCTGAAGAATCCGCGTTGTATTCTGAAGATTCCGGCTTAAAATCTATAGATTCCGGGTTAGAATCTACAGATTCTGAGTCGAAATCTATAGATTCTGAGTTAAAATCTAAAGATTCTGAATTGAAATCTGAAGATTCCGGGTTGAAATCTAAAGATTCTGAGTTGAAATCTAAAGATTCTGAGTTGAAATCTAAAGATTCTGAACCAAAAATCTACAGATTCCGGGTCAAAAACTACCGTTTCCGGGGCGAAACCGCCGGAATTCCCGCCGAAACGGGCCCCGTCGGGCGGCGGCGGTGAAATTGCTTCCGAATCCCCTGACAAATACCGGCAAATCCGCTAAACTTTTCCCATGTTTCTGTTCGCCAACTTTCCTTCATGGCTTCATCCTGAAATAATACCGGGCCTGCCGGTACGCTGGTACGGCCTTATGTACATCGTCGCGTTCGCCGTCGCTTTTCTTCTGTACCGGAAGCAGGTAGCCGAGCGCCGTTTCCCGATGACAGAAGACGAGCTTTCCGGGCTTTTTTTCTGGGGTATTTTGGCCCTGGTTCTGGGCGCCCGGATATTCGCCACCCTGGTGTACGAAACCGACCCTGTTCTGCGGGACACCTACCGTACGCAGCCCTGGCGCGTGTTCTGGCCGTTCAGGGATGGCCGCTTTACCGGCCTTGCGGGAATGAGCTACCACGGCGGCGTTATCGGCGGCGCTGTCGCGGTACTTGTCTATTCGGCGGTAAAACGCTTTGACTTCCGGGAAACCGCCGATATGTTCGCCGCGAGCATCCCCCTGGGCTACACGTTCGGGCGGCTTGGCAACTTTATCAACGGGGAACTGTACGGCAGGGTTACTTCCGGGCCCCTGGGAATGATTTTTCCGTACGCACAACGGTTCCAGGCGGATATACCCTGGGTGCGCCGCGCGGCGGAAGCATGCGGCATAAATCCGTCGGGCGGCTTTGTCAACCTGCCCCGTCATCCTTCCCAGCTCTACGAGGCGCTTTTTGAAGGCGTAATCCTCTGGGCAATTATCTGGCTGCTGCGGAACAGAAAACCCTTTAAGGGTTTTCTTGTCGGAATATATCTTGCCGGATACGGCCTGTTCCGTTTTTTCATAGAATACTTTCGGGAGCCCGATGCCGATCTTGGGTACCGCATAGAGCTTGTCAAAACGGATCTCCCGCCCGCTGTTTTTTCATCGTTCTTCAATTTTTCCACCGGCCAGGTTTTTTGTTTTGTGATGATAGCCGCCGGCCTCATCTGGATCGGCATAGCCTCCCGTCTGCCCGGCCGGGAACCGGTACGGATATACCCCGAACCCCCGGATGAGGAACAGCAAAAAGAAGCGCAAAAGCGCGAAGAACGCAGGGACCGCCGCCGCCTGCGCAAAAAGCTCGGCGGCTGACAGGCCCCTCCCGGAAACCCGTCCGGTCTGTCATGACAGTGCGGGGGTTTTATGATACCCTTTGCCATGCGCTATCACAGTACCCGCGGCAATTCGGATCCTGTCTCCTTCGCGGCTTCTGCCCTTGCCGGTCTTGCCCCGGACGGCGGCCTGTATATACCCGAAACAATACCGGAATACCGGGGTTCCGTGCGGAAAAGCCTGGGAACCATGCGTTTTCAGGAAATCGCCTTCCAGACCATTTTGCCCTATGTAAAGGACGATATTCCCTCCGCGGCGCTCGAAGACCTTGTTTCCGCCGCCTTTACGTTTACCGCTCCTCTGGTTCCGGTGAGTTCCCGGCTGGTGCTGGAACTGTTCCACGGTCCTACCGCGGCGTTCAAGGACTTTGGCGCGCGGTTTATGGCCCGCTGTTTTGCCTGGCTGCGCAGGGGCGAATCAAAGCCGCTGAGCATTCTTGTCGCCACTTCCGGCGATACCGGCGGCGCCGTAGCGGACGGTTTTTTCGGGGTAGAAGGCATTACGGTTACGGTGCTGTATCCAAAGGGCAGGGTGTCCGAACTTCAGGAAAAACAGATTGCGGGGCTTGGCGGCAACATTTCCGCCCTTGCGGTGGAAGGGAGCTTCGACGACTGTCAGCGTCTTGTCAAATCCGCTTTTGCCGATAAAGAGCTGCGCGCTTCCCGGACGCTTTCGTCAGCCAATTCAATCAACATTTCCCGGCTTATCCCCCAGGCGGTGTACTACGCCGCCGCGGCCGGCAGGGCCGCCGCCGGGAAAACCGATTCCGGCCTGCCGCTTACCATGGCGGTTCCCAGCGGCAACTTCGGCAACCTTACCGCGGGCCTTTACGCGATGGCTATGGGAGCGCCAATCGCTTCCTTTATCGCCGCCACCAATATCAACAAAACCGTGCCGGATTACCTTGAAAGCGGAAAATACAAAACAATGCCTTCGCAGGCAACCATTTCCAACGCGATGGACGTGGGCGCGCCAAGTAATTTTGAGCGGATGATCGCCCACTGGTCTTACCGTGATCTAAAAAGCAGGATACGCGGATTTTCGGTAACCGACGACGAAACCCGTAAAACCATCGCAGACGTGTTTAACCGCGGTGGTTATTACCTGGATCCCCACGGAGCGGTCGGCTGGGCCGCGGTGAGCAAGGCGGGGAAGCTTCCCGGCCCGGCGGCGATCCTTGCCACCGCCCATCCGGCGAAATTCGCGCAGACGGTAGAGCCGATTACCGGGCCCGTTCCCGTTCCCCCGTCAATTAAAAGCGCCCTGTCCCGGACAGCCCGGGCCGAAACAATTCCCCCGGAACTTTCGGCTCTAAAAGAATTCCTTTTGCGCCGTGAATGAAAAGTGCGCCATGAACAAAAAGCTTGTCCTTCTTCCGCTTCTTGCAAGCCTCTTTTTTGCCTGTGCGCCGGGGCATACAGAAGAAGATTTGCCCGAAGCCGCGGCCGCTGTTTCCCCGGAATACACGGTATATGTTACCAATTCAGGAACAAAATACCACATTGAAGGATGTTCTTCGCTCCGCCGTTCAAGTATAGCCGCCACCCTTGCCGAAGCCGTTCGTTCCGGCTACGAGCCCTGCTCGATCTGTAATCCGCCGGAATTGTCCGCCGAACCGGGCCCGGCCGGGACAGCCGGCGAACTGTACCGGGTCAACCTGGCGGAACCGGGCCGCTGCGAAGACGTGGATTTTACGCGGCTTGTCAGGGCGGAAGTCGTGGATCATGTTGACGGCGATACCGTCCGGGTGCGGCTGCAAAATCCGCCCGGGGGACTGGGCCTTGTGGAAACCATCAGGCTTATCGGCGTCGATACCCCGGAGACAGTTCATCCCCGGCGGGATGTGGAAGAATTCGGGGTGGAAGCCAGCGAATATACAAAGTCCCGGCTTTTCGGCAAAACAGTGTACCTCGCTTTTGACTGGGATCTCCGGGATCGTTACGGACGCCTTTTGGCCTATGTGTATACGGATGATAAAATCTGCCACAACGCGGAGATTATCCGGCAGGGTTACGGACACGCCTATACAAGGTTCAGCTTCCGCTTTATGGATGAATTCCGGGGCTATGAACAGGAAGCAAGAAACGGTAAAAAAGGGCTGTGGAACTGACCTTTTAGCCGGAACCGGTTTCAAAACCGCGGTTTTGAAACCGGCCCTATGGCATTCCAGAGTTCAATCAGTCTGCCGTCCCATTTTAACTTGTCTGTCAGGTAGATGATATCATTCATTCTATAGTCGAGCTTTATCGAAGACGCTTTATATGTTAGTGCCAGGTCAACGGCATTATTTTTCATGTTTATAAAAGCTAAGCCGGCCGTGCTTTCCGCTTTTAAGCTTTGGTTAGCAAGATTCATCGCCATGCTTTTTTTAAAATATTCCTCTGAAAGGGTGTATTCATTTTTCTCAAAATATAAAAAGCCAAGATTGTTATACGGTTCGGCAAAGCGGTAATTCAATGATATGGCTTTCCTGAAAGCGCTTTCTGAATTTTCATAATCGGATACATGATAATAGACAATACCCAAATTGTTATAAAGGTCAGGATTGTTTTCGTCTATTTTTTCCGCTTCTTTTAAATAATTCAGCGCCGCTTCAAAATTATTTTCTTCGTCGTATATATAAGCCAGGGCGATATACGCGAATTGATATTTTTCATCTTCGGCAATGGATTTTTTAAAATAATAAATCGCGTTATGAAAATCACCTGAATAATAATAAAACCACCCCAGCGAATTATACATTGTCGGTTTTTCCGTGAAGGGGATGATCACAGGACGCAGCGATTCATTTTTTCTTTCGGAAATCCAGCTTTCATACGCCGCGTTATAATTATCCCGCGCAATTTCATAATCTGTATTTGAAATAAAGGATAAATGAAAGTATTTCATTGCGTTGATATAATCATTTTCCTGAAAATAAGCCGCGCCAATATTATTCAGTACTTCATAATTATTTTCATGTTCTGCCAAAGTAATGTTAAAATAGTCTATTGCTGTTTTGTTCATGTTCAATTTTAAATAACATAACCCGTATAGATATGCCAGCTCATTTTGATAGCCGGAATAGTGTTTATGTAATAACCTGATAACTTCCTCATAATTACCCAAAATATAATATTCTGTCAGGATGTATTCCAGGTCAGATTCGTAAGATAAATCCTGGGGAAATATTGAATGTCCGTTGTTAAAAAACTGAACGGCCAATAATATAAAAACAACGCACTTCACTTTTGCCACTGTGATACTCCGGTATAAACCGCCGTATCCACTTTATCCGCCGTACATATTTTTTGTCAATGCCTTTCCGCAAGACCCAAACAGGCAATAACAAGAAGGCTGTCTGGGAAAACTTCCCAAGCAGCCTTCAACTATGAGGAGGATTTTTTACATGCGTTTTTACATATATTTTTTGGAGGAACCTGTCCATAATGTGCCTGTATTATGGACAGGTTCCAGCATAAAACCTTTAAAATTTCCAGGTAAAGTCCACATAGAAAACATTGGTAAGCCGCCTGCTTTCAGTGCCATAGGCGTTATCGGGCCCCAGCTCTACGTTGACAATGTCGCCCAGCTCAATGGCGGTATTGGAATCGAGGTTGAACTTGACAGAAGGACGAACGGCTATAACCGAATAGTCAGAATCCCAGTTGGGAGCGTAGGCTTCCCAGTTGAGAAAATTGTATTTTCCGCTGGAACCGCTCCCGGTAGCATCGGCCACATACGAGGGCTTTCCCGCCATAAAGTACAGCGCGTCCAGCCGGGGAACAAGTTTGCCCATGGTATAGCTTACCCAGGGAGAAATCATCAGGCCGAGGTCCGTATTGTCCGCCTGGTTCAGGTACTGACCGGCGTTCAGCCCCAGATCCAGGGCGCCCAGATCGTAGCCGAGCGTTTCGTAGATAAAAACCGTTCCCGAGTCGCTGAACTCGTACAGATAATCCGCCTTGGCTTCAAGAACGGCGGTAAGTTTGGGCAGGGCCAGCAGTTTAAAACCCAGGATCGCTTCGTCATTGGGGGCGCTGGCACCGGTAAAAGCAGTATCAATACCGCCATTGGTTCTGCTTGAGGTACGGACGCTGGCGACGATCTTAAACAGGTCTTTCGCCGTGTAACCCAGGCTCAGCACGTATTTCATATCCTCAGGCTTTATGGTGTTGTTGCCCATGCCGGCAAGAGGGTTGTTGCTGCTGCCGCTTCCTGTACCGCCCAGATAAGCGCCGGCGCCCGCGTCAAGGCCGCCAAGGCTCAGCTTGGCCAGAAAGCCAAGGCCTTCTCCCACGTCCTCGTTCAGTAGCGCCCCGCCGCTGGCCCAGGTGCCGTCGTCGACAAGGCCGGCGTTCAGCGTAAGCATTTCCAGCGGCTTAAACCATCCGTACAGATAGGGAAGGGAAAAGCTCTGGTTGCCTTGCGCCTGGGACTGAATGCGAAACCGTACGCCCGCGTTGGCATCCGCGTTTGTGTAGGCGCCGTTCAGCCGGAACCGGTAACCGAACTGGCCCGAATCAACGCCGAACGCGGTGATGTAGGGATCCGCATTATCTACATCGGTAAATACAAAGCCAAGGCCGGTATTAAAATACCCGCTCCACTTTAGCTCCTGGGCGAACAGTCCCGCCCCCAAAGCCGCGATAAACAGTGCGGTAAACAGGATTTTTTTCACAAGAAACTCCTTCTCTGATATGTTCATGCCGTGCATGACAGGGACAACCTACCGGGGAAATTTGTGATTTTGATAAAGAACAGATGAAAATTTGGTTAAATGAACCGCCATAGTATCAAGGACAGCGAAACCCATAGCACAGACCGCTTTGATAGCCCCTATTGTATGTAAATAACGCATAATCCTGATAATGACAATTACGCTTGCCTCCTGGGTGTTTTAACCGTCATCGCCTCTCCGGCGGGAACAGGCACAGTTTCAGAGCCGGTTTTTTTATCGCTATCCTGAAAAGGGGGCACGGGGGACACCCAAAAGGTGCGCCGCGTCAAGCGGCGATGAACAGTAATGCGGCACGGTGGGAGCGCAAACAAACGCCCCGGTATGCCGCAAATGCGCGGCAGCTTTAGCTGTCGCAGCGCGCGTTACAACCAACCAGCAATTAAACCCCGAGCCCCCAAAACTAAACCCTTCTACCTTTTACAACAACTCATTACTGATTCACCCTCAGGGCAAGCCCCCGCCTAATGAAGGCACGCGAGCCGGTGAGCGTGTTTAACCAGTAGCAGTAACACGGCGTAGGCCCATTAAAGTCTATACATTGGATAATAGTCCCAGGCCGCACCAAAACCGGGCCTCGGCGGTCCGCCCCTTTTCAAAACCCAGTTCCTTGAGCCGCAGGGACAGAAACCGTTCGCTGCAAGCATGTTCGTTATTCTCTTCGCACCAGTCCTGGTACGCCTTGAACAGTTCCCGTATCCGTATCACCGCCCCTTCCCGCCGGACGCAGCACTCCTTGAGAAAGTTCCCGATAACGTCCATTTCACTCCGGTATTCGTCGGTAGCGTTCAGGATCGCGGCGGGAATCTTCAAACCTTCTTCCCGCCAGAGGCGGGTCCCCTCAAGAAGCCAGTTGAGAATCCCGCCCGCCTCGGCCCGCAGTTTTTCTTCAAGGTATTTGTCCTGCCGTTCCTCCGTTATGCGGGTAGTAAA
>JAIRWM010000176.1 GCA_031268975.1 Treponema sp. | reverse complement strand
GGATCCTGAATGACCGTGAAATAGGTCATTATCGGCGCTAATGGTTTTCTTTCGTTTCCCATGGTTCCCCTCCCAGAAAACCATGCCAACTATAGCTCCTTTTCACGTTGTTTTATATGTTTTATATGCGCTCGCCCTGCATGGCAGCCGTCCTTCCGGTCAATCGTAGAAAAGGCAAATTCCGCATACGGCTGCGGTTCCCGACGCTTTTAACGCCGCCGCGCACGCGTCCATCGTGGAACCGGTAGTGTAAACGTCATCGAAAAGAAAGACCTCCGGCGGCGTAGTTTTTCCGCCCCCGGCGTACTCTTTCCGGACGAGGATTTTTCCCCTCAGGTTGTTCTTCCGCGCTTCCCTGCCAAGAATTTTCTGGGTACCGGAACGCAGCCGTTTCAGGCAGCGGCAGACGGTTTCGCCGTTTTTTTCAAGCAGTTTCGCCAAATGGTCAACCTGATCCCAGCCCGCTTTCCGTATTTTTCCCGGCCTTGGGGGAACCGGAACCCAGACCGGGCCTCCGCCCTGCCGGAGCGGCGTCCTTCCGTCCGGCAGGCAGGCGCCCCAAAACGGCGAAGACGCCGCCTTCATGAGGCAGGCGGCCAAAAACCGGCCCACGTTCCGGCGGGCGCCGAATTTATAGGCCGCAAGGACGTTCCGGTAGTCTCCCTGATACGGAAAAACGGAAAATAATCTGTCGAAACTGTGTTCCGGCCCCCGGCGGCAGGCCATACAGCGTTCCAGTTCGGAGACAAGCGGTTTTCCGCATACGGAGCAGCGTTTTATGCCGTCTGCGGAAAAAACCTCAAAGAGCCGCTCCGCACAGGAAAAGCAGATCCCGCGCCAGGTTTCCGCCGGATGGAAAAGACTTTTTCCGCAGCAGGCGCAGCCCTGGGGAAAAAACAATTCCAGAACCTTGCTTCCTGCGAGGGAGCACAGTGAGGTTTTCATACTGTTTAGATGGGATAAAAGCCCGCGCCGCTTTAACGCGGGAACGGTTTTAAACATACCGGATTTTGGAATCGTTTTTGAAATTAGTCGAATAAACCGGGAGAGAAGTCTTTTTCCTTTGGGGGCGGCGGCCTTGGAATGGCAGAGGCCGGAGGGCGGGGTGAAGGCACTTTCCCGGTTTCCGCGAGTTTTTTCAGTTCCTGTAAATCGTTCAGGGCTTCCAGGGGAGTTATGGCGTTTATATCGAGAGCGGAAAGCGCTTCCAGCAGGGAGTCGCGGCGCCGTGCGGCTTCGGGGCGCGGACTTTCAGGCGGCGGCGGTTTTTCGGGATTTTCCGCGCCGGGCAGCGTGCCCCGAATCGACGTTTCGCTCTGCCGTATTTTTACCAGCAGTTCCCCCGCCCGTTCAAGCACCGCCGCCGGCAGGCCGGCCAGAGCCGCCACATGCAGACCGTAGGATTCCGCGGCGGGGCCGTCTTTGATCCGCCGTAAAAAAACAATTTTGCCGTTTTTTTCAAGCACGTCCATTGAACGATTAACAAGCCGGGGATGAGACAGCAGGGACAACTCATGATAATGGGTGGCAAAAAGCGTCCGCGATCCTATCCGGTTAAGCAGTTCCTCGCAGACAGCCCAGGCTATGGCAAGGCCGTCGCTGGTTCCCGTTCCCCTGCCGACTTCGTCCATTATTACAAGACTTTTTTTTGTCGCGGTTCTCAGTATGTGGGCGGTTTCATTCATTTCCACAAGGAACGTGGATTCCCCCCGCGCGAGGTTATCCGAAGCGCCGACCCGGCAGAAAATTTTGTCCACTATGCCGACAAAAGCTTCCCTGGCGGGAACAAAACTCCCCATCTGGGCCATAACCACCATAAGGGCGGCCTGACGGAGATACGTTGACTTGCCCGCCATATTGGGACCGGTAATAAGCGCGAACGTAACGCCGTTATGGTCAAGGGCAAGGGCGTTGGGAATAAATTCCCCCGACGGAAGATAGGCTTCCACGACGGGGTGGCGGCCTTCATTTAAAAGAATCCTGTTTTCCCCGTCAACCGCGGGCCGTACCCAGCCCCGGCGGGTGGCGGCCCAGGCAAGGGACTGGCCGGTATCAAGCTCCGCCAGCAGTTTTGCCGCCTGGGAAAAACGCGAAAGTTCGGCCTTTGCTTTTTTCCGTATATCCAGGAACAGTTCTTTTTCAAGTTCAATTATTTTATCCGACGCCCCGTTAATGTCCGATTCAAGCCGGGCAAGGCGTTCCGTGGAAAAGCGTTCCCCGGAAGCAAGTCCCTGGCGGCGGATAAAATGGGACGGTATCCGGGAAAGGTTTACTTTTGTCACTTCGAAGAAGTAACCGATAAGCCTGTTGTAGCGTATCCTGAGGCTCGCGATTCCCGTGGCCGTCCGTTCTTCTTCAAGATAGTCTTCGAGCATCTGCCGCCCTGAATCCTTGAGCGTTTTAAGCCGGTCAAGTTCCGGACTAAAACCGTCCCGGATAAGGTTTCCTTCGGTTAAAAATACCGACGGGTTTTCACATATCCCTTTTTCAAGCAGCCGGTGTATGTCCGCCGCCGCCTCAAAATTTCCGGCTTCCAGAAAATTCGCCCCGGCGGACTCAAACGGAAAACGTCCTTTCGCGGCCGAAAGAATTTCCCCGATTCTTTCCAGAGCGCCCAGCGCGTTTTTCAGTGAAACAAGGTCTTTGCCGTGCGCCTTGTCCATGGCAAGCCGTGAGCAAAGCCGTTCCAGATCCGGGGTTTTGGAAAGAATTTCCCTGAAAAAAGCAAGAATTTTTTGATCCCGGTACAGATGTTCCACAAAATCAAGGCGCAGATTTACGGCGGGGGGATCGCGGAGCGGATGAAGAAGCCGGCGCTTGAGCTCCCGTGAACCCATTGAGGTTTTTGTCTCGTCGAGAATTTCAAGCAGGGTAAACCGTCCCGATCCGTCCCGCAAATTCCGGGCAAGTTCAAGGTTTCTCTGGGTCGCTTCGTCCATGCCCATATATTCGCTGTCCCGGTAAACGGTAAGCGAATGGACGTGGGGGATAAGGCTTTTCGCCGTATCGTCCAGATAATCCAGCAGGGCGCCTGAGGAAAGAATTTCCGGGGAATTGTCCTCAAGGCCGAAACCTTTAAGGCTTGCCGTACCGAACTGACGTTTAAGCTTTTCCCTTCCCCGGTCAAGATCAAAAAGCCAGTCCGCCCAGCGGTTGACAACAATGCCCTGCCGTTCCCCAAGCGCCGCCTCAAGCTCCCTGTTTTCTTCCAGCAGCGATTCGCTTACGATTATTTCCCTGATGTCAAGCCGTTCAAGTTCGGTGCCGGCCTGCCACACGGAAGGAAAAGACGTAGCGAAAAAATCCCCGGTGGAAAGATCAATATACGCAAGGGAATAAAATCCGGCCGAAAATGTCAGGGCGGCCAGGTAGTTGGAAGAACCGTGTTCAAGGTAGTCTTCTTCTATTGTGGTACCGGGGGTGATAACCTCGACCACTTTTCTGTCTATAAGGCCCTTTCCCGGTTCGGAAAGCTGTTCGCAGACCGCTATTTTTTTTCCGTGCCTGAGCAGACGCGCAATGTAGGATTTTGCCGAATGGTACGGAACCCCGCACATGGGCAGTCCGTTGCGGCTTGTCAAGGTAAGGTTAAGCAGGGCGGAAACTTCCAGGGCGTCTTCGGAAAACATTTCGTAAAAATCACCCAGCCGGAAAAACAGTACACTGTCCCGGTGACCCCGCTTTATGCGCCGGTACTGTTCCAGCATGGGGCTCTCACGGGCGCCCCGCGGACTGGCGACGGAAATCGGCTTCTCCTATCGTCCGGCTTTTGAACGAAGCTGTTCGATAAGCTTATTTGTTATGTCAACATTGGGACTGTACCAGAGTATCCCCGAACTTTCCTGTCTGTTGATAACCATACTGTAGCCTTCGGTTTCCGCGAGAATCCGCACTTCGTCGTTTATCTGGGTAAGAAAAGCGTCCGACTGGGTAAGCCGGGCTTTTTGCGCCTCAAGGTCCGCTGTGTTTGTCTGGTAATATTCCTGAATAAACCGCGTTTTCTTGTTGACTTCGCTTTCCAGACGCAGCGCCTGTTCACGGTCGCCCCGTGCCTGGGCGTTGACCAGGCTGCTTTTAGTTTCCTGCAGTTCCTGGTTAAGCCGGTTGATCTCGTTCTGTATTCTGGCGCTGCGTTCGTTGAATTCCCGGACAGCCCTGGATTCATTGAAAAAGGCAGAATATACCTTGACAAGGTCAACCACCGCGAAACGGGTGATCTGCTGGGCGGAAAGCGAAAAAAAGGCCCCCGCCGATAATAACGTAAGTATTGCCGCGCGTTTCATACATTTCTCTCCTAACGGGTAATTAACGCAAAGGAAACAAGAAAATCAAGACCGGAAGAAGGGTCATTTGGATCTTTAAACATGTTTCCTCCCTGCCACTGTAAGTTTCCGTTTACAATTTTAAACCGTTTTGCAACAAGAAATCTGAACGGAAACTGGGGTATGGTAAAACGGAGCCCGCCACCCAGGCTGAAGCGCCAGTCTTCCATGGTCACGTTATTGAAAAAATCTTCCGGTGTTTTTTTCGCCACATCGGCGTCGAAAAACCAGTCAAAAGCAAGCAGGTTCGGGACCAGGGGGATGCGGAGCTCGGCCCAGTTTTCCCACAGCGCGTAACCGCGGGAATTGATGCGTTCTTCATACCAGCCCCGCCCGACAAACATGCCGTCTATCGAAAGCTTGTTTGTTTCTTCCACTACCGGCTCGTCCATTCCAAGCTGGGGCAGAATAAACGAAAGCCCTGAATGAAGGGCAAGTACGGTTCTAAAGCTCCACTTGTCGGTAACGGGAATATTGAGAAGGGTCAAAAAGAACTCCGCCTTTGTGTCGGATTTGATATAGTGTTCCCGCTCAATCGGGAAAATTCCGTAAAAGCCGACACGCTGGCTCGCGTAGTATCCCGATGAAGGATCGTGTATAAGGTTCCGCCTGTCCAGGGAGAAAAGGGTCCACAGCGAATTTATGGGCGTCCATTTTCCGTTCCGCTCCCGTATTACCGGGTCAAACGGACGGAGCAGATCGTCAAAGCTGTTGTTGATGATGCCGGCACGAACCCCTCCGCCGGCGCTTACCACGCCCAGGGGGGTGGACCAGCGGTATGTTGAGGAAAGCCCCAGCGACGCGTACCATTGTTCGTATTCCATAAGGTATTCGTCGGGAGGGATTTTACTTGCCGAATAGTATTCATCGTAACTGTTAAAACCGTCGGGGTAAGCGTACTCTTCATCGCCGTTAAACCGGGGGCCGGTTATACCGTTGTTCATTGCCGTATTCCGTTTTGCGTGGCTGACCGTCAAATCGACTCCCCAGGAAAGGGGAATTTCCTTGAGCCACCTCTGTGAGTAAAGGAGAGACAAGCTCTGCGTAGCCGGGGAGGCGGTTAACTCGCCGGAAAGCTGGCTCCCGTACCCGAGAAAATTCCTGTCGACAAGGTTCAATATGCCGGAAATGGGGAAGTCGTCGGGATCGGAAGAGCCTGAAAATGTAACGCCGAACTGCACTTCCGTTGTCGACTGTTCTTCTACGACAATCACTAAATCCATCAGGCTGTCTTCGCTGCCCGGCGGAGTGTCGGGGATAACGGCGGAAAAGTACTGGAGGTTGTAAAGGTTTCCTATTCCCTCCATTACTTTTGTCTTGGAAAAAACATCTCCCGGCTCAAGCGGTATTTCCCGTAAAATTACGAAATCTTTTGTTTTTTCGTTTCCCCGTATAATGATGTTTTCGATATGGGCCCTGCCGCGTTCAACAATGGAAACCCTGAACGCGATTGTTCCTTCGTCGGGATTGCGCAGTTCTTCCCGGTTGATGGTGTTAAATGTATAGCCGTTTTCGAAGTATAAATCGGCAACCCGCTGAAGATCCGCCTCTACCCGGGAAGCGTTTGCCAAATCGCCGGTCTTGGATCGCACCTGTTTTTGAAGATCTTCATCGCTGAAAATATCGTTTCCCTCAAAACTGATGCCGGTAAACGTATACGTTCTCCCTTCGTAAATCCGGTACGTAATGGTAAGGCTGTTGTTGCCGTTTTCGTCCTTGACCAGTTCCTGCACGACGTCGATAACTTCGGCGTCCAGGTATCCCCGGTCACGATAGTACATGGTAATGGCTTCCCTGTCCGCCAGCAGCTTGGCATCCTGGAAAGAACCGTCGTTTCCAATGCTTTTGGGCTTCATTGAGAGCCGGCCCCTGAGTGTGTTCCTTGAATAGACGGAATTGCCTTCAAAATAAACGGCGGCCACCGTCGTCCGTTCTCCCTCGGTAATGTGGAACACCAGGGCGACCGTATCTTTGTCGGCCCGCTGTATCTCCGATCTGACCGTGGCGTCGGGGAACCCTTCTTCGGTATATTTGTTTTTTACCGCCTGTTCGTCGGCCTGAACAAGCACCGGGTTGGCAACGTCGTTGATCTTGAGGGCTACGGCTTCCAGAAGCTTCCGTCTTTTTACCACGAAATTGCCCTCAAAGACGATTCTGGAGATAACCGGCAACTCAACAACCCTGAACTGGATAATGACTTCGTTTCCCTGGGGATCCGCCGGAATGGCTGTGGGAGTTATTGTCGAAAAAAGGTCGAGGGAATACACCCTGCTCTGGAGATCCAAAAAAAGCTCGTCGGAAAAAATTCTGCCCCTGAAGGACTCTATGGTACTTTCAAGATCCGAGTTTCTAACATGTTTCAGGCCTTCAAATACAACGTCTTTTATGGGTTTGCCCCTGTACCAGTCCCCTGTCTGGGAAAAGCAAAATATACCTGTGAAAACCAGCAAGACTACCGCAAAGAAAGTACGCATTCACACCTCTCTCCGAATTCTAGCAGAAAACAGCCGTTTGATAAAGTCCACAATGGCTAAAAAGACCAGCGCCACACAAAAGAAAAGGTCTGATCCGTAATAAACAAATCTTCGGGGTGCCTCGGGGTCATATTCCACTGGATATCCACCAGCGGCGTCCTGAGATCGAGCCCTATATCGGGTTCAAACCGCAGTCCCCCGTTTTCCGCCTGGTATTGATCGTAGCGCAGGGCAATCTGCGCCTGGATAAACAGATCGGAACCGATATATTTACCCATGTAAACAGCGGTATTGTCCAGATAGTTACCGATGGCATTACGCTTTTGTTCTTCGGGATCGTTGTTCATTACCTGTAACAGGGCGTTTTGAAGCACCTGTATCCTGACGGTAAACATATCAAGCCCCAGAATGTTCCGTATCCGGCGTTCAACCCCCCGGATTACGGTAAATTGGGTTAAAAATTCGGTTAGGGTGCGGAACACGACCTCGCTGCTTTGGCCTTCCGCGGGAATTTGCCCCAAAAGGCTGTAAATATCCAGTTGGGAAAGGGTCGGATTGGACTCAAACCGGGGGGTAAAAGAACTGAGCGGGGCGTTATCTATGATCATTGAAATGATAACCGGCCCTTCGTCGTTCCGTTCCCGAATTTCCGCCCTGGCGCTGATGCGGGGATCCATTTGCGAGTCGTTGGCGCTGAAAAATACCCGGCCTTCCCGGATAAAAAAGCTCCGCTGGAAATAGTAAATTTCACCGCCCTGTAGGGAAATATCCCCGTCAAGGGCAAACTGGGGAATCCTCGTGTCGGCGATAACCCGGACACCGGTACCGGGACTCCCGTACGCCCGCAGTACCGGCAGACTTTCGTTCGGCCACAGAAATTCCACCCGTTTCCCGACGGTAAGCCGGGCATCGATAACAACGTCGAGATCGGTGGTCATGACGCCCAGCCCGTCCCTGATGGCCGAAAGCTCTTCCGCGTCCAGCGTCATTACCGTATTTTCCGCGAGGGCGTTCCCGGTTATGGTAAGCGTTTCCCTGTTTTCCATGGAAAAACGCAGGTTGCCGGAAACATCGCCTGACGCGTCAATTCCGGCAACGTTAAACGAAAACGGTATGGCGTCCTGCTGCTGAACCAAAATATCGATGTAACAGCTGGGAACCCACCGGTTAAAGAGCAGTGAAAGTGAGATCGTTCCCTTGCCGTCGCCGCAGGCGGCTTCCAGGGGCCCGAAAGAAATTTCGTTCCCTTCCAGCGTAACCGCCCCCGAGACGCTCCCTATTTCCGCCGCCAAATAGTCGGGAACCTCAAGGCGGACACCGGAACCCCAGCCGCTTCCGGAAAACTCCGGGTCAAACAGGGAACCGCTGATCGCGGTTTGGGCGGTAACAAAACCTCCGGTAAAGGACAAGATGTCTTTTGTGGGGAGCAGCGCCCATACGACAGGCATGTCGACGTAGATGTCCGACGCGTACACGTCGAGCGTGAAGTCTTTGCATGTCCCCGTTATGGTCGCCTGTAACGGCGACGGATTGGCGATATCCAGATACAGGCTGCCGTCGTCGAGCAGTTCAAAGCGGAGCATGTCTCCGGGCCCGCCTGAAACCCGCACGACCGGCCCGGAATCGTCTTCCCGGATTCGGGAAAATTCAAACGAACAGGGTTCGGCAAGGCGCATTTCGTCCAGGTAGGCGCTTTTAATATCCAGCAAACCATGAAAAGAGTTCGCCGCCTGAGCGATGCCAAACCAACTGTCGCTGGGCGACAGCGACGCGCGCAGCGTCATATCCAGGCCGCCTTTCCAGTCTTCAATTTCTCCTTCAATTCCGGCCGATATGTCGAGGATCGAGCGGGAACGATCAAGGATAAAAACAGAGCTGTGCGCTTCAACATCCCCAATCTGAGCGTCCACCGCGTTAAAGCTGATCATATCCTGGTTTATAAACCCCCTGGCCGACGCGAAAACCGGTACGGCCCCGCCGGGTATTTCCAGAGATTCCAGGTTTATGTTTAACTCGTAGGAATCCGGCCTGTTCCAGATACCGTCTACCGTTCCCGAAAGGCGGGCGTTTCTTCCGCTTTGCAAAAACCGGTCCAGTTGTACGCCCGAAAGCCGTACCTCAAAAGCGGCGCGGCCCGTTTTCCCGTTCCCAAGGGACGCGCCGCCGGAGTTCCGGTAGGCCGCGTCAAGAATACAGCTTTCGTCCGCCCCAAGCAGAATAAGATGCCCTGTCACGGCGGAAAAATCCCGCTCCCAATCCGCCTGAACCGAGCCTGAAAGTTCCCCCAGTCTGTCTTCGTAAACGATTTGCTCTATGCGGGCGCCGTCCTGGTCTGCCGTCCCCGAAACGGCTATGTTCGTGAATTGAATGGCCGGATTTTCGTTTTCACTGAGCGCCAGCCGGTTAATGTCCAGCACCCAGGAGGAAAGGGAATCGAAGCGCAGGGCGGCGTCGACGCTGAGCCTGCCGGTACGTCCCCGGAACGGTATCGGAACCGCGTTCAGGTCAACATAGCCTGAATATCCCCCAAATTCCGATGCCGTGACATACACGGAAATCCCGTAAGACCCCCTGATAGTGAGCGTCCGGTGATCAAAGAATGTCCCTTCAAAGTAATAGGCAAAATCCCTGTAGCCGGTCTGGACGGAAAACGAAATGTCGCCGGAGTCGGAAAAATCCGTCTGGAAAGCGATATCCGCGCTGCCGTTTTTCCAGTTTACCCTTCCGCCGGAAACTTCGAGGCTCCGGTCCGTACCGGAAACGGAACCGACCACAAAGGTATCCGCGGGGCTTTCAAAGGCGGCCACGAAAAGGGGGGCGTTATATGAAATATGTTCAAAGTCGGTGCTGAGGAAAATCTCCGTTGTAACGGTGATGTTTCCGGCAAGTTCCTCAACTACCTCGGGAATACGTTCCGCGGAATAAAACGGCTTTGCCATAGCCAGAATATCCGCCACAGAAAAAGCGTCCAGTGCTACGCTCCCCTGTAATTGGGCTTCCGGGCCGGGAGATTCTCCCCTGTCATACGAACCGGAAATAACAATGGAGCTGCTCTGTACATCTTCGTATGATTCAATGTTTTTAAAGCGAAACAGTTCCAGACCATAAGTACAGCCCGATTCTTCCCAGTCAAGCCCGCCTGAAACAGCGGAAAGCGTTATCCCCCCGGATGAAAAATTTTCGGCGAATATGTCGACGTCATTGCCCTGCCGGATAAAACGCAGTTCTCCGGTAAGGCCGGGGACGGCGGCCGCCTGGTTTTTCGCGAAGCTGAAATTCTCGAACGTAAGAATTCCCTCGGGCGCGGGCGGGTTAAACCGCAGATCGCCTGAATATTCGAGCGCCCCGTCTGCGGCGGCAAGACGGAGCCGGTCGAAGATAACTTTTTCGCCGCCGCCGGAACCGGCAAACTCAAAAAGCGGCAGGCCCGGCCCGTTTCCCCGCAGGTCAAACCGGTAATTCGGCCCTTCCGCGCCCTCCGTGGAAAACGAGGCGTCTCCCCGCAGCGTCAGGGCAAGCCAGGGATCGTAGCGTTTCCAGTCTCCGAAAAACCGGAGGATTTCCCCGGGAACAAAGTTGTCCGGACGCAGTTCCCCGGAAAGCGCGCCGGTATCCAGATTGTAGGCCAACAGCACACCAAGGGAACTGTCACCGGAATTGGTAAGCACGGCGACATTGTCCCGGATCGAAAAATCGAAGATCAGATTGCCAAGTTCAAACGTATCTCCCCTGAGGGCCAAAACGCTTAACGCCAGATCCCCGTCGCTGAAATCGCGGGCAAAGTCGCCGTACAGGCCGCCGTCGACCTGTACGGCGTTAAGGCTTCCCGCAAGGCCCGCCAGAACCGCTTCCGTGTGCCAGTTCCCGTCAAACACTATCCGCTGATCCTGTATCCTGCCGTCAAAATAAAGGCCGGTAATCGCCAGGGATCTATCGCCCCTTTTGACAAGGATCGATCCCCGGCGTAGTTCAAGCAGACACTTTTCCGGCAGGACAAGCGAAGGCGGCTTTTCTCCCTGCCGGGTAAAAAGCTCCGGGAGATCCCGGTCTTTGTCAAAGTCGTAGGTAAACGCGGGCCCATCCATACGCACAAGACGGAGCGCGCCGGTTTTCCGCCCGGCAAGCAGGTCCAGTACCGAATATGCCGCGTGGAACCGCTCCAGATTGAGAAGCGGCTCCCCAAGAGGGTCGTAAACGGAAACATCCCGTATATCCAGGGAACCGACAATTGAGGGGCTTGCCGAAGCGTAGCGGATCGTTCTGCCCAGAATTTTTTCCGCTTCCCCGATAAGGCTGTCCCGCAGAAGATCCATCATCCCCTTCGTGCAGGTTTCGACAGGTTTCACAATAAGAGCGGTAAGTGAGAGCAAAATCACAAATATGATGATCTCAAGCGCGATTCGGCGCCTGAATTGAACGATATCCAATAAGGGTCCTTTCCACTTAAATAATAACCATTTTGGACACAAACATCCATATCTAATATCGGTGAGCCGGTTTTAAAATCCGGCATTTTCCGAACGGATTCGGCATTAGCCATTTATTCCCGTTCTGTGGTATAACCGGATCATGTCAATATTACGCAATTTCGCCGTACTGGAAGGCTGTGACGGCAGCGGTACGACGACCCAGCTGACGCTGCTTTCCCGCCGTTTTGCCCGGGGCGGCCTCCTTCCGGACGGAAAATTTTACGCTACCGCGGAACCGACAAAAGGGCCCGTGGGTAAGCTTATCCGGCATGTTTTACGGGGCGGGGATTCCCTGGCCCCCGAAACCATTGCCCGTCTTTTCGCCGCGGACCGGGCGGAACACCTCTATGGCTCCGGCGGCATTGTCAGGCGGTGCGCGATCCTCGGCGAACTGGTTGTTTCCGACCGGTACAGCCTGTCTTCGCTCGTGTACCAGGCCGTGGACTGCGGCGAAGAACTTCCCCGGATTTTAAACGAATTGTTCCCGCTGCCTGAGCTGCTGATATACCTGGACATTGACACCGAAACCGCGATAAGGCGGATCGCAGGAAGGCCGGAACGGGAATTGTTTGAATACCGGGAATTCCAGGAAAAAGCCAGGGATAACTACAAAAAACTGCTCCCGGTCTGGGAAAAAAACGGCGTCACGGTAGCGATCCTTGACGGGGCGCGTTTCCCCGAAGATATAGCGGAAGAGGTATGGAGCGCGGTAAAGGAGATGCCGATACTAAAGGGAACGGTATGAACAGCTCCTACGGAAAAAAAAGACGTATCATTCTGCCCTGCGTACTTTTGTGCGCACTGTTTTCCCTGATAAACCCGCCTCCCCTTGATTCCTGGTATGTCATGTACAAGGAACAGTTTTACAAACTTTTCCACGTGCATTATAACCAATATCCCGACGACACCATGGAAAACATTTACTGGCTGGAAAAAGCCCTAAAAGCGCCGTTTACCAACGCCCTGTACGCGCTTTCTCCGGTGGAAACGCTGGAACAGTATGAAAAATACAAATATTTGTTTATGATGCATATAAACCTCAAACTTACCGAACAATATTTGTTTTTGGCAAACAAATGGAATAAACGCAACGCCTATTTTTACAACGCCCCCTGGAAAGAAGAAAACCTGAAAAGCCTGGATATCGCGGAAACCTGCTTTAACACCGCCGCTGTATACTGGAAAGACGCCGAAGACTGGGCGCTCAAGGCAAGAGAAAAACGCTTCCGGTTTATGAAGCTTGACCGCGTCGAATTCTGGGAAGACGAGGCGTTCCGTATTGTCGAGGAAAAAACCCTCGATTATGGCGCTACCATCGGCCGGGAACTGGCCGGGCTTCAAAGCGTCAGGGAAGCGTTTCTGGCAATGGAATAGGCCGGCTGGCCGCCACTCAAAAGCCGCGGGCGGGACGGCTCAGGCCGGCGGCGCCGGTCCGCTTTTTTCCAGCAAAGCGCGGAACTGATCTTCGTCGATGATGGGAATCCCCAGATCCCGGGCTTTTTTGTTTTTCGCCGTTCCCGATTCGGTGTCGTTTGTCACAAGATAGCTTAAATCTTTCACTACGGATGATTTCAAGGCGGCGCCAAGGAGTTTTATTTTTTCTTCCGCGGCGCTCCGCTTCATGGTTTTTAGTTCTCCGGTAAAGCAGAAGCTCAGGCCCAGGAGGGGCAAATCTTCTTCCCGGGGCGGGGCGGCTATGGAGATAACGCCCGAAGCCAGCACATTGTCCATGTCCTCTTTCGCGTCCCGCAGCCCCTGCACAATGGTTTCCGCGGTTATGGTTCCGATGCCCCATATCCGGGCAAGGTCTTCCACCGCCGCTGAACGGAGGCGTTCCAGCGTATTGTAGCCGGAAGAAGCAACCCGCTCCATTATCAATTCCCCGACTCCCTCAAAGTCAAAACCCGCGACAAAGCCCGCGAGGGACATTTCCCTCGGCGTCATGATGTGCCGTATCACTTTTTCCGCCGACTGTTTTCCCATCCGTTCATAGAGCGCCAGTTCTTCGGCGGTAAGCGTGTACAGGGCGGCGACCGACATAACCCGTTTTTTGTCAAACAACTGGCGCAGAAGCTTATCACCCAATTCCCGTATGTCAAGAACGCCGGCCCACTTTTCGAGCCGGTGATGCAGTTTTTTTTGACAGCCCGGATTTGGGCAAAAAAGCCGTGTTCCACCGTCCTCTAGGGCCGTTCCGCATGTTCCGCAGGTATCGGGGAATACGATCTCCTGTTCGTGTTCCGCGGGAAGCGCCCCGTCCGGAGCAAGGCCCTCTATTTTGGGGATAATCTCACCGCGCTTTACCACGGAGACGGCCTTGCCGATTTTAAGGCCCATCGCCCGGATCATGTCGGGATTGTTAAGATTTGCCCGCTGGACCGTCGTACCCGCCAGCCGCACCGGATCAATCACCCCGATGGGGGTGTATGTCGCCCCCGACTCGCTCCATTCCACATCCCGTAATACGCTGAAAGCCGTCTCCAGAACGAACTTGAAGGCGATCTGCCGTTCGGGGCGGGCCCTGCGCAGATCCGCCGGATCGGTGGTTTTGTCTTTTATCACAAGCCCGTCTATGTCGAAAGGAAGCGTATCCCTTGCCGAGGCGATCTTTTCACGGTAGGCGATAATTTCGCCGGGGTTTGCCGTTTCTACGAGCGGGATAACGGCAAACCCCTGCCTTTCAAGCCAGGAAATTTTACCGGCTTCATTGACAAAAAAGTCGTCGTTATCCGGCGCGCAGGCGTCGTATGTTATAAAGGAAAGGTCTTCGCTGCCCTTCCCGTCTTTCCGCCGCATAAGGCCGTTGGCTGCGTTCCGGCAGTTTGCCTTGTCCCGGTATTTTTTTTGCCACACATCGTGGGTCATGATCACTTCTCCCCGGACGCCGCCGGAAAAATCGTCTTTGAGTTTTTCCACTACTCCCTTCATGGCTCTGGCGTTTGAAGTAATTTCATCGCCGGTGACGCCGTCCCCCCTTGTTACCGCTTTTAACAGTATGCCGTTTTTGTACTGGAGCTCAAGGCTCGCGCCGTCAAGTTTGTACTGAACCACAAACCCGCCAAAATCACCCAGAGCGGATATTTTTTCCGCCCATTGCAGGAATTCCTCCGGGTTCGCGGCTTTCTCCTGGCTCCCCATCGGGATAAGGTGTTTTGCCTTGGGAAAGCCGCCGTCGTCTTTTCCGACTTTGGCAAGTACCGGACTTTTCGGGTGCAGGGATTTTAACTCATCCCATAAAAGATCAAATTCGGCGTCGGAAATTTCCGCCTCTCCGTTGTAATACGACCTTTGATACGAAACAATGAGCCGCTCAAGCGCCGCTATTCTGTCTGTTCTTTGCTCCATTTATCCCTTCTTGTAAAAATATAATTCCCGGATCGGGTGATTTTTATCAAGCCCTTTTTTTTCAAATTTCGTCAGCGGCCTCCATGCCCGGCGCGGGGCAAAACCGGCGGCGGAATTTTCCAGTGCGCGTGTCGCGGAAAGTTCCGCCAGGGCGGAATTCCCGTAATCCGCCCAGTCGGTTACCATGTACAAATACGCCCCGCTTTCCAGCCGGGAAGCGAGAAGTTCCGTAAACGGCCGCTTTATCAGCCTGCGTTTGTGGTGTTTTCTTTTCGGCCAGGGATCCGGAAAAAAAACATGGACGGCGGCAAGGCTTTCGGGGCGTATCATGTGTTCCAGGACTTCGGCCGCGTCGTGTTCAATTATCCGGATGTTTTCGAGATTCCGCCTGCCGATTTCCCACAGAAGCCTGCCGATTCCGTCGCGGAATACTTCAATGCCGATGTAGTTGTTTTGCGGGTTTTTTTCGGCTATGCCGGCGGTCGCCGATCCCATTCCAAAGCCTATTTCAACCGTTACAGGATTTTCGTTTCCAAAATAATCCCCCGGCTCGATAAAACCGTCCGTATAGGGGATGATAAACTGATCTTTCCCGGATTCGTAAGAACGGCTCTGGGCGCGGCTCATCCTTCCGGAACGAACAACAAAACTTTTTATCTGCCGGGTAAACATCATCTAAATAAAATTTCAGGTCAATAATCACCGATGGGAACCACGTCGGTAAAGGCCGAAAGTGAATGTTCGGGATCCCGCGCCCACAATGCCAGGGACCGGGCCCGGGAGGGAAGCCCAAGACCGCTTACGTCGCCTTCCAAAAACGGCGGCTCGACGGAAATAAGGTACGCGCCTTCGTTGTCGTAAGCGATAAGGCTGTGCCGGGGATAGGCGGACTCTATGCGGTAGCGGTTCCCCGCTATGGAAAACCGCGGAAACGGCCTTGTTACGGAAGCGTCAAACGTGAGGGATTTTTCCGCTTTTTCCCCTCCCTTGTCCACAAGCTCCGCCCGGTACTGGCCTCTGGGAAGGCCGCTCCCGTCTTCCATCGCGACTGCCCTGCTCCCTATCCAGATCTGTCCGTTTACCGTCTGCTCTATCCAATCGCCGCTTGAAAGAGTCCAGGAAAGGCCTTCCCAGTCATGGTAAAGCCGCAGCTCTTCCAGGTCTTCAATTCCATCACCGTCGGACGGAAGAACAAAAAATGAAAACTTTTCAACCGGGGTTCCTCCGTTTTCGTAATACACAAGTTCAAGGTTTCCCCGCAGAATCTCAGGCTTTGCCCGGGAACAGGACACGCAGAAAAAAATGACGGGGAAAAGGCAAAAAACAAGGTCCCGTGCCGTTCCCCGGTACTTTTTACGCTGACTAAAAGGCTGCGTCAAAAACATTTTAAATCCCGAATGTAAGGGTTATCATGGTTACGTCAGAAAGGGGAATTTGATTTACCATGGATTCAAACTTAATCCCGACTTTTTCGCAGGCTTCCCCAAGATACGAAAGATAGTACATTCCCAGTTCAAGATCGTTCCCGTTTTCAAGCAGCCTGTTGTAGTATTCCGTCAAACTGTTTTTTGTAATGTCGGCCGCATGGGTGGCTTCAAAGCTGCCGCGCATTTCCCGGTAATTTATTTCCTTGTCGTAAAGCACCACCTGTAGTTTTCCGCGCGTACCGATTGAAGTGCTTGTACCCCCTATTTTCCAGGAAATGGTAATAAGATTGTTTTTTTGCCGCAGCTGATTTATTACCGGAACCCTGAACCGGGACTCCCGCAGTATTTTGAACAGCTTGACATATTTGTTTTTGTAAAGTACCCGCGCCTCTTTCAAAATATTGACATTCTCGATATTCTGCGCCAATTCGATGGTAAGCAGCGCCGTATACTCGGCAATCCTTGTTTTTTTCAAATAACCGGCCAGGCAAAGCCGCACGTCCCGGAGCAGGGAAAAGTAATCCGGGCCGGATTTGAATTTAATCAGCACAAACCATATCAGGGGATCGGCGAATGAAAGAAGCTTTTCCGCCATCATTGTCTGCATCTGTTTTTCATCGTCCAGGAACGTTTCGTCCCTGGAAATATTGTCGTTAAGGGGGGCAAGCAGCTCTTTTGTTATTTCGGATAACTCCGTTTCATGCTCTTTTAAATACTGCCTGACAGACCCTTCCTTGAAGTGTGTTTTTTCATCGATGACGGAAAAAGGATTCGTGTGGTTCCACCGTTTTACCGGTTCGGCGGAAAGAATACCGGCAAGAGACGCGTGGTGATACTGGCCGTAAAGCAGGCTGAAAATAATAAGTTTGGAAAGATCGATAACTCCCGCCCTGTTCGCCGCGGTTTCTATTCCCGATACTTCTATTTTGGAAATATACCCGGCCATAAGCATCCGCTGGACCGAAGCGGGAGTTACCTTGTCAAGGAGAATGCCGTATTCTTCGGTATTGTCCCCCATTTTTATACGGGTAAATTTCGCCTTTTGGCGGATGAGCATGGAAGAGCCTTCTTCAGTGAAGATAAATTTCAGCGGAAGTTCGAAAATTCCTTTTTTCCGTTCTGGAGGCATTGATCCTTTTACCAGCTTATTTCCATGACTTGAGTCCTGTCAAGCAAAACAATATCTGCCATGGGAGAGGTAAACGTAACCGTCGATCCTTTCAAAAGGCAGGTTTGCGGCGTTTGTATTTCCGCTCCGGTTTCGTCAAGCCAGCGCACCGAGACCGGAGCGGGCATGGAGAGGGTAAGGAAAAATTCATAGCCGGAAAAGGAAGAAGCAACCGTATCCCGAAAACCGCCGTCCGGGTTTTCCGCGCCCAAAAAAGTAAAAACAAAGCGCTTTCTTTCCATGTCAAGCTCAACGTCTTCGAGAGAAGCGTCAAGAAAAGCTGTCAGCGCCCGGGGAGAATTAAAGTTCAGCCTGGCGGAATATACAATGTCTTTCCCGTCTTCCTTTGAGGAAAAAGATACAAGAGCCAGGCCGGGAACCCGGTTTACCGTACGTTCAAGGTCCGCCCTGCCGGCCGGAACAGGAAGCCAGCGCTCGTTCCCGTCAAGTTTTCCCAGCGATTCAAGGTCTTTGGCAAGACGGTACTCAAGCGCCAGAGTTCCCGATCCGTCGCTCCGGACGGTTATGCCGGAACCCGCGCCCACGCAGGAAGAAAGCAGCAAAATACACGCACACAACGCAAAAAGGGACTTCCCCACTTTAAAACTCCTCGGAATGGATTTTAACATCCTGTATTCGTACCGGCGTCTCATTCTCAATCATTTTGAACGCCTTGTTCAAGACCGTTTCCCCAAATACCTTCGAATTGGAGACCAGGGCGCCCCCGATTTGGGAAAAGCGGAGAGAATCCTGAAGATCCACCTCGGCCGCGCTTAAATGGAAACGGCGTTCCAGCTTGTCTTTTATTGATTTAACAATACGCCGCTTGTCCTTGATACTGCCGATATCGGGCATTTCAAAGATCATTTGAATCATTGATACTATCATAATCCCGATATACTATATATCAGAAATGGCGTTTTTGCGAAGTAAGCGGCATCGTACCGTAAGAAACTGTAAATTTCTTCCCCTTGCCGCCTTCGTTTTTCTGCCTTTTCTTTCGGCGGCCCAGGAAACTCCCCAAAACATTGAAAAACGGCGGCGGGAAGTTACCGACGAAGCGGATTTGGAACTTGTGCGGATGAACATTTATGATTCCGAAGTGTCGCTTATCATAGACGGTTTTTGGAAAGGCGCGTTAAGTGCGAACTGGGGCATTTCTTCGGGGCCGCTGGGCATCGCACCCGATTCCGGCGATTCTCCCCTGCTTTTTACCCAGGAAGCGGACATTACCCTTTCCCTGTGGATTCGGGAAAAATGGTTTCTCGAAGCGAGCTTTCTTGACGACTACAACCTTAACACCTACCGCGCCGGATACCAGGGATTTCCCGGCGAAACGATACAGTACGCCGGGGTTGGCAATACCGGCCTTGATTTTCCCGTTTTTCCGTACCTTGATCTGGGAGGAGAGTCGCAGTCTTCGTTCGGCGCGTACGGCCGTTTTGGCTCGGGTGATCTTACGTTTCACACCCTCGCCCGCTACGACGCCGCCGCCCGCGAAGAGCGCACTTTTGTGGGAAACCGCGAACGGAGCTTTTCAAACCTTTCCCCGGACAAGCCCATGCGGGGCCTTTCGTTTACGCTGCCCGAACAAAACATTTCCGTTCCCGTTGTGTACCTTGAAGACAGTAACGGCCCGCTTTCCGGCGGCGGCCGGCGGTGGCGGCTTGCCAACCCCAGCGAATACGCCGCCGGCGGAACCAGAGGCGTCGTGGAACTTGCCAGGGAACCCACAGGCATGGTCGCAGTCAGCTATGGAACCGGCGTTCCCTGGCAGACGGCGATGGGCGATTACTCCACCGGCTTTCCCGGTTACACACCCGGCACCAATTTTCTTGGAGACACGCAATACCATTTTGACAATACCAGAAACGCCGTCAGGCTTGAAGACTATCCCCAGCCCGGTGACAACAACCCCGGGGACAGCGACCCCCAGACCGGGCGGCCCGGAACCATTTCCATTAACGGCGTCGATGCCCTGGTGATCTACGAGCCGGGAACATTTTCCCCGTTTGAAAGGCAGAGCCGTTACCGTTCCCCGTCTGCCGCCGCCGAAGACGCGGCCCTGGTTCAGGTCTCAACGGGAGAACGCATCTCCGGCTTTGAAATGATCCCGGCGGAAAGCATTCTGTTGATGGACATTCCCCTGTACACTTTGAGCGGAGACGCCTCGCAGCGGGGAATTTTCGAGCTTGTCCCCGCCGCCGCGTACAATACACAGGAAAGCATGTGGCCGCTTGCCGGGGACTATCCCGAAATCTACCTGCCCGGCAAGCAGGCTTTTACGGAAGACATAAGCGTCCGTTTTACCAACTATGGCGCGGCGGGCGAATATAACATCGGGACAGACGTCGTTCCCGGATCGGTACAGGTATACCGGGGCGGCATACAGGATCCGCAGATACGCTACGATTCGGGAAGCGGCACGGTACGGCTTTCAAGCCCGGTCGGATTCAACGAAGTGATACGGGTCAGCTACCTCAAACGAAGCGAGGAACGCCGTCTGGGAAGTTTTGCCGCCGGGGTTGGCCTTGTCTACAGGCCGGAAGAAAAGCCCTTTAGCTGGGAAGCCGCGCTGGGGCTGCGCTGGAATGTCAGCGGGGAAACCTATACGGAAGAAGGGGCCGCCAGTCCCGGTACGGTCGGCTTTGGCGGCAAAGCGTCGTGGGATTACGACCGGCTCAAGGCGGGCGTTTCCCTGGGGCTTGGCTTTGAACAGCCGGATACCACGGGACTGTACCGCGCGGCCGGCATGGAGGGAAACTCCGAAATAGTGATGGGCCTTTCCACATCGCGGGCGTTTATTTCCGAACCGGCCTCGTCCGTTCCACCCACGCCTATTTTTTCATCCGCCCTGGCTATCTCAAAACGCGCGGATTTAATTTACCGGAATTACCGTAACGCCGATATTTTCGGCGTTTCAAAGCTTATGAACATCGACTGGTCCGCGCCGGTCGTATCGGGCAGACAGGGCCCGTATCCGGCACTGGACGAACCGGGGGAAATTTTCGCCGCGGAGTTTGACCTGGATGCGGACACTCCGCCCGGAAAAAACTGGACGGGCTTTGAAGTTCCCCTTGGAGAAGACGGCGCCCTTCTTGAACGCGCGAAAGCGGTCGTCATTCCCCTGCGGTATTATAACTTTTCTACTTCCACTCCGAATATTACCGTCGCCGCGCAGTTCGGCGTTCTTGCCGATCCCGAAACGGGGGCCGTTGAAAACGTAAACCTGATTGTTGAAAAAAATATTTCGCCGCCGCCGGCGCTTCCTTCCGGCTGGGTAAACGATTCCAGTGTTTTTATCACCTTTACCGACGCCGATCGCCGTAAACTGAGAAACGCGACGCACATGCGCGTTGTCATCGTCAACAACGATCCGGCGCCGCTTTCAGGCCGCCTTCTTGCGGCAAAGCCCTATATCATGGGCGCTTCGTGGCGGGCGGTCACCGTTGACTCCGGTTCGATAACCGGCGCCGTTGATCCCGATGTTTCGCTGGCGGAAGTGCGCGATCCGGCCCTCAATAACAGCGCCGTCAGCCGCCTCCACCGGACCGGGGCAAATCATGTGCTGAAAGTGGGCTGGAAAGTCGCGCCAGGTTTAGACGCCGCCGGAGCCGACGGGCGGGTCAACGCCCTTTCCCTTTCGCAATACAGGGTCGTAAGTTTTTTTCTTAAAACGCCTCAGGGGATACCGGAAAGTCCGGCGATACCCACACCCTTCGACAGCTTTAAATTTATCGTAGCCCGGGGACCGTCGTCGCTGGGAAACGCCGGCGAAACCGCCCTGGAAGCGGTCATTCCCTACACCGCGCTTTCGTCGCCTGGAGAATGGGTAAAAGTGGAACTTCACTACGGCGGTGGCGAAAAAGAGGTGCTGATAGACGGCGTTCCCGCCGCGGGGGCACTCCTCGACTACAGGCCGGGAGTGTTCCGTACGGGGACAGAGGACGCTTTAGGCACAGCGTATATCGCCGCGTACGTAGAATCTTCATCGCCCCTGGCAGACGGGACATTTTCCATTGATGAAATCTGTCTTGAAGAACCGGCTCCTTCATACAGGGCGAACACCGGGACAACGTTTGAATGGATACATCCCGAAGCGGTTGTTTCGGCGGGAGACCTGCCGGTAATTTCCAACCTTTCCCTGAACGCGGCCCTTGAAACAGGGGTCTCAGGCGATCCGTTTGCGGCCGAATCGGAAACATTTGCCGGGATGCAGAGCCGTTCCCGGGCGGGAGTGACGATTCTCGATACCGCGGTTACCGGGAATCTGTCTTTCACCGTTTCGAATGATCTTTCCTACTGGTCTGCCGGACACAGCGTCGCGCGCTCTTTTGGGCCGCTTTCGATAGACGAGCGCTTTAATACCGCTCCGTACGACAAAAACTTTGACCACCGGCTTTCCGTCAATCTGGGTACACTGCTTCATTCCCGGCTTTCTTCCACGATCAATTATGAGATAAAAAGACTCCGTCGTACCTGGGATTTTTCCATGGGCGTCGACGCCGTACAAAATGAACATCCGGGCTTTTATCTGGGCGGAGACCTTGTGTATGTTGAAAAAACAGACCGCGTGGAATCATGGATCTCCGGCTACGGGGAAACCTGGGCCCGGAGCTTTCCCGAAATGGTAATTGATTCTGGAAGCTCAGGCACTATCGCGGGAGGAGTACAGAACCGGGACGCCCGGGGCAGAATCGGTTTTAACCTGAACCGCACTCCGCTTGGGGCAAACATTTCGTTTGAAGGAAACAGTTCCGTCTCAATTCCGCTTGTCTCAACGCAGTCGTCTTCACGGGGCGTTCTGAGTTTTCCGTTTATACTGGGACCGGTCTCAGGCGTTCTGAGCAGCGAACGGAATTTCAGGCGCGGTATCCGTCATACAGGCGGCGCTGTCGGGGAAGACATTGAACAATACGGCGGCAGTCTTTACGCTTCTTCTCCGCTGTGGTTTTCCGTTCCTGTTTACGCGATTTTTGATCCGGGATTGAATGGCGCCATGGACAAAACCCTTGAAGGGTACGCCGGGAAAAACGAAAACACGCGGTGGAACGAACTGCTTTCCCTGAACCTGCTTTTCCCGGAACGCTACGATCCGCTTTCGCTTGTTATTCCGGTAAATTTTTCTTCACGAATCGACAGAACCCTGGAACAGCGCCTTGATACAAGACTTGACGTTTTTACCGTCAGTTCTACGATGGGATTTTCCGGCGTAAACCTTTTTGGTTCCATGGGAACCTATTCTCTTTTCAATTTTTACCGGAACGACGAATTCCGCCATTCGGTCTCCGGCCTTTTCAGTTTTCCCAAAAACGAAGATCCCGCGTGGAGGCTTCAGGCCGAGCAGAATCTTAATTTTTTCGGATCCGCCGGGGCGGAGCTCGGCATAACAAATACGCTTACCACCGGGTCATCCGGCTGGGTTGAAAGCCTTGCCGTTCTTTGGACCGTTCCGGCGGAGCGTACGCTTCTTTCCCGCGTTTACGACGGAATTATGGGACGGCTGGGAAACACGGAAAATTTTCCGGGCGTCAGTTCCCTCGCCCAAAGCGAATACGAAAGGCTGCGAAGGGAATCTCTGGAACTGGTTATCGACAAAACCGGGGATTACGGGGAATATTCGGTTATCCTGGGACATGAGTCTTTGGTGCGAATTCTTGGCAGGCTTACGCTGAGCGCCTTTTCCAAATTAAATGTAAACCGGAACGAATACGGCAACACCCTTTCGTTTATGCTGAGCCTGGGAACTTCCCTTACCGTTACGTTTTAAAAAGGTTTCTCAGTTCCTGTTTTTTTTCTTCCGGCATGCGGGCCGTTTCAAGCACGGCGTCAATTTCCGCCCTCACGGCGTATCCGTTTTTAACCGCCTCTTCCAGGGCCGCCAGCCCTTTTTCATCAGCCGGATCGGACGCAAGCAGTACGCGGGCGACGCGGAACAGTACCAGGGACTTTTCCGGCGGGGGATTTTCGCCGTCCCGGGAACTTCCCTGGGAATCGGGAGACGCCTCCGCAAGGCGGGAATATTGCTCAAGCGCCCGCGCGTACAGTTTTTGTTCTTCAAGCGTTTCGGCGAATTCAAAACGTACCGCCGGATCGTCCGTTTTTTCCAAATATGCACTGTAGGCGTCAATGGCTTCCGGCTTTCCAAGCGATTTCCGCACCCGGGCAAGCAGGAGGAGCGTTTTGCCGTCGTCCCGCGGCGCGCCGAGAGCCGTTTCCGCCTCCGCATACATTCCCAGGGCGTCAAGCAGCAGGGCGTAATTGTAACGGTCTTCGCCGCTTTCCGGCACAAGTTCCGCCGCGCGCCGGTAATAGTCAAGGGCCGCCGCCGCATCGCCTTTTTTTACGCAGGTATAGGCGGCGGCTTTGAGGGCGGTAAGGTTTTCGGGATCTTCCTTTATCACAATTTCAAAATAGTTTAAGGCTTTGTCATAACTGCCAAGCTCAAACGAAATACGTCCCAAATTATACATGGATGCCATTTTTGTTTTTTCGTTGAATTTTGACTTTTCAAACCATTTTTCCGCTTCCGCGTACTTTCCAAGATCAAAATACCCCGTACCCAGGGCGTAATAATCTTCCGCCACGGCAAGCGAAACGCAGGAAGAAAAAACAAAAACAAGTACGCCGGAAAAAAAAAGAAAAATCCGGCCTTTGAAAAAACGGCGGCCACCGGACGCGCGGCTTGTCATTTTCTTTTACCCAGAACGGTATCTTCTATCTCCCGGAGCTGGGCCCGGTAAAGCTGGGCAATGTTCGATCCATAGTCGGCGATAAGCTGGATGATATTGCGGGGATGCTCGGCATGGTCGATTCCGTTAATTCTGTCTCCGGCGTCTCCGAGCCCCGGCATAATATACGCCAGTTCGTTCAGCACGGGATCCATCCAGAGCGTATAGACCATGCAGTTTTCCAGCGCCCGTACAACCCGAAGGGCGCCCTTTAACGCGGCGATAACATTGAAAAACCGCACGGACCTGGGCGTAACGCCTTCGCTCGCAAGATACTTTATAACCGTTACAAGGCTTCCTCCGGTGGCGTTCATGGGATCGGCAAAAATCAGATCCTTGCCGTCAAGGGATTCCAGATTAAAGTACGACCTGTCAAGATCGAGGATATATTCCATGTCGTTTTCGTGTTTTGTGTCGTCCCGGTTTATCTTGAAAAGGGCGAACGGCGTGGCATAAGCGTGGGATGAATATTCCTCAATTTCCTTGGAAAGGATCATCGACGGAAGAAGCGCCCCCCTCAGCATGACGCACATAACGGTGTTTTCGATTTTTTCGTCCATGTTGTTTATTTTGTGAACGGCGTAATTGGCAACAGGCACGGTTACCGGAGTTCGAATAAACATGTAATTTTTGTTTGACGCCGGAAGCCCCCCGTAGGCAAGCTTAAAAAGCATTTCGTAAGCGCGTTGAATGTAATACACAAATTCAATGTTTTCCGTTCTGTGATCCCGAAGCTTGGCGATAACCCTGGACGCCTCGGAGTGGCTCTCCTGGGGGGTAAGGAACGAATATACCTGCAGTCCCTTTTCTCCGCTGCAGATATCCTGCATGAGGCTTCCCATTTCGTTATAAAGCCGGATAAGCGTGGCTTCTTCCCGGCTGCGTTCCGAATCAAGGCGTGTCGTGGAAAGAATGTTAAAACACGCCAGGGCTTCCCGGTACAGGGTGTCCATTTTCGCAAGGTTGCCCTTGTCGCTTTCTGTTAAAAAACCGTCAAGGTCTTCGGCTTTAAGGATTATCTTGTTCATGGGGAAATGATAACAGAAAACGCGAAAAAAACAAAGTATTCGCCGTTCGGGACTCCGGCTGTCCGGACAAGTTTTTCAACAGACCGACGACTCAGGCTTTTCGGACAGCCGCTTTACGGATATCCCGCCGCCGCGTTCCCCTCGGGAACGTTTCCTTCGACGGGTGCGGGAACCGTAACCCCGTCAAGCACCGGCCGGGAAAGCTGATTCCGGGCCCTGCCGCTCCAGGCGGAAGGCCCCCGTTCCGCGAGAAAGCTCCAGATTCCCCGCGCGGCGGCGGTTCTGCCGTTGCCGTAAAACGAATTGCCCAGATAATACAGAACCCGGTAATAGTCGGATTCCGCCATGTACTGTTCAAGCGCCCGCCGCGTATCCCCGCCGGACTCCCCGATATCGGTCAACAGGGTTCCAAGGGTGGTAAAACGGTAGTCGTAACGCTGCTTTTTCAGGGCTTCTATGACAACCGTATTCTGGATAAGAAAGGAAAACAGCAGATGCTGAACAGCCAGGCTTTGCCGGTTTGAGCTGTAATAGTGAAATCCCAAAAGCCGGTGAGCTTTTTCCAGCGCCGGCTTTTCGCTGCGGTACAAAACCAAAAACCTGTCCAGGCCGCCGTTTACCACGCTGTTTACCATTGTGCTTCTGGCCAGACTTTCTTCGTTCCAACTGACATCGGAGGACAGGATTTCGTTAAGCCGTTTCTCCATCCCCGTATAGTCCCCGCGCAGCCTGAGTATGTCCGCGATTTTATACAGAACATCAATGTCGAATCCGGGGCCGCTAAAAGAATCCCTCTGATCGTAGGCTTTCTGGTACTGTGCGAGGGCGATGCCGTATTCGCCTTCCAGCCGGTACACTTCGCCGATCCAGTATTCCGCTTCGGGATATTTTTTTAACCGCTCAAAGACATCCAGGGCTTTTTGGGCGGAATTTCCCAAGCCTGTCCGGGGAAACCGGTAGTACAGTTCGTTAAGGGCGGCGGCGGCGGCCGTCCTGTATGTTTTTTGAATATATATCTCCACAAGACCCAAATCATCGCCGAACTTCCGTACTTCATGCAGTGAAAGAACGGCGACAAGATCCCGTTCAAGCCGGGTGTATTTGTTTTCCTTTTCCCGGCGGGCAGTCTCAAAACGGTTGAGTGCCTCTCCGTATTCGCCTTCCCGGAAAAACTTCTTACCCTGTTCCAGGGTAAGCCAAAACGGTTCGGCGTTCTGGGTAAAGGCGGAAAAGGCGGCCGCGCACAAAAACGCGGACACGGCAAAAAAACGCCTTGGGTTTTTACAGTTTAAGAAGCTCTTCTTCAAAAGCCTTGTCAGCTTCATCTGAGTTAACAGTCCTTATCACTTTTCCGTGCCTGAAAACAAGCACTTTGTTTCCCGCCCCGGTAATCCCCAGGTCCGCGTGTTTTGCCTCTCCCGGGCCGTTCACTGCGCAGCCCATAACGGCTATGGTTACCGGCTTTTCCAGTGCGTACAGCCTTTCCATCCAGCGGCCGGTAAACTTGTGGGTGTCAAAGCCGTTCCTGCCGCACAGCGGACAGGAAACGATCAGCGCCCCTTTGCGTACCCGGCGGCAGCCGGCTTCCCCGGCGGCATTGAGAATTTCCCTTCCGGCAATCACCTCGTTTTCCATGGTGTCGGAAAGGGATACCCGCAGGGTATCGCCTGTGCCTTCCGCCAAAAGCGGCAGCAGCGCGGCGGTATTCCGCACAATTCCGGCCGCAAGGGGACCGGCTTCCGTCACCCCGATATGGAGGGGCGCCGCACTTTTCCGCCTGAAAAGCCTGTTTGCCTTTATAGTATCGGCAATTCCCGACGCTTTCATTGACACCACAAAGCCGGTAAAGCCGAAATTCTCGAATATCGCGGCCTCTTCCAGCGCCGCCGTAACCAGGGCCTCGGCGCGGCTTATCGCCCCGCTTTCAAGCTTTGCCCGAAGCGCCGCCGGAAGGCTTCCCGCGTTGACGCCAATGCGTATGGGGACGCCTTTTTCGGCGGCTTTGGAAAGCACCGCCTCCACCCGGCGTCTGCTTCCGATATTACCGGGGTTTAGGCGGAGCTTCGCTATGGGAAAATCAAGACAGCGGAGAGCTATTTTGTAGTCGAAATGAATATCCGCGCAAAGGGGCATGGAAACCAGAGAAGCAAGACGCCCCAGGATTTCCGCGGCCTGTATGTCGGGGACGGCGAAACGGAGGATACCGCAGCCCATCGCGGAAAGGGCCGCGATACGCCGGACAACGGCCGCGCCGGCCTCCCCTTCCGGGGGCTCAAGCTTTTCTTTCCACATTGTCTGTATGGCGATGAAACTATCCCCGCCGATACAGACTTTTCGTATCCCGCCGCGTCCGCCGATTGTTACCGTAGCGGTTCTACAGGCTGATAAAGGAAAGAACCATGGCAAAGATAGCAACGGTTTCGCAGATACCGACTATCATCATGTAGTTGGCAAAACCCTTGCCGGTTTCCCCGGTGGCGTCGGCGCCGGCCGCGCCCGCCTGTCCCTGGGCAATCGCGGAAAACGCTATGGCAAGCCCCGAAGCGAGGCCGATGCCCAGATACAGGAGGCCGTTTTCGGGATTCGCTATGGCGGCCGGTTTTATAAAGAGGAACCCCAAAATATAGCCGTAGAAGGTCTGTGTCAGGGGAGCTCCGCCGAAGACAAGCAGGGTCGCGGGCGCGGGCCTGTTGGCGATATAGCATTTTTTCCACGCTCCAATAACCGCCTGTCCGGCAATGCCGATTCCGATCGCCGATCCGACGGCGGAAATACCCATCACGATACCCGCACCAATTAAGCCTAAATTCATACCTTTCTCCTGTTTGGAAGCCACCTGCTCAAGCAGCGGGGCTCTATTTAAAGTTTAAGCCGTCCGTTTTAACGGACCGCGTTTAGAAAACGGTTTGTACGCGGAACCCGACCATGTTACCCCCGCGTGACCGGAAAATTCCAGCGTGTTAAGCCGGACCCCGTGAACCAAAACGGAAAGTACGTTCAGCATAATGTTAAGACCATGACCAAATACCAAAAGCAGTATCCCAAACGCGAAAAAAATAAAATGCCCCAGCATGGGCCCGGCCATTTTATCGACCGTATCGGCAATGGCCGCCCCGGCAAGCCCTACCGCCCAAAGCCGGATATAGGACATGATGTCGGAAAACACGTTGGCGATACCTAAAACCACGGAGATAATGTTTTTCAGGCTTTCCAGAATGGAACGGCCTATGCTTCCGTCGTAGTTGATAAATATAAAGTTAAGGATAAATCCCGCGGCAAAAACATACACCGCCTGGGGAAACAGGGGGATTTGCCGGAATTCGTTGCTGGCGATAAGGCCAAGGATGATAAAGTACATGCCCCCCAGCATGGCGATGTTCCCCAGTTCTCCCAGTATCTTGAGGGATCTGTTATTGAAAATCGAGATGATATGCCCTATCGAAAGCTGCAGGAGCGCCAGGGAAAAACAAAAAATCATCAGATTCTGCTGAACAATTTTTTTCCCGTACTCAGACGCGGCGGAAGTAACATTGGACACAAGCGGCAGCGAAAGGTTTTTAAGGAAACCGGGAATGTATTCAACGCCTATCCCGAACCAGGAACAGGTAAGCACTCCCCACACAAGGTTTGAAAACGCCAGAAGGCACAGCAGCTTTAGTATGCCGGGAACGCCTTTTTTCGCGGTGGCGATACAGCCCCCGATACCCGTCAGCAGCAAAAGTGCACCGTATCCCGCGTCGCCGAATATCATCCCGAAGAAAACGACAAAGAACAGAAGGAACCAGAGGGAAATGTCGGCCTCGTGGTATCCGGGAACCACTTCAAGAAAACCGGTAAGGGGATTAAGGAGCTTGACGAACCTGTTGTGTTTCAGCAGGGTCGGCACGGGATCGTCCGGGCCCGGCTCATCCGCGATAAAAGCCCAGCCGTTTTCCACCGCGCCCCGCTTGAGTACGCCGATCCGCTCCCTCGGAATGTAGCCGGAAAGCCAGGAAATGGTACGGCCGTTAAAGTTTTCACCTTCGCCGGCGTTTTCTTCAAGGATGTCCATACCCGCCCCGGCTGTTTCAAATTCCACGTCTTCCAGAATTTTTTCATATTCGCAGGTGATGGCCGGAATTGCCGGAACAAGGCCGGCCAGCTTTTTGTCCAGAGCGGCAAGACCGCCCCGTATTTCCGCCGTTTGCCGGTCAATTTCCGACAGGGACTTTTCCGGCAGCGTAAACGGGGTTTCGCCGGGTATTTCGCCGCCCGCCGCTCCGCCGAAAAGCCCGCCAAGGGCGACGACCCTGACCCCGGTTTTTGTCCGTGAAAGAACGACAAGCCGGATGTCTTCGCCTATCTTTTCATAAGATTGCACTGACAGTTCATAGGGAACAAGGGCAATGCCTTTTTCCGCGAAAACGGTAAACGCCGCGGGATCAAAATCACCCCATTTTTCAACACGGGTGCGCTCCCGGACAAGGGCGGAAAGCTGTTCCTGGAGGCTTTTCTTTTCCTCGTTCAGGGCGAGCACCGCGTCAACGCCGCCTGCGTCTGTTTCAGCACCGCCTGAACCGCTGGTGCCTGTTCCGGCACCGCCACCGCCTGTTCCGCCGGCAGGCCCGGATTTTTTCCGCTTCTTTTCGATCGACGCAGAGGATCTGAGCAGGGCAAGGGCGTTCTCGGCCCTGGTTTTCTTTTCAAGCAGCCGGGAAAGAACGTCGGATTGAACCTGTTTCTTTTCCAGATGAAGTATGCCCAGTTCCCTGAGTTTTTCAAGCGCGGCCTGCTTTTCCTTGTCCATTACGACAAGGGAAACTTTATCCATGGGGACAATCATGCCGGGCCTCCCTGTGCTGTTTTCTGAGCCGCCTGGGCAAGGCCGCGTTTGGCTATTTTTCCCCTGACGACGGCGGCGGTCTGCTGATCTCCCAGGTACACCTGGATTTTTTTGATGCTTTCTTTCGTCTCGGGGATTTTTATTTTTTCAAACAGGTTTACCCGCTGGGTTGTTATCCGCAGTTCCCTGTCAAGCCGTCTGCGCTGCTCTTCCAGAGTCCGCGCTTCCAAATCGAGCAGCAGTACCTGTTTCATCCGCTCTACCGCGGTATCCAGCCACAAGGGCGCATGGTACAAATCGTAGGAAGCAGTTTTAAAATCCGCGCCCTGGAAAATGGGAATCGTAACGCCGGCTATATTGCCTTCCGCGGTACGCAGATCCTCAATGACAAGAATGTCCGGGGTAAAAACGCCTTTTTCGCCGTATACGGCAATCCACGATTTAAACACCTGGTCAATGTGATTTCTTTCACCGGTCAATTCCTTGATCCGTATTTCCGTCGTGCGGATTTCCGCCTGTAACTGCTGTTTTTTCAGCATCAGCGTCGGCAGATACCGTTGAAACATTTTGAGAGAATCTTTCTGTTTTTTCAGCTCATTTTTCGTAAGCTTTATTTTCGCCATATACCCTCAATGCCGGCGCATCCGAAATGCCGAAGTTTCCGGACGACGCGCTGTTTTCTATCCTTTTTTCGGCCAGAACTTTTCGATAAGTTCCGTACGGAGCCCGGTTTCTTCCGGACTGAAACAATCGGCAAGTATTTCCCAGCCCAGATCCAAAGCCTGTTCAAGGGGAATGTTAACCGACAGATCCATCATCTGCTTTTCAAAACGCTCCCCGTACTTAAGAAGCTTTCCATCCCAGTCGGTCATAATGAAGCCCATGGCTTTCTTTTCCAGGGTGTCTTTATAGGCCGAATACAGCTTGATCATGCCGTCCATAAGCGCCCGGTGATCCTGCCGTGTTTTGCCGTTGACCTGCTGTTTAAGGCGGGAAAGGGAACCAAACGGCTCTATACGGCCGTTTTTAAGGTAATACTGCCCTTCGGTAATGTAGCCTGTATTGTCGGGAACCGGGTGCGTTACGTCGTCGCCGGGCATTGTGGTTACGCCCAGAATTGTGATGGAACCGGCGGTGTCAAAGTCGACCGCTTTTTCGTAGCGGCTGGCAAGCTGGCTGTACAGGTCGCCGGGGTATCCGCGGTTGGACGGAACCTGTTCCTGAATGATCGAAATTTCCTTCATTGCGTCGGCGAAGTTTGTCATGTCGGTCAGCAATACCAGCACGTCCTTCCCCTGGAGGGCAAACTGCTCGGCCACGGCCAGGGACATGTCGGGAATCATAAGGCATTCGACGGTGGGATCGGAGGCGGTATGGACAAACATTACCGTGCGGGAAAGGGCGCCGCCTTCTTCCAGCGTATCCTTGAAAAACAGATAGTCGTCGTATTTAAGGCCCATGCCCCCAAGAATAATAACGTCAACTTCGGCCTGCATCGCGATACGGGCCAGAAGCTCGTTATACGGCTCCCCCGACACGGAGAAAATAGGGAGCTTCTGGCTTACCACCAGAGTGTTGAAAAGATCGATCATCGGGATGCCGGTTCGTATCATCCTGCGGGGGATGATGCGCTGGGCGGGGTTTACCGAAGGTCCGCCTATGGGAATAAGGTTTTCGCGGAGCTCCGGCCCGTTGTCTCGGGGAGTTCCGGATCCGGAAAACACCCGGCCCATAAGATTGTCGGAAAAGGAGACTTCCATGGGATGGCCGAGAAAACGTACCGTGTCCCCGGTGGAAATGCCGCGGCCTCCGGCAAATACCTGGAGGGCGACCGTATCGTCTTCAAGGCGGTTTACTTCCGCCAGGGAGGTACCAAAGGCCGTATCTACCTCGGCAAGATCGCCGTAACAAATCCCTTCGGCCTTGACGGTAATAACGCTTCCGGTTATGGATTCAATTTTGCTATACACCTTTTTCATGCTTACCACCTATGCCAAATACTTTTCCGCGGCCGGATCGATCCCGCCGGAACGCTCCGCGACGGCGGCGTCAATTTCCTTTTCAAAACCGGCAAAACGCTCACTCTTCCATTCGGAACCGTTAAAGTCAAGGAACTTCTGGCGGAGCCGGTTAAACCAGGTCCGCGCCGCGTTTTTGTCGTCAAAACTAAAACTACCCGCCATGATGGCAAGCAGCTTGGAGAAAATATACTTTTGCCGTTCCGGGCTTACCGCGGCGTCGACGGCGTCGAAGGAGTTTTGCTGAAAATATACCGAGTCCACAAGCTCGCCCTTGAGATAGACGATATAATCGTCAATGCTGGTGCCTTCTTCGCCGACTACTTTCATCATCTGTTCCACTTCGCTGCCCCGGCGCATAAAGCCGTGGGCATAGGCGACTTTTTCCGCCGGAATAATCCCCCGGTACTTTGACCAGGAATCCAGCGGATGAATGGCCGGAAATTTGCGCGCGTCCGACCGTTCCCGGGAAAGGCCGTGGAACGCGCCGACAACTTTCAACGTCGCCTGGGTTACCGGCTCTTCAAAGTTACCGCCCGCGGGACTCACCGTGCCGCCGATGGTAACGGAACCCAGCGTGCCGTCTTTGAGCCTGACAAGGCCCGCACGTTCGTAGAAACTGGCGATGGTAGATTCCAGGTACGCGGGAAAGGCCTCTTCCCCGGGGATCTCCTCAAGGCGGCCCGACATTTCCCGCATGGCCTGGGCCCAGCGGCTGGTGGAGTCCGCCAGAAGCAGGACGTTAAGCCCCATCTGCCGGTAATATTCCGCCAGGGTAACGGCGGTATACACAGACGCCTCGCGGGCGGCGACAGGCATTGAAGATGTATTGCAGATGATGATCGTCCGTTCCATCAGCGAACGGCCCGTTTTGGGATCAAGCAGTTCGGGAAATTCCTTGAGGGTCTCCACAACTTCGCCGGCGCGCTCGCCGCAGGCCGCGAGAATGACAATGTCAACGTCGGCATGGCGGCTGGTGATCTGCTGAAGCACTGTCTTACCGGCGCCGAACGGACCGGGGATACAATATGTTCCGCCGCGGGCCACAGGAAAGAACGTGTCGATAAGCCGTACCCTGGTAACCATGGGCTCTTCCGGCCGCAGCCGTTCCTCAAAGCAGTCGATAGGCCGCTTTACCGGCCAGCGGAAACTCATGGTTACCGGAAAGGCGTTTCCTTTCTCGTCTTTGAGTTCGGCGATTTTTTCACGTATCGTGTACGAACCGGCTTCCTTGATCCAGGAAACCGTATACTCCCCGAAGAAATTAAACGGCGTCATAATCCGGTGGGTAAAGGCGCCTTCGGGAACGGTTCCCAGAGTGTCGGCCCTTTCGACTTTATCCCCGGCTTTTACCGCGGGGGTAAAGTCCCAGCGGCTGTCCGCCGGAAGCGGGTCAAGGTAAATTCCCCGTTCGAGAAAATTCCCCGCTTCTTCCGCAAGCTTTGGAAGGGGGTTCTGGAGGCCGTCAAACACCTGACCCAAAAGTCCGGGGCCGACCTCGACAGACAGAAGATCGCCGGTATATTCCACCGGATCCCCGACAGAAATGCCCTTTGTTATCTCAAAAACCTGAAGCTGGGAAATATCGCCCCGAATGCGGATTACTTCGCTTTTAAGCTTTTTCCCGGCGATGTTGACATAACCCACTTCGTTCATTGAAACATTCCCGTCAAAGCGGACGCTCACCATATTGCCGTTAACGGCTACCACTGTTCCCTTTGTCCCGGTCATTTTGACGCCTCCGGCCCGGCGCTTCCGGCGATGGAAGCGTAGAGTGTTTTATATTCCATAAAGCCTTCCTCTGTTTTAAAAGAACTTCGCCGTTCCATGAGAAGCAGCTTGAGAAGATACGCAAAAACCATATTCGACCCTACCTCGTCAAGACCCCGGAGCCTTTCAATGGCATCCCACCGGGCTTTATCAAGAAAAATTTCCGCCTCAAGCGGCGAATCCATCGAAGACGCCGTTTTTGCGGCCTGTACCGCGTCCGCCGGATAATCCGGAGCGTCGGCCGCGCTTTCGCGTTTAAGGCGCGGCGCCCGGAAGCGCGCGAGATTAAGCCGCAGCGCCCGTTCCCATTCCAGCCAGCCTTTGACAAATTCCGAACTCGGAGGCTTCTGCTCCCCCGGCGCCGGAGGAAGAAGCGACAACGGCTCGGACGGAACGGCAAGAACACAACGGTCAATTTGGGCCCTGTCTTCGTCTTTCAGGAAATTTTCGGCAAGCCGCCTGAAAGCCGCCGCGCTTAAGGGCGGCTCCTGCCCGAAAACAAGGTATGGAAGCTGTGACGCGAGGTAATAGTAGGACGCCACCTTACCCTTCTTTTACGGCGCTTTTAAGGGTTTCCGCAAGCCGTGGATTAAGGTAGGCAGAAAGGAGCTCCGCCACAGCCTTTGCGGAAAAATCGTAATAGGCTGAACCATCTTTGTTGGCAATGCGGAAACCCGCCTGTACCCCCCGGTCCGGCCTGAATTCAATGCCTTTTTTAAGTTCTCCGGAAAGCTTTTCCCGTAAAAAGGATTCAACGTTTTTTAAATCCCCGCCGGAAAGCAGTACGGTCAAATCGTCCCCTTTGGAAGCCCAGTTTTTTATAATTTCGGGGATCACATTTTTCAGGGTAGTTTCATCAAAAGAAGCGGCGGCTTCTTTCACCGTAATGGCATCCAAAAGACCCTGTATTTTGGATCTGAATTCCAGCACCAAATTCCGGGAAGCCTGACCAACCGCGGCGACACCCGCTTTCTCGGTACGTTCCGCGTCGGTTTTTGCCCGCGCCAAAATCGTCTCGGCTTCTTTTTTCGCGGCATCAACAATACGCTTTGCTTCGGCTTCCGCCTGGGCTTTCAGCAGGGAAGCTTCCTCGGAAGCGGAGTTGATACCGTCCTTTTTTATCTTTTCGATCAGTTCATGAAGTTGGATGTCCATATACTCCTCTTTGGTTATAATCTGTAGACGGCTTGAAGCGGTTCTTTCAAAACCAACCGGGTTTTGAAACCGGCCCGTTACTCTTGTTGAAGCCTGAGATACCGGAGAACCTTCTCAAGCTTCTTGTTTATAATCAGGTAAATAGCTTCGGGATCTTCATAATCTTCCGCTTTCTTTTTTATCACATTCCCGATTAGAATTGCAATATCCTCAGGCTCTTTCACGTCGGGAGATATTGAATCCATGAACGCCAGGAAACGGCGCAGCCCCGCCGTTTCCTGGGCAAGAAACGATTCATTTTCGTTGTATACATAGTTTGTTACATCCCCGTTCTTTAATTTCCGTTCATAGGAATCGGCCAAATATTGAATGTTGTCGAGACTTTCCCCTATCTCCTCCCGAAGCATTGTTAAAAACAGCCTTACCCGGTTCGACATTGGTTCACCTTACACCCATTATGTGTAAAAAAAAGCCGAAGCGCAAGTTTATTTTGAAAAAAACCGCGCTTTTCCCAAAACGAATTTTTTTTTGAAAACCTCAATCGTCTCAAAATTCCAGGGAAAAGACCGATTCTTCCCGGTAATCCCTTCCCGGACCGAAAATCGCGTCGGGAAATTCGTTCCTGTTCGGAGAATCGGGAAAATGCTGGGTTTCCAGGCAAAACCCGGCGTTTTTGGCGTAAACGGAACCGGCTTTTCCCGGTATCCCGGCAAGAAAATTTCCCGAATAAAACTGTACCCCCGGCTGGGTCGTATCAAGGCGCAGGCTCCGCCCGCTTTCAGGCTCCCGGATTTCCGCGCAGGGAACACATTCCCCTCCCGCATCGCGGGCGTCAACGGCAAAACAGTGGTCGTATCCGGCGCCTGTCGCATCGGTTTTTCCCCCGCAGACAGCGCTGTAACCGCCGCTTATGGGCCGGGGCGACCTGAAATCAAGCGGGCTTCCCTCGACAGGCAGCAGCCTGCCGGTTGGAATCAACGCCGCGTCCGGCTCAAGATAATGCGACGCATACAGCTTCAGTTCATGGGAAAGGATGTTCCCCCGGCCTTCTCCCGCCAGATTAAAGTATGAATGATTGGTAAAGTTAACCGGACAACGTTTGTCGACACGGGCTTCGTACAGCGCCTTGATTCTGTTACAGTCGTCAACACCGTACGTTACCGCCGCCCGGAGATTTCCGGGGTACCCCTCGTCCCCGTCGGGACTGAAAAGCTCAAACCGGACAAAGACGCCGCTTCCTTCTGTGTACCGCTCGCCCTTCCAGAGCTGTCTGCTGAAACCGACCCTTCCCCCGTGAAGGGTGTTGTCCCCGTCATTTTTATACAGACTGTATTTTTTCCCGTCCAGGCTGAAAGCGCCGCCGCCGATACGGTTGGCGAAGCGCCCAACGGTAACCCCCATGCTTGGACCGTTGTGGATGTACCCTTCCAGCGTGGAAAAACCAAGCAGTATATCGGCCGGCCCGCGCCTCCTCGACGGAACGACAAGAGATGTCCAGGCCGCCCCGAATTCCGAAATGGAAAGGCGGAGGTCTCCCGCTTCAAGGGTATAAAGCAGCGCTTCCCTGCCGTCGGAAAGGGTCCCGAAAGATTTCGCGGAAATATTCATAACGCCTCCATGTCACGTACCCTGTTCTGCTGCCGAAAGAATAGCATATGAAAAGACCTTGTGGTATAGTTTGCCAATGGGAATTTTTGACCGCCTGGGCGACGTACTCAAAAGTTATATCAACAGCGAAGACCGGCGGATTTTCGGCCGCCTCCATGAAGATCCCCGGTACGGGGATCCCGATTTGGAAGCCGCCTATGAAGAACTTGACGAATTGCTGGGAACAAAACAGCGCCCCTCCGATGACCGGTCCGGCCAATGGAGCGCAGCGGGCGGCGGCCCCGCCGGACAGGGCCGGCCCGAGCCCGGCAGACGGAACACGGCGGGCGGCAAAATCCCCCCGGAACATTTGCGGGCAGACTTCGCCGAACTCGGGCTGGCTTTCGGCGCGCCGCCGGAAGAATGTAAAGCCGCCTACAAAAAACTCCTTAAAATACACCATCCCGACCGCCACGCGGGGCATCCGGGAAACCTGAAAAAAGCTACGGCGAAATCCGCCCGCATTAACGCGGCATACGACCGTATTGAGAAGTGGCGCTCCGGGTGAGCGGCGGCTGTTCGTGGAAGTTTGGTGATCAGCCGTTTCTTACGGCAAAGTTGACATTCCATTCATATTTGGCGTACGGCTTGAGAACACTGAACTGCCCCCTCATTCTTGCCACGTCGGGCCTGTCGAATGTCCCCGAAGACGGCTCAAAGGCTACATTACACAAATCGTGAAAATCACGCCAGTTAATCCATATCCCCAAATACGGCAGTTTATCCGCCGAATACGAAAGGGAAAAAACAACGCCGTCAGGATAGCGGTATTCACAGCATCCTCCGGTACAGGGCGCGTCAAAGAAAAATTTAAACGTCTCGGCTTTGGAGGAACCGTCCTTCTTTTTCGAGGGCGCCGGGGTCACTACCATATTTTTTGCTTTCCCGCTCCAGATAAAGGGGCTTCCGTATCGTCCCCGTTTACCATTTGAGGAAAAAACCAGCGACGCCTTTTCTCCGTCGGGTACGCCGGGGAGCACGACAACTCCCCCCGTTTCGGCAGCTACCATGCAGTGGGCCGCGTAAACAAAATCAAGGGGAAATTGGGTATTGTTGGTAACCGTATAATCTATCGAGATGCCGTCTTTTGTTTCCGAAACCGTTTTTTCAAATTTATATCCGAATCTGGGGCTGTGGGTCCAAATTCGCAGGGCGTCCTTTTTGGTTTCATATTTCCACTCAAGACCGCATACTTCACCGTGGTCGGGAACCGGAACGCCCTGCCACGGGTGGCGATCGTAATAATACCTGTCAACGGCGGGAAACATATCGTCAAATCCGCTGCACTCAGCGGCGGCGTAATCGCCGTCATAAACAAGTTTTTTGTAGCGTTCCCCAGGCGCCTGGGACAAAAATTCCCTGCCGCTTTTTTTGTCCCTGATGGAGGCGCATTTTCCCCCGTGTTCCGGCAAGAACGTCAGCGCAAGCCTTTCTGTTTCCACCTTCACCGCGGATATGTCTTTATAGAAACTCCTGCCTGTTTTCATTTTGTAAAACCCTCCGGAAGTCTCCCGTGAATCTCAGCCTGCATCGTTACCCCCGGCGAGCATTTCCTTTCCGGCGACAAGCATAACTTCCGCACCGGCCATCGCAAGGCCGACAGCCATCTCTTTTCCCAGGCCGCTTGAAGCTCCCGTTACCAGAGCAGTTTTTCCTTCCAGGGAAAAAAGGGTTAAAGCCGGAGGAACCGTTCTTTTTTCGCTTGTTCCGGTCACTATTCTCCGCCCGGTTTATGACTACTTTGATATGTTTCCATCAAAGCCGCATAATGCTCTTTTATTTCCACTGCCTGCAGGTAGTTTTCCGCGGATATCTGTAAAGAAACCCCGTTTAAGGGCAGATCGTCTAACAAACGCTTCATCCAGGCGTCAAAATCCTTGTTATATTGCGCCCATATAACCAGCGGTTTTTTCATCCTGATTTTCTTCCATGCCGCAAAAACGCCTGCTGCATCACAAAAAGCATCTTCATAATTCAATTCGATAACATCAAGATGTTTTATCTTTAACAACTCGTCGACAGCCCATAATGCGGTAGCATGAAGATGAAAAGCCGCGTGACCAAAGGTTTCGGCAATGTGAGTATCAACATTTAAAAAATGTTCCCGGTAAATTTCGGGAGATAACAGCGCCATAGCATCTTCTTGTATCCATACGTATTTACAAGGCATCCAGACTTTCATCCCTTTATCACCGTCCATATACCCCCATTTTTCATCAGGGATATGTTCATGCTGGCATTTTGCAATTTTTATAAAGGCTTCCCCGCATTGCTGTGCGATATCATGCATCCGTTCCGGTTCATCAAGCATGTCTATGGGAAATACATTTCCACCACGCATCGCCGACATGATATCGGCAGGACCACGCATCAGCGTAAGGGCTACCGGAAACCTCCCATCCGACTTTTCTACCAAAATATCAGTCAGTTCAAGAAGCTTTTTGGTCCATGGATTATTATCAAGACTTTTCGTTATTTCCCAATTTTTTATATCAGAAACACTGTGTTCCGCCCAGATAGCATTTCCGGATACTTTTATAGGGCAGCCAAGGATAGCTTCCATCCAGGGAATGAAGGTACAAGGCGCGGCAACAAAGGGAAAATCATCCCCAAGTTTTTGATGTGCCTCGTAAAGGTTTTCGCAATCCAACAAAAACGCGTCAATGTCAATATCTTCAGGTTTAAGAATTCCGTTCGGCAGGGCCTTGATAACATTGGGAAGGTGATGATGGGCAAAGGCGCCGATGGTACATCCCAAGAGCGGCCGTCCGCTACGGTTTAAAAATTCACAATGAACCTTTAATGCCTCTTTAAAATTGACGCCTCCCGCCAAGGCAAATTCAATCATAACATTACCCCTTTTTCCAAATGACGCTCCCCCTAAAAAGCGCGGTATGGACCCGCGGACGGAATCAAATTTGTTGCCGGATTCTACTTCGGGACATAATTACCGCCAACATTAAGATAGCGCCATAAACAACCTGCTGAAGGCTGTATGACATGTTAAATGCCGATAACAGTGCAGTAAGAACAACCATAATAATCGCTCCTGCAACGGTTCCCACATAACTACCACTACCCCCAGCCAAAGAGGTACCTCCAACAGCTACTATCGCTATTGCCTGAAAAATAACAAAATCCCCCATCCCTAAGTAAGATTGTCCAAAGCGCCCTACCATAAGAATACCTCCTAACGCCGCGCCTACGCTGGAAATACAATAACACATCATCTTGGTAAAACGGGTATTCACACCGGAATAGTAAGCCACCGTTTCATTTGTACCAATGGCGAACAGACGTCTTCCGAAAGGAGACTGGGTAAGAAGAAGGGTCATAAGTATTGTAATAACAAGCCAAATAAAAAACATGTTAGGCAAACCTAGAGTGTCACCGAGTACGAGTTTGTGAAGAATCTCGGGGCTAAATTCGCCCGGCGCACCCTGAGTTATGCCGATAAGGCCCCCCTGAAGTATAACATTCATCCCGAAAGTCATAATCATTGGATTAAGCTCAAGATACGCAACGCCATACCCATTTACCAGGCCGGTTATCGCGCTACCTGCAAGAATAAGCGGAACTACATACACAAGCGCACCGGAATTTCCCCTGCAGACCAGGGTTAAAACTATGGCCGCCACACAAAGAGTCCATTGCAGGGAAAGATCAATACCTCCGGTCATAATTACCAGCGTAAGCCCCGCAGCGAGTATCCCAAGAATTGAAGCGTCAATAAAGAGCATTCTTAGATTCGCCAATGAGCCAAATTCAGGCCTGACAATACTCATGATTACTACCATCATAACGGCGATAAAATAGCTTAAAATTACCGATTTGTATTTTTTAATTACAGGCGAATGAATCCCAATCATGCCCGCACCTCCATTCTGCGCCTGCGATTAACGATAATATTGACTGAGGTAACCGTCACCGCGGTGATAAGCAGAACCCCCTGGAATAGAGCGGTCCAATATGTAGAAAGCCCGACAAACTGAAGCACATCCTGAAGCATTCTCATGATAAAGCTTCCTATTACAGTTCCCAATATACCTCCCCGGCCACCGGCGATATTAATACCGCCTAAAACCGCGGCGCAAAAAGAGATAAGAATAAACTCATTTCCCGCGGTCGGCGAACCTGACGCAACTTGAGCGGTACGGAAAACGCCGGCCAAAGCGGCAAACATGCCGGACATGGAAAAAACCAGCATCTTTACCCGGTCTACATTGATTCCGTTGTAATAGGCGCTTCGCTCGTTACTCCCTACGGCATAAATAGCCATACCGAAATGGGTGTTCTTAAAATAATACCAAAAACCAAGCAGGATAAAAACAAATATCAGAGACATCGGAATGCCAAAAGGCCGTCCCAGGGCAAAATTGATAAACGCATTTGGAGGATTACCACCATCAGTAGGCAATATCAAAATTGCCAGCCCCTTAAATATCGACCAAGTCGCCAAAGTTGCAACAAATGGCTGTATTTTAAAACGGGTAACAAAGAAACCGTTTACCGTACCGCAGGCAAAACCCAGCATCCCCATTAAAAGTATCAAAACAACAATCCCTCCGGGACCTCCCCCGAGGAATTGTTCCATATACCTGGCACAAATACAGTTACTTAAGGAAATCATCCCGCCTACAGAAAGATCGACACCTTGAATCAACATTACAAAGGATTGGCCTGTCGCCGCCAAAATAAGGCTTAACGATTGATCCGTTTTTATTCCAAGCCAGTCAAGACTGAGCAAATTTGCGTAGGGCATTGAGATGTAGGTCACGAGGATCATCAGTACCAAAATTATATAAGGAACTAGTTGATCGCCGTTTTCATTCATAAAGAGTTTAAATCTATTCGTTTTTACAGTACCTGTTTCTGCCATTTTCTACGCCCCCTACCGATTGCACTTTGAACCTGTTCTCCAACCAGAGCAAGGATAATATTCTCTTTGGTGATATCCTTCCCTTTAAGCATGGCGGCAATTTTCCCGTCATGCATCACGAATACCTGATCGCAGATATTCACCAATTCTTCCACGTCGGTGGAATAATAGAGAATAGCATGACCATTTTTTGCAAGTTCCCTCACCATATTGAAGATCTCGACTTTAGTACCTACATCTACACCTCTGGTACAATCAAACATTAGGATAAGTTCAGGAAGCTGAGACAATGCTTTCGCGAATACTACTTTCTGCTGATTTCCCCCTGAAAGTTCGGTAACAACCGTATCCGCTCCGGGCGCTTTTACTGCGAATCTGGTCATAGCATCTTTCACAACATTTTTTAACCGATTGTTATCGGTAAAAATTCCCATATATTTCATCTTACCTAATACCGGAAGTTGTATGTTCTCACTGATGGTCTGAGGAAAAATAAGTCCCTGGCTGCCCCGATCTTCCGGGATAAGCCCCACCCCGGCGATTTGGCTTTGGTAGGGATTATTGAACCGTACCTGTTTTCCCCGTAAGATGATTTTACCCCGGGCCTGAAGCGCGCCGCTTAGTACCTGAAACAATGTGGATTGTCCTTGTCCGGCAAGCCCGCCTACTCCCATAACCGTACCTTTCTGAAGCGTTAAATTCACATCTTTTAACAAATTTCCCGACGTTATCTGCTGTAACTCCAGTACAACTTCTTCCTGTGTGCGATCGGTAATTTCCGGGAAATAGTTTGAAATTTTCCTTCCCAGCATCAGCGAAACAAGTTCGTCGGCGTCTGTTTCGCTATTTTTTTGAACGCCAACGTCTACGCCTCCCCTGAATACGGTAATACGATCACAACTTCGTACTTCCGCCATACGATGGGATATAAAAATGATAATTTTCCCTTCCCGAGCGTAACTTTTCGCAATATCAAGAAGCCATTGTACTTTATCATCGGATAAGGCCGATGTGGCTTCATCCATAATAATCACGTCCGGTCTCCTGGAAAGTACTTTTGCAATTTCGATCATTTGACGAAACGGCAAGGAAAGGTTTTTAACTACATCACTGGGTTTAATCCCCTTAATTTCATATCTTTTAAGTATTTCCTCAGTTTTTTTGATGTTTTCCTTTTTCTTTATTGTTCGAAAAATAGTCGTTTCTCCCATATTGAGAAACATATTGTCCGCCACGGTTAAACTTGGAACAAGGCTTAACTCCTGATAAACCGTCCCAATTCCGAGCTTTACAGCGTCTCCAGGCCTGTTTATAGTGAGTTTTTTTTCGTTAAGTATTATTTCTCCGCTATCAGGACGGAGAGTACCACTAAGTATTTTTATCAAAGTACTCTTTCCGGCTCCGTTTTCTCCCAAAAGGGCATGGACTTCCCCGAAATTTGCCTCAAAGGTTGCGTTCGTTAAGGCTTTAACGGCCCCAAACGATTTGGAAATATCTTTCATTACCAGATCCGGCATCCCGTTTCCTCCAAGTATTATATATAAACCAACCTGCCTGATTAAATACACACAGACAGGTTGTTTTGTTAGTTTTCTCTTTCCACTTTTTATTACTGCCTTATCACAACTTCATCCATGGTAAGCTGTACGGGGAAATCCGAGGGCAAAACAGGATAGGCAAAACTCGGTGGCCTGTCGGGAAAATAGCCTTCTTTTACAGGATGAAGGGTTACGCCGATTTTACTTCCCAGATCGGGTCTGGTTGAATAAAATACGGCGTCTTTAAGCAGGATATGCTTTTCTGTCGGAGGATTTCCTTCCAGGATGTCGATCGCTGTTTGAATGGCAATAGCGCCAATGCCGGTTAGATTGGAAAACCAGTGAAGTGAGGGGTTGTTATTTTCGATAGCAAACTTCAAGTCGTTCATATAAGAACCGCCGGTAATAACAGGGAGAGGCCTTTTGGCATTGAGGAAGGCATTACCGATAGAAGCGCAATACCCCTGGCTGTACACAACGTCTATTTTCGAATTAGCGGTAATCGCAGCGGCGGCGCCCTGTTCTGCGGGACCTTCAGCATACATACCATCAAATTCACTTACAACCTTAATATCAGGATATTGTTTAAAAATATCCATAGCCACATTGTAGAGAGTCAACGAAACAGGCGCGCCGGGAAGACCTCGATCCATAACAATATTGCCCTTTCCACCCAAGGCTTCTGCTATAAATTTTGCGGATATTTCGGCAGTATAGTTCCAGTCGCTTTCAATATTCCAAGAATTGGGGTTATCGGCGATCTGGTCAAAAGTAACTACCACGATCCCGGCTTTAACCGCCCTGTCAATTACCGGATTAAGTCCTCTTGGAGACGAGCAGTCAATAACAATAGCATCGTATCCCTGACGAATCATAGCGTCGATAGAAGCAGACTGCGCTTCCGGATTATTGTCAGTATTAACGATGGTAAGGTCTACTTTCTCCTTATAGGGCGATTTTGCCATAACCTGCCTGGTAACCCAGATCATATTCTGGCGCCAATCGTTACCCATGAAATTATTGGAAAGGGCGATCTTATATTTATCGCCGGGCTTTCGTTCTTTCGGTTGCTGTTGACCAGGAGCGGCAAACACCGCACTTGCCATTAAAAATACACCAAAGATTACGAACAACATTCTTTTCTTCATGCTTTTTCCTCCAAAAAATATTTTATTTCAGTTAAATCCTGAAATATCAAAAAATTTAAGGGGAAAAAACCTACATTCCCCATTTAAATTGGTTGAAAATTTCACACCCTGAAGCTGTAACATAAACCATCTTTTCGTTACGGCTTCCACTGTCCCCGGCTTCGCCTTCATAGCATCCCGGTTCCAGTGAAAAAGCCATATTTTCTTCAATAAGCGTGTCGTCATAAGGCACTATACGAGGATCCTCGTTTACCGTACAGCCAATTTGGTGTCCGATGTAATGAGGCACTTTTTCCCCATAGCGCTCATACGCCTTTTCTGCCGCTTTATAAACATCACTACACTTTACCCCCGGTTTTATTGTTCTCACTGCTGCTTCAAATCCTGCTTTTGTTGTATCTGCAAAATGCTGTTGATATTTTGTAGGTTTTGTACCAAAAACAACGGTATTACAACAGTCACACCAATAACCGTTTAGCCTCACGCTAAAATCCATTATCCCCATATCACCCTTTTCTATAATCTTATCAATTGGTCCTCCTGGATAATTTACAACATTACATCGTTTTCCTGTTTCTAGTTCTCCGGACACAACAGCCGGCGCACCACAAATTCGCGAAGCTGCATCTACGCATTTAGCCCAGACCTCAAATTCATTCATTCCATAGGATTCTGAAATTTCATTTAAAATTTGTTGTGCAGCATCAGCCGCAACCGCACTTTCCCTCAAAAGTTCAATCTCAGCAGTTGATTTTACTTTTCTCGACTCAAACAGGTCTGCATAAACGTCCTTGAAAACTGCAGTAGTCCAAACGTACAGTATCCTGTCTACAAGTATTTTAGGAATGGTGTTCATTTCGACCCCAACAAGCATATCTTTATAGGCACTACAATTTTTTAATGCCCCATCTACAGCATTATAAAAATTTGTATAAATGTTAAAAGCTTTAAAGTGATCAAAAATATCATAGGTAAAAAAATCAATCGCAGGATCTTTCTTTACATGTTTCACAAGTCCTGATTGTATTACCATTTTTATTTTCTTTTCGGCAATATCCAATACTGCAAAAGTCTGCGGGAATCCTAATGCAAAATCAACACCGGAACCTATTGGTAAAGGCACATCATAACCGGTCAAATAAGCTATGTTTTCATGTGACGTTACTACACAAACCGTTATTCCTTGTTTTTTAAGGATAGAAGTTACCTTGTCTAAATTTTCCATCTTGCATACCCCTGTAACTAAAAAATTAAATAGGGTTGTTCGATAACTTCAGGTATCGAACAACTTCCACTAAAATACCGCAATTTCGCAGCCGTAAGGCGAGAAATTGCAAGGACCTGTGAGACAACCAACCGGGTTGTCGAACAAGTCCATTATTCTTACTTCCAGTTCTTTACCCATTGCATTAACAATTTTGTTCAAAAAATCTATGGTTGGATTGGACCGGTCAAACAAATCAAGCACAACGGTAAGGTATACCCACCCCGATGTAGTCCGCAAATACGTGATGGCGTACCTTTGGTACGACGACACCCACTTCTCTCCGCCAGGGCGACCGCCTCGGCTTTGAATTCTTTCGTGTACACACGCCGTTCTTTCATCTTCTTTCCCATATTCCTCTCCTTACCATTGCATTACCCGCTTATTTTTGTATCTACCAGTTGGGGTAAGGTCCAATGCTTTAACGGGGGTTGTCGAACAAGTCTAATAAGTAACGGAGCGCATAACTATCCCCAGACAGACCGCGACGGCGCGTTCACGGCCGGGAATTCCGCCGTGAACCGGCTTATTGAGCAGGCGGATACTGCCGTTCGTCTGCCGCAGCGCCAGGGCGCTGGAACCGCCCCCGTCAAAACACAGCGCTTCGGCGGCGCCCAGTTCTTTGAGGATAAGCGCGGTCTCCAGCTCAGTGGCGCCGGCGCTGCCGGGCCGCCGGCCGTCTATCACCAGCAGGTACAGATAACGGCCGTCTGCGGAAATGCCTGCCGCGCTCCGGGGATGCCGGGCGGCGCCTCTTTGGGAAAGGGCCTGGGCGGTAGGTTCCCCGTCTTCCAGTATTTTATAAAAACCGCCGGCGGCGTTTTCAATGCGCCGGTTTCCTGTGGAGAACCCCGGCCCGTCCGGGCCGCCGGTTCCGGCAAAGTCCTGGCTGACAATCGCCGCCCGGCCCGCCAAAGCCATGCTGCCGGGGGAGGGTTCACCCGGCAGGACGGCGCCGTTTTCCGCGGCGTAAAACACCAGCGCGTCGTAGCGCGGATTGGGAGGGGCCGCCAAAACACCTTCGGAAACTACAAGCCCCACGGGTATTTGGGGATCACCTTCTCTGATAAACATCTGGCTTTTGCCGCGTAAAATCTCGAAAGGATTGGCGTTAATCGCCGCGGCGCATCCGTATTCCCCGGCAAACCGTGAAACCTTTACCGCCAAAACCGCCCGGTCGTCCGTTTCCGCCGCCTGCCGCCGGGTCTTGAAAGCGCTGCTTTCTCCCGGCAAAGGGCCGATCCGTATCTGTATATTTTCGTTGGTTAAATCCGCCCGGAGCGCCCACCATTCAAGCCGGGGGCCGGCGGCGTCCGCAATGCCCCGGGAGCGGACTTTTTCTGCGAGCAGAAGCCCTTCTGCGGGGCCGTTTTCGCCCGGCACAGGCCGCCATACGGGGCCTTCCACGGCTCCAGCCGGGACGGACTTTTCCGGGGCGGATGCGCAGGAGAAAAGGCTGACTATTAAAAGCGTGAGAAGAAATCGGCTTTTTCCGGATACATTGTGAACCGCACGAAGCGGAATCACTCCAAAATCTGACATGTTAGAACCGCCTCGGCCAACAAACCGTGCGGCCGGCGGCGGAACCGCCAGCCTGTTGTTGACCCTCGTTAGTATTCCGTGCGGCCTTTACGGCTTTTTTTCATTAATTTACGGGCAATCGCTTTCTTTTTCCGGTTCAGAATGGTGGAGGGTTTTTCGTAGTATTCCCGTTTTTTATATTCGCGGATAATGCCTTCTTTTTCCACCATGCGTTTAAAACGCTTGATGGCCTTTTCCAACATTTCGTTTTCATCGACTACAATATGAGCCAAGCTTGATTCACCTCCTTTTGGTTAAAAAGTATGGATTATTCATTCAGTTTACTCATTATGGCGTCTTTGTCAAGAATGGTACGGCCAAGGAATGCTTCGGGGTCGGTATTTTCCCCGGCTACCCGGACTTCCCAGTGCAGGTGGGACGCGGTGGAAAAACCCGTGGAACCGGCCAGTCCCAGGCTTTCGCCGGATGTAACCATCCGGCCTTCCGCAAGGTCGATTCTGCTCAAATGATAGCACAGGGAATACACCCCCGGCATGTGTTCAATAATAACCGTATTCCCCGTTACAATCCGCGGCCCCGCGAACACAACCCTGCCAGGAGCGCAGACGGTGATCGGGGTTCCTTCGGGCGCCCGCCAGTCAATTCCCGCATGGATCGATGAACTGGTACGCCCGTCCGGGTATCTGTATACCCGGCGGTTTCCGAAACGGCTTGTCTGTACCTGGGAAACTACCGGCATGACAAAGCCGCCGGTACAAAATACTTCGCTGCCGGTATGGTTTAGAATTTCCGCCAGCCGCCGGCTTTCCAGGGTTTTTTGCGGATCGGGAACGGTAAGGATATCCGACATAGTATTGGTCAACGGCAGATTTTCTGTCCTGAATTCCCTGCTTTCTATAACGACAGCCGGTTCGCCCAAAACAGCCCCGTTTTCCCCGATAATCCGCACCATTGCCCTGCCCGGCGCTGCTGTCGACGGCACGGCCATAAGCGCCGCCCACACCGGCCCGTTTGAGCTTTCTTCGCGCAGGTCGAAAAACACCGCCTGCCCGATACGGTTACCGGCGGTCCCGAAAAGCTGGGCCGTCCAGCGGGACCGGACTCCGGCGGGCGCGGTAACGGCAACGGCAAATGGATCGCCGGGGCGTACCGTGTCGGGAACGACGGCAAAGGTTGTCCTCTGCGCAGCGGATGCCAGGGATACACCGGCAGCGGCGGCGGATTCCCCGAATGCGGCTGCGGCGGATTCCACGGACGCGATGTCTGGCGCGGACTGCCCCGCGCATTGCATCTGAATAAAAAGGGTAAACAGAACCCACGAAAAAAGCCATAATTTTTTCATGCGTGTTCCTCCGGGGAACTTCTTTTGAGATCCCGAATTTTCATTTGGGGGGTGTCGTTTCCGTTAAACCAGTTGCGGCTCAGCGTATACACGACATCCACCGTATCACCGGTATCAAACTCGGTGCGAACTTTGTCCGCCGCGTTCCAGTAAAGCCCGACCCAGCGAAGATCGCGGGGCGGATTTTTTCCCGTATCAAGCGTAAGCTTTACATGCTTAAGCCCGTCTTTTCCCATAAGCTGTATATTGCTGATTTTAAGTTTCCGGGAAAGAAAAAGCGGAGCCCTGTTCTGTTCCCCGACAGGTTCAAAATCTTCGGCCAGGCGGAGCACATAAAGATCCTTTTTGCCTGAGCCTTTCGCGGGTTCCTCAAACTTTGACAAATACGAAAGGGGAATTTCCGCGTCAATTTCGTACACTCTGTCGTTTTCCTGCTTTAGTTCCATGTTGCGGCAGATAATCCCCAGCCGTTCAAGCAGGGGGTTCCAGTTTTTCCGTTCCAGGCTGAACCCCGCGACAAAGTCGTGTCCGCCGTACCGGAGAAAAAGATCCGCGCACTGGCTTAAAAGAAAACCCAGATCATAATCCCGGGCGGATCTAAAGGAACCTTTGGCGGTATCGTCCGTAAACGAAACAACCATTGACGGAACGTTAAAACGCGACACAAGGCGGCTTGCGATAAGTCCGGTAAGCCCCGGAAGTATGTTTTCTCCGGCAAAAATCGCCATGTTGCCGGAACAGGCTTCAAGGCTTTTGGCGGCTTCCGGCTCGGCGCGGAAATAAATATCCTCGACAAGGCGTCTGCGCTTTTCGTTCATCGCCACAATTTCCGCGGCAAGGTCCGCGCCGGGCTTTTCGCCAAGCAGCAGGGACACGGCTTTTTCCGGTTCACCCATGCGGCCGGCCGAATTGATCACCGGGGTAAGATACCAGGAAATGTCCTCGGCGCTTAAATGGCGCACGTCCAGATCAAGGGCGGCAAGAAGCTGCGAAAGGCCGGGCCGGGCTTTTTTCCGGAGCGAATCAAGGCCCGAGCGTACCAGGATCCTGTTTTCATCCCTCATGGGCATAATGTCCGCAATGGTTCCCAGAGCGGCAAGCTGAAGGTCAAAAAGCCCGCTTTCGGCGGACGCCGCCTGGCTTTGCTTTTTCCGCGCAAAGCTCGCGAACAGATTCACCAGCACGTCAAGTTCGCCGGCGCCTTTTTCATCGTACCTGCCAATCCGGGAAAGTTCTTTAAGCCGGATAAGACTTTTACCCGCGGTGGAAGGAATTTCCCTGGAGACCTCCGGGGCGATATCGATCATCTGCATATCAATACTGTTTCCAAAAATCCGAAAAAGCATTTTTTGCTGAAGCGGAGCATCCCAGGTGAGTATTTGCTGACCGGAAAGAAACGAAGGAAGCCTCGTGTCGGAAATGCCCACCATGCCCGGCACTACATTTTCGGTAAGGGTGTCGATAACGGCAAGATTCCGCGTTTTGGCGATTTCAATGACAAAAGCGTCGTTTGACGGCCGCAGATTAAGAAGGCAGATAGCCTGGCCGTACACTTCGCTCTCCAGGGCAAAGCGCAGGGCCGAAACAAGCTTGTACGCCACGGCGCAGCCGCAAAGATACTTGAACGGATACCGGCCCGGCAGTTTGGGATTTACAAGCGCGTCCGCGGCGGGAAGAACCTCGGGAGGATTGTGATGATCCGTTACCACCACGCTTACGCCAAGTTCCGCCGCGCGGGCAGCTTCTTCAGCGTTGGAGATGCCGCAGTCAACGGTAATGATAAGCGTCCCGTAGTCCGCGGCAAATTCTTCCACAGCCCTTGCCGAAAGGCCGTAGGGTTCATTCGGCAGCGGAAGCTGCCAGGCCGCGTCAATTCCCACTTCCCGCAGAAAGCCGGTCAGCAGGGCTGTTCCGGTAATGCCGTCCACGTCCCGGTCGCCGAAAACAAGAACCTTTTCTCCTTCTTCCTTCGCCGCCAGAATCCGCTCTACCGCGTCTTCCATACCCGGAAGATCAAACGGATTATGAAGATGGCGAAGATCCCTTTCAAGAAAGTAGCGTACATCTTTGCCCGAAGTAACGCCCCGGCGGAGCAGTATTGACGCCATTAAAAGATCGCAGCCATATTTCTCCGCGAAAGCCTTTACTGAATCTCCCGCAAGTTCCGTTTTGTGCCAGTCCATTACGCCCTGCCGCCCCCGCCGGAAGAATTTTCCCGGCCGCATGAAATTTCTTTCAGGATATGTTTTTTTTCAGGCGGCGCCTGTGTTCCGTATTCCACCGCCTGTTCCAGAGAAGGCAGGGCCGCAGCAAGAGCCTCTTCGGAAGCGGCCCATACTGTCATAACAGCGCCGCCGGAGCGCACCTTGTCCCCCCGTTTTTTGTGGAACTGTACGCCTGCCGTGGGGCTTACCGTATCTTCGATACGGCCGCGCCCGACCCCAAGCGACACCGCCGCGTGCCCCACTTTGAATGCGTCTATCCTGGTAATGTACACATCGCGCCCGGCGGGAGGGCGGGCACGCACTTCCGCCATAAAAGGCGAACGCCAGTTTCCCCTCAGCTCAAGAAGCTTTTTCACGTCGCCGCCCTGGCTTGCCACATTCGCGAGAAACTTTTCCTTTGGTTTTCCCGAAGCAAGGCACGCTTCACAGAGTTCCCTGCCTTCTTTGGCGCCGGCGGCCTTTTTTCCCAGCACGGCCATGCGGGCGGCAAGTTCCAGCGTTACCTCCATAAGGTCGGCCGGCCCCCGGCCTTCAAGGCAGTCAAGGCTTTCTTCTACTTCCAGAAAATTTCCGACCATGTTCCCAAGCGGCTCGTCCATATCGGTAAGCAGGGCGATGATCTTTTTTCCCATCGCTTCTCCGGCTGCGACAAGAGAGCGGGCAAGCTTTTCCCCTTCGGTGGCTTCTTTCATAAACGCCCCCGATCCGTACTTTACATCAAAGACCAGGGCATCCGCCCCTTCGGCCGCTTTTTTCGAAAGAATACTGGCGGTAATAAGGGGGATGGATTCCACGGTAGCGGTTACATCACGTAACGCATACAGAAGCCTGTCCGCGGGAACAACGTCTTTTGTCTGGCCCGTCATGGCAAAGCCGTCTTTTTTTAAAAAGGCGCGGAATTCTTCTATGGAAAGATTCGTCCTGTAGCCCGGTATCGATTCAAGCTTGTCCAGCGTTCCGCCGGTATGCCCAAGGGCGCGGCCCGACATCATCGGATCCCGAATTCCAAGGGCGGCGGCAAGGGGCGCAAGGATAAGACTGGTCTTGTCGCCTACCCCGCCGGTGGAATGTTTGTCCACCAGCGGGCCGGGAATGCCGGAAAGATCCATCACCCGCCCCGACGCGAGCATCGCGCCGGTAAGGGCCGCCGTTTCCCCAGGCGTCATTCCGTTAAAATAAACCGCCATGGCCCAGGAAGAAACCTGGTAATCGGGAATGGATCCGGCAACATATCCGTCGACAAGAAATTGTATCTCTTCCCGGGAAAGTTCCTTTCCGTCCCGTTTATTTGCGATAATATCAACCGCTCTCATAATTACCTCGTGTTATCCGCCTCAAGAAATGACATCGCCAACAAGCGCCCGGACAAACTCCCGCGCCTGGGCAAGAGAAGAGGCGTCAAGGCTCATTCGGGACACGGCCCCGGGCGGGCGGCCTTCGACAGCGCCCAGCCAGCGGCGGGCGCCGGGCCCCAGCGCAAGCCCCGCCTCCCGGCCGGAAGCGGCCGCCCACAGGCGGACTTTGTGGAAGCATTTGCCGCACAGAAGCCCTTCCCCCCGGACAAACCATAGTACCTCATCGCCGGCCGCTTCACAAGCGCAGGATGAACAGAAACCCAGACCGGGCTTTTGCCCCAAAACCCCGGCCCAATTCCACATAAAAAGAACAAGGAGCCGCTGACAGCAGGCTTCATCGGCGTTTTCAAGAGCGTCAAGGCTTTCGCAAACCAGATCCACGGCCCGGGCAAAGGCCCCGCCCCCGCCCCGGCTGTTAAGGACAATCCCCGCGATGCCGGAGGCGGCCTGGGAACGCTCATACCGTTCACGCAGACCCGGCCGCCAGGAAACAACGTCAAAGTCGTTGACCTTGCGAAATTCCCTGGACGTATCCCGGTAAAACCACAGCGTACCCGAGTTAAACGGAGAAATATGGGAACGGAGCCTGCTTTTTGGGCCGCCGAACAGGGTGGCGGTAAAGACCCCTTCTTCGGCACACAGGAACGAAGCCTCCCGGTTGGATTCACCGGCGGAACGCACCCTCAAAACCAGGGCGGAACAGGAAAAGATCCTCTGCATGCCCAAAGATACCACGAAACGGCCGGCGCCTTCGAGCCGTTCCGTAACGCGGGGAGCTTTTCCGCAAAGGCGAACCCTGCCGCAGGAAGCGGTTCAGTTACCTTCCTTCACAATCTCAATCCGGATCCCTTCGGTTTGATCGGGCACGTCTTTCGGCGGAACGGTTACTTTGAGTATGCCGTTTTTGAAAACAGCCTTTACTTCGTCCTGGGCGTATTTGTCCTGCGGCACATAGTATTTCTGCTTTTCAATGTCCCTGAGTTTAAGCCGCCGCTTGAAGTAACGTACATTTTCCGGCCCGCCGCCCGCTTCCGCGCGGCCTTCATCGCCGCCGCCGACCTCACGGCCATCGCCGACTTCACCGCTGAATCGGCCCCCGCCGCCCTGTCCGGCTTCGGCGGCGGACGGGACGCCCTGCCCGCCTGACGGCGGAACAATCGCCGCAGAAAAAACCATGTAATCACCCTGAAACACAAGACTGATGTTTTTCTCGTCAAAACCCGCCAGGGCGAATTCAAAGGTAAGGCTCCTGTCGGGGCTCATATACGCGTTCATCGGCGGATACGAGTAGTTTGGATAGTAATCGGTGTTTTCGTCAAAGCAGTATTTGACAAACGGATCGCCGTGCCGGGCAAAATCGGCCCGGTCAAAACCGTTAAAATTATGCTGGAATTCGTCCCTGAAACGCCGGGCCGCGTCAAAAATTTCATCGTATACCGACCCGAGATCAAGATAGCTTCGTGGATTTTTCATACTTGTCCTCCCGGTTCCCGGCTGCCGGAAAAACCGGCCATTGGGGAACGCGCTTTACTGAATATGCCGGCCCGCGGCCCGGCGGGGCCCCCATACGGCGAACCCATACTGTAAATATACCTGGGCGGCGGGGAAAAAACAAGGAAAGCGTGTTTTCCGCCGCCCGCCCGGTAAGCACGAAGAGGCGGCGTCCGTGCCTGGGCCAGGCGCGCGGGTATGATACTGGCGGGGCCTGTCAGCAGGAAGGGCGCGGGCAGGCCCGCGCCCTTCCTGCTGACACCCGCCTTCGCCGTTTCTTTGTGCGCGCCTGGTATATCCTCCGGGCGCCGCCATTTCGCGGTATCCGGTTTACGGTGGGCGCGTTCTGGTTCGCGCGCGTTTGCCGGGCGGCGGCCTTTCAGCCTTTGTCGTAACAGCAGCCATTGCCGGGCCTACGCCGTGCTGCCATTGCTGGAGAAACGCGCTCACTGGTTCGCGCGCGGTTACCGGGCGCCCTTTGGCCTTTGCGAGGTACTGTTACGATTGCGCGGCCCTTCGGCCTTTGCGGGATACTGTGACCAACACCGGGCCTACGCCGTGTTACCTTTACCGGGAGACGCGCTCAATGTTTCGCGCGCGTTTGCCGGGCGAGGCACGGGCGGCGGCCCTTTGGCCTTTATCGTAACAGCAGCCAACGCTGGGCCTACGCCATGCTGCCATCACCGGGGTGCCATGCTCACCAGTTCGAATGCGTTTGCTGGGCGGGTCTCACCGGAAACGGCACACGCCCCAGAGCGCACCCCCCGCACCGCAGATACGGCAAAGAGGCGGCGCCCGGAGGATATACCAGGCGCGCACAGGGGGACGGCGCAGGCGGGTGTCACCGGGAAGGGCGCGGGCACGCCTGCGCCCTTCCCGGTGACAGGCCCCGCCAGTACCATATTTGCGCGCCTGGCCCAGGGCACGGGCGCCGTATCTTCGTGAAAGTTTGCCTTGACAAATCCTTGCGTGCGGGGGTACAATTACCCCCATGGAGCCAGGCCCCGCCCGGCTCCCGCCGGCAGACGCCGGACAAGTCCACTATACCAGGGAGCGTGCCAGCCATGGAAACAATCCGCCGTTTCGTATACCGTACGGAAAAAGACACCCTGTACCCCCCCCCCCCCAAGCCGCGCGCTAAGTAGTTTTTTCCTTTTACCACTGTTCCTCCTCCTCGCGGTTCTTGCGGCCTGTTCCAACTCTGCCGGCGGCTGGATAGACATAGACACCGAAGACTTTGGCGCCTCGGCCAGCATTACCAGCTTCGAGGCCGCCGACGTGTCCGGATGGGATATCGCCATTGCCGCCATAAAGGCCGGCGGGGATAACAAGAACTATGTTATTACCCTTACCGGAGACATCGCCCTTGACGGCGACTCCGCTCCTACCTTTGGTTCCGTTACCGGCGTCACGGTATCCCTCCGGGGGGAGAAAACCCTTTCCCTTGACCCCGTCGGAACCACGGGAAACCTGCTGCGTACCGGGGCCGGTCAAACCCTTATCCTGCGGAGTCCCCTGGAAGGCCGCGGCGACAACAACGCCTCGCTGGTAGCGGTAAATGGCGGGATCCTCTTTATGCGGGCCGGCTCGAAGATACAGAACAATACGACCACTACCGGCACCACCGGCGGCGGGGTGTATGTCGACAGCTACGGCTACGGCAGCAGCAGCTTTACCATGTAAGACGGCGTAATCTCCGGCAATACCGCCACCAACGGCGGCGGCGTGTCTGTCTCTGGCAGCGGCAGCAGCTTTACCATGAAAAACGGCGTAATCTCCGGCAATACCGGCGGCGGCGTGTCTGTCTCCGGCATCTTTACCATAGAAGGCGGCGTGCCTGTCAGCGGCAGTTTTACCATGGAAGGCGGCGAAATCTCCGGCAATACCGGCCGCGGCGTGTCTGTTTCTGGCGGCTTCAGCAGCTTTATCATGAAAGACGGCATAATCTCCGGCAATACCGCCGCCTCCGGCGGCGGCGAGTCCGTCGACGGCGGCGGCGTGTCTGTCGGCGCCGGCGTCTTTACCATGGAAGGCGGCACAATCTCCGGCAATACCGCCTTCTTCGGTGGCGGCGTGCGTGTCAGCTACGGCAGCTTTACCATGAAAGGCGGCACAATCTCCGGCAATACCGCCACCTCCTGGGGCGGCGGCGGCGTATATGTCAATCACGGCAGCTTTACCATGGAATACGGTGAAATCTCCGGCAATACCGCCGCCTTCGGCGGCGGCGTGTCCGTCGACGGCGGCGTGTCTGTCGGCGATACCGGCAGCTTTAGCAAAATCGGCGGGATCATCTACGGCGATTCCCCCACCAACACCACCCACACACCGGGGAGCGCCTCCAACACCGCCACCAGCGGCAGTAACCCAGGCGAAAACGGCCACGCGGTGTTTTATTATAAAAGCGGCAACTATTTCTACCGCAACAACACGCTGAACGCCGGGGACAACCCGAATACGGCGACCGACACATTTCCCACCGGCACAGGCCAGACTAGTGGGTACTGGACGAAGCACGTTGCGTCGGTGCCACTTCCGCCTTGGCGGAGCCGACCGCGAGGACGGCGGGTGCTACTTCCGTGACGGCGGGGTCTACCGCCGTGACGGCGGGGGTTACTTCCGCCTTGGCGGGGTCTACCGCCGTGACGGCGGGGGTTACTTCCAGCTTGGCGGGGCCTACCGCCAAAGCAACGGGACATCCCGCCAAAGCAACGGGACATCCCGCCAAGGCAACGGGACATCCCGCCAAGGCGGCGGGACATCCCGCCACGACAACGGGACATACTTCCGCCACGGCGGGACGTACTTCCGCCGCAACGGGACGTACTTTTACGGCGGGTTGTATAACCGGCCTGAAAACATACTCGGAAAGGAGCGCATCATGGCGCACAGAGACGATTGGATTCCCGCCGCGGAATCCGATTTCGACACATTTTTCAAGAACTATTGCCAGGTGGTAAACA
>JAIRWM010000171.1 GCA_031268975.1 Treponema sp. | reverse complement strand
AACAACATACTGAAAGAATTCCTGGAAGAACACTCCTCGGAGGTAATAAACATGCTTTTAACCGAATGGAACTGGGACGACGCCCTTGCCGTCAGGGAAGAAGAAGGCCGCCAAGAAGGCCGTGAAGAAGGCCGTGAAGAAGGCCTTGAGATGGGCCGTGAAGAAATCCTTGAACTTTTGGAACAGGGATATACTTTTGCGGAGATCAAGGCAAAACTGGCGGAGCCAAGCAGTCCCGACAGGGGCTGTTAAGGGATAACGGTAGCACCGCCTGGCGCAAGTAAAGGCCGAAGCACCGCGCAAAGGCGCGAAGGCTTCAGCCTGAGCAGTGCGCCGCGGAAGCCGGAACGCGGGGTACGCTGACAAAAAGTTTGTGGTGTTCGTGAGGTGGGCGGCCTTTTGGCCTTTACCGGATACTGTAACCATTACTGGGCCTACGCCGTGTTGCTTTTACCGGGGAGACGCGCTCAATGTTTCGCGCGCGACGGCGGGGCGGGCCTTTCGGCCTTTATATGTTACTGTTACATTTACCGGGCCCGCGCCGCGCCCACTCAACGGTTCGCGCGATCACACACGCGGAACCCGCGAAACGGCGGCGCCCGGAGGATATACCAGGCGCACACGGAGAAACGGCGCAGGCGGGTGTCGCCGTGAGCGGCACGGGCTTGCCCCGTGACGTTCACGGCGACAGGCCCCGCCAGTACCCCCCCCCTTGTGCGCCTGGCCCAGGCACGGGCGCCGCGCTGGGACGGCGGCCCTTTGGCCTTTGCGGGGTGCCGTGACCATTACTGGGCCTACGCCGTGCTGATATTTCTGAAAGACGCGCTCAATGTTTCGCGCGCGTTTGTTGGGCGGGTATTGCCGGCTGGAAGCTTTCAATAAGGCCGTCTTCCCCCAGAGTGTATGTACCATATTCTCCCCCGCCTCCGTGCAGGGGCCGGACGGAAAACGCCTCCTGAAACGCGGCGTGGGCGGCATATGCTTCGGGGCCGGGGAACGGGGCGTAGGGGCCGGATACCTCCGCCGGAAGCGCGGCGGGGCGGAACAGCAGCGCCGCAAGAAATCCGGCGGCAAAAACCGGCGCGGCGGGGTGAATCAAGGCGCGCGGGGAAAAGGCGCGGCGGATGGGCTGGGGAAAAAACGCGTTCCGTTCCACGGACGATTCGGCCTTGTACGACAGGAACAGGGAAACCGCGAAAAGAACGGGCAGCGGGACGGCGGTAACCGGGCCGATTCCGCCTGAAACGCAGCACAGGATGTACGCGGGAAGGAAACACAGGGCCGCGGCGCAGTGGAACGGATAAAGGCCGGCCAGTTCCCGGTATTCCTTCCCGGTCGTCCGGCGGAAATTTTTCCGGTACTGCCTGAAATACTCCCGTAAAACAGGTTTCAGGGTATGAAACAAAACGGCGAAAAGCCCCGCGGCCAAAAGCCCCCCTGCGCCTTCAAGGGCCAGCGGGAAAAGGACAAAAACGGCAGCGGCCGCGCCGAACGGGAAAACCGTCTCGGTCCGGCCAAAAAAGCGGCGGAACAGCGGGGAAAGGAGCCGCGTCTCCGAAAGGATAAACCCCATCGCCGCGATAATAAACACGGCGCACGACAGCGCGGGAAACTCCGCCGCCCCGGGGTTCCCCAGCGTCCAGTGGGCGGACGGTTCCGGCGATATATCCGCCAGCAGCGGGCCAAGCCGCTTTAAAAGCCCGCGCCGCCCCCAAAAGCCTGTCTGGAGAAAGAATCGGCATTTTCCCCCGGCAATAAAAAAATTCCGCAGGCGTTCGGCATAGCCGTCGTTCCGGGGATCGCCGGGCTCCACATATTCGCCGTAGCGATCCAGGGGGATATCCCGGATTACGTCAAAATCGTTGAGTAAAACCGTTGTCGAAAACGCCGAAACGGAAACAATTCCCGCTTCCCGAAGCCGCTTGTCAAGCTCCCTGCCGGGAACCGTATCGGGCATTTCCAGCGGGATCCACGATTTCCCTCCGGGCGTCCACTGGAGCATGACAAGCGCCAGGGCGGATACAGCAGCCCCTGAAACAAGCGGGAAAAAAGCCGCGGAAAGGAAAGACCGCAAAGACATGGAAAACCTACAGAAAGCGGTACGCGGTGGCGATAAAAATTCCCAGCAGTATTCCCACCGCCACCTCCAGCGGAGCGTGGCCGTGAATTTCTTTAACGGGGTGATAATCCACTTTTAGCTTTTCCGAAACCTGCCGCCCCAGCATGTTGAGCACCCTGGACTGGATCCCGGATGACCGGCGCACGCCCAGGGAATCCCGGATAATAATAAGGGCAAACATGAAGGTTACCACAAAGAGGTTTGACTGCACCCCTTCGGAAAAGGCCACTGAAAAAGTCAGTGACGCGACAAGGGCGGAGTGGCTTGAAGGCATGCCTCCGGTCCGCCAGAGAAATGTTTCAATGGTGTCTCTGGGGCGGCGGCGTTTTGACCTTGGCCGCAGGAGCATGATTATTGTTTTGATAAGCTGAGCAAGAAACCAACTGGTCAACGCGGACAAAAAAATGGAATTCTCAAACAAAGACCGGAAAAAATCCGTCCTTTGCGACAAAGCCGAAGTCATTGGTTTAACCGTAGCATATCGGCGAAAAAGCCGAAAGGGGGCGCGACATCCATGTCGATCCAAAACGCGGGGCGTTTTGGTCATTGGCTGGGGGCCGCCGTCCGTGGCGGCCGGGAGCGACATCCATATCGATCCAAAACGCGGGGGCGTTTTGGTCATTGGCCGGGGGGCCGCCGTCCGTGGCGGCTGGGAGCGACATCCATGTCGCGCTATCGCCGGCCGGTCCGTTTGGGTATACTGTGCCCGTGACCCTTATCGCCGCCGGCGACGACAGCGGCCGCCGCCTTGACCGGGTGCTGCGGAAAGCCCTGCCCGCCCTGCCCCTTTCCGCCCTGTACCGGCTCCTCCGTACCGGAAGCGTTCTTGTAGACGGAAAACCAGGCGCGGGGGCGGACCGGGTCCGTACCGGAAGCGTTATCCTGATCCCGGAAATCCCCGCCGGGCGCGAAGTGCGGGAAACCGGCGGTATGCGTTCCGTGCCGGGAAAGGCCCTGCTCCCTCTGGACATTCTGTTTGAAGGCGCGGGGCTGCTTGTCGTCAATAAACCGGCGGGACTTGCCGTTCACGGCCCGGACAGGGACAACCTGAATGTGCGGGTACAATCGTACCTGGAAGGCAAAATCCCGTTCTCCCTTTCCTTCCGGCCCGGGCCGCTTCACCGGCTGGATAAACCCACAAGCGGGATCATTGCCTTTTCAACCACCCTGGAGGGGGCAAAGCAATTCTCCGCCGTGCTGGAAGCGGGAACGCTTGTCAAAACATACGTCGCGGTACTGGAAGGAACACTCAAACAGGCGGCGGCCTGGGAAGATTCCCTTTTCCGGGACAAAAAGCTTCGGAAAAGCTTTGCGAAACAGGGTGAAAAGGAAGCGATTACCCGGATACGTCCCGCCGCCTGGTCAAAATCCCGGAACATGACCCTTGCCGTTGTAACGCCGGAAACCGGGCGCACCCACCAGATCCGATCCCAGGCGGCGCATCACGGTTTCCCCCTGTGGGGAGACCGGAAGTACGGTTCCCGGCAAAAGCGCGGCTTTTTCCTTCACGCCCTTTCGCTGGAATTTCCGGAGAACCCCGCCGGATTCCCCCGGTTTTTAACGGCGCCCGTACCGGAGCCTTTTTCCGCCTTTTTGGGGGAAAACTTTGACCGGGAAGTTTTTAAACTGTTTCAGGACGAGGAACAAGCCGTCCGGCGCGGGCCAATTTGAAAGAGCCTGGACTGTCAAAAACGATAGCTCAGCGCGGCTTTTACAAAACTGTTGTCACGGAACTGCCCGAACTGCCCGCCTTTGCCGCCGCCGAAAATGCCGCCTGAAAGTTCAACGGACACGCCGTCTCTTGTCCAGATACACGCGGGCATGATCAGAAAATCCCTGTCTTCCATACCCCACATAACGGCGACCCGCGCTTCAAGTTCTTCACGGAAAAATTTTTTTGAAACTATCGCGGTGATCCGCGTGGCGGTTATATCACTGCCTCCTTCAACGTCCAGCAGGGGATCGCCGTTCACCTTGTTATCAAACAGGCGTATTGTTTCGTTACACTGAAGGTTGAGGTTAACACCCTGTAGATCACGGTCAAAACCAAGAGACCAGGCAAGGTGGGGATTGTATATCCCGCCGTCATCGCCGGAAAGGTCTTCCGTTATGTTCGCGGCAAATTCGGCCCGGACGTTAAACCCGGCTATCACCCGGGCATAATCAACGCCGATTTGATGATAGG
>JAIRWM010000067.1 GCA_031268975.1 Treponema sp. | reverse complement strand
TTTGCCCTTACCGGCAAAGTCAAAAATTCCGGGCTTGTGGAAGTTCCCATGGGGACGACGCTGCGGGAGATCATTTTTGAAATCGGCGGCGGCATTAAAGACGGCAAGAAGTTCAAGGGTGTGCAGAGCGGCGGCCCTTCCGGCGGTATTTTGACGGAGAAAGTGCTGGATACCCCCATTGATTTCGAAAGCCTTACCGCCAACGGTTCAATGATGGGCTCAGGCGGCATGATTGTCATGGACGAGGACGACTGTGTTGTTGACGTAGCCAGGTTCTACATGGACTTCTGTGTTGACGAAAGCTGCGGCAAGTGTTCGCCCTGTCGTATCGGTACGACCCAGCTTCTTAACATTCTGGAAAAAATCGCCAAAGGCAACGGCGAAGAGGCGGATCTTGAAAAGCTTGACGTTATCGGCAGGGCCATGTCCAAGGCAAGCCTCTGCGCCCTGGGCCAGACGGCGCCGAATCCTACCCTGTCTACGATAAAGAATTTCCGGGAAGAGTATCTGGAACATATCCGGGATAAAAAGTGCCGGTCCGGCAAATGCAAGAATTTGGTGAGGTTCACCATAGACGCCGGAAAGTGTATTGGCTGCGGAGCGTGCGCGAAAAAGTGTCCCGCGAACTGTATTGCCGCATCGGATCCTTCCAAATTTCCCGATAAAAAACGGCCTCCGTACGGTATCGATCAGGCGGCGTGTCTTAAATGCGGCGAATGTTTCAAGACCTGCAAGTTCGGCGCCATCAGCAAAGGTTAATAGGAGTTGAAAATGGTAAACCTCAAAATAAACGGCATTTCCATTCAGGTCGAGGACGGGACTACTATTTTGGAAGCGGCCAAAAAAGTAAACATAAAAGTTCCCACCCTCTGTTATAACCCCGATCTTCCCGCCTGGGCGTCATGCGGAATCTGCATAGTCCGCATGGCGGGAAGCCCCAGGATGGTGCGGGCCTGTACTACCGCGGTTTCGGAAAACATGGACATTATCACCCACGACGCGGAGATCATTGCCACCCGCCGCACGGTGCTGGAGCTTATTCTTTCAAATCACCCAAGTGACTGTCTTCAATGTCCCCGGAACGGCAACTGCGAACTTCAGGAGCTGGCCGCGGAATTCGGCATCAGGGAAAGTCCTTACCGGAAAGTGCTTAACGCCTTTCCCATTGACGATTCCAACCCGTCAATTATCCTGAACCCCGAGAAGTGTATCCGCTGCGGGCGCTGTGTCAAGGTGTGTCAGGAAATGCAGAATGTCTGGGCCCTGGAGTTTTTGGGCCGGGGCATAAAGGGCAAGATAGCCAGCGCCGCCGACGCGCCGCTTGGGGAAAGCCCCTGCATTAAATGCGGCCAGTGCGCCGCTCACTGCCCTGTCGGTGCGATTTACGAACGGGACGATACGGCGGCGGTGTGGAGCGCGCTTTTGGATCCTGACAAGCATACCGTTGTACAGATTGCCCCGGCGGTGCGCGTCGCAATCGCCGAAGAATTCGGTCTTGAGCCGGGAACGATTGTCACAAAAAAAATATATGCCGCCCTGCGCAGACTGGGTTTTGATACAATATTCGACACAAACTTTTCCGCGGACCTTACGATCATGGAAGAAGGCACGGAATTGGTAAAACGGCTTACCGAAAAAAGCGGCGCGATACCCCTTATTACAAGCTGCTGCCCCGCCTGGGTCGATTACATGGAAAAATACTACGCGGACATGATTCCGAACTTTTCCACGGCCAAGAGTCCCCAGCAGATGATGGGCGCGATGATCAAGGCGTACTGGGCGGACAAGGCCGGCGTTAACGCGGACAAGGTTTTCTCCGTGTCGGTTATGCCCTGTACCGCGAAAAAGTGGGAAACAAAGCGCAATGACGACATGAAGAGCGCCGGCCACGGCAGTGACGTGGATATTTCCATTACCACAAGGGAACTTGCCCGGATGATCAAGCAGGCGGGCATTGAAATTATGGCCCTGCCCGAAGAAGACGCCGATAACCCCATGGGCCCCTACACCGGAGCGGGAACGATCTTCGGCGCAACCGGCGGCGTTATGGAGGCGGCGGTACGCAGCGCCTTCTTCCTTGTAACCGGGAACGAGCTGGGAGACGTGAACTTCAAGCCGGCCCGGGGCCTCGACGGCGTCAAGGAAGCGGAGGTGGATTTCAGGAATGGTACGAAAATACGCATTGCCGTCGCCCACCAAATGGGCAATATCGCCGCGGTGCTGGATAAAATCCGCGCGGCCCGCGACGCGGGAAAAGACGTGCCCTACCATTTTGTGGAAGTCATGGCCTGCAGGGGCGGGTGTATCGGCGGCGGCGGCCAGCCCTACGGCTGTACCGATGAAGTCCGCTCAAAGCGCATCGCCGGTACCTACCGGGATGACGAGCAGTCCGCCTACCGCTGTTCCCACCAGAATCCGTTTATACAGCAGGTGTACAAGGAATTTCTCGGTGAACCCAGCAGCCACAAGGCGCACAAGCTGTTACACACCAAGTACACCCCCAGGGAGCTGTATATAAAGTAGCGCTAAGGAAGCTGCCCGGACAAGTTTTTCAAACTTTTCGGACAGGCCCTGAAAAAAGAGCGGAGCCTGCCTCCGCTCTTTTTTTTGTTCCGTTCCGGCGGTTTTCCGGGTAAAATTTGAACCATTTGAGCCTTCTTGCGCTGTCTTGACTTTTTTTATGCGTATGATATATTTCCCCCATGCAAACTTTGTCCAGCAAGAAAATTTTGTTTTTCAGGTGTATTCCGTCCGGTTTAAAAGGGCAAAATGGTATAAGCGTTAATCCCGGAACCGGAATTGCGGAATTGGCTTTACGGCTGTACGTAAAAGAATGCGGTGTCATGCCGGTGTAAAATTCTTTTAATTTTGTTTGTAAGGATGAATTAAAAAGGGGCGCCAGAATGAAAAAATTTTGCGTTTTACCGGTGATTTTCGCGGTATGCACCGCCTGTTCCAGCCCGATGCTGGAGTGGATAGAATCCGGGACCAGTTTCTATGGGCTTTCCGACGGTGTGGGGATAACCTCCTTTTCTTTTGGCATTCCCGATGAAGAGGTTATCATACGGCCCAGGCCGCCCGGCATAAATAGCATTACTCCCATTACGGTAATTTTGCCCTCCACCGTTTTGGACGTGACCAATCTAAGCCCGGTTATAGAGTATATCGGAAAATACGTACTCCCCGGCTCGGAGATGTCGCGGGATTTTACTTCCCCGGTACCATACACGGTTTACGGGGACAACGGTTCCTCGCGGGCCTACAAAGTAAGCGTCATCGTAAAAGCATCTACTGTGGGCGAAATTATATGGTTTGACCTTGAACTGCCGGGAGGTTCCATGGCCGAAGGGTCGGTTGTTCAAGGTTCCCCGGGTACCATTACCATCCATGTGCCCAGTGGCACACCCTCTGTCCTGCCCGCAAAAATAGTTCAAACCGGCAAATCTCTCAGTGCCCCAGGTGTCAGCATCCCTCCCGATCCCGGAACGACAGTAAGCTTAACTGATACTTTTTCTGGCCCATATCCGCATACGTATATGAAAACGTATACGGTCACGGCGGAAGACACCGGTACGAAAGACTACATCGTGACGGTCACGGTGGATCCCTCCGCTGATACCGGGATTTTCGATTTCAAGGTTTTCAAAGACTCGGCCCTTGCAGAGCGCATTCCCAATGTGGTTATTGGACAGAAACCCCGGTCTGACGGAAAGATCCCTATCGTTATCCAGGTACCCTACGGGACCGATGAAAAAGATATGTACGCGACGATTGACCTGAATCATCCGGGTACTGTAAGTCCCGGCAATGGTCTGATTACCTTTTCCGACCAGGAAGCGGTCTATACCGTAACTGCTGAAGACGGTATAACAACCCAGGATTACGTAGCGGTGGTAAGCGAGGGCCCCCAGTATTATTATGTAAAAGCGGGCGGCAAGGACGACTGGCCCGATTATTATAACGGCGGTTCCGAGTCCCGCCCCTTTAAGACCCTGGCCTATGCGGTACAGAAAGCGGCAAAAGACGGGATAGAAAAAGTCCTTATCATAGGCGACCTGACCGCCGCAAATGGGGGCACGACTTCCGGCGACAGCGCTTTTAACATTGATCTAAGCTTAAGCGCCAATAAAAAAGTAACCATCGGCAGTAATGACGCCGCCACCCCAAGTACTCTTCGGGGCGCTTCGCCCCAACGGGTCTTGAGCATCACCGGCGGCGCGGATCTGACCTTTGAAAACATCAATGTTACCGGAGGAGATTTCCCCGGGATTGTCAGCGGCAGCGGCGGCGGCGGCATCTATGTCGGCGGGAATAGCATGGTTGATTTCTCCGGGAACATTACCGGAAACAGGGCCCGATCCGGCGGCGGTGTGTATGTGGAAGCGGGTACGGGCGGCTCCGATCACAGCCAATTTATCCTTACAAGCGGTACAATAACAAGCAATACCGCCACCGGCGCCGCCTCGGGCGACCCCAACGTGGCCGCCATGGAGGGCGGCGGCGGGGTCTACCTTAAGGGTAACGCCGACTTCCTGCTTGACGGCGGAACCATTTCCAACAACAGAACCGCGGGTGCCGGGGGCGGCGTTTTGGTAAACGGTAACAACATCGGTCCAACTGACGGCTTCATCATGGTCGGCGGCCAGATTACCGATAACCGTTCTACCAGTGGCACCTATCCCCACGGCGGCGGCGGGGTCTATGTGGCCCACGGATCCTTTAACATGAATGGGGGCGAGGTTATCGACAATAACGCAGTCCGGCAGGGCGGCGGGGTCTTTGTCCACTGGGGGGACACCCTGTTCAATGCCAATAATGCCACAATAACCGGCAACATCGGGGTTGGCAGTTCCAGGGATATATGTAACCGGGGAACTACGGAATTGCAGGGTACTACCACAGCGGAGTATGTGTATATTTGGGATTACGACGGCGCAAGCCCGGTGCAGAAGTTTACCCTGACGGACAACGTCCGGATTACGACAGGTATAGCCCTTGCTTATTCGGGGGGTAATAACAATTTTATAACGTTTACGGCTGGCCCCATCACCCTGTCGGGAGTGGATCCAATTAACATCGATCTGGAAAGCCATTTGGAAGATGGTACTTTTGCGGGGTATCTTGAACCCGACTGGCGTACAAAGACGATACTTGCCGGTGCCTATTCTACCTTGACCACGATGGTCGGTCGTTTCAAGCTTAACAGCTTTATAGGGTCGTCAACGGTTTATGGTCTATCGGCCAACTATGAAATCGTGGTCAGTGGCACTACAGGGACCTTTGAGAGAAAATGACCCCGATTGAAAGCAAAAAAGGAGGCGCTATGAAAAAACATCCCCGGCAAAAGCTTCCGTCGGCGGCGGTAACGGCGCTGTTGTTTACGGCGCTGCTGTTTGCCGTACCGCCGCTCTTTGCCCAGACGCGGACGGAAGAATGGGTCGAAACAGGGCGTTTCGGCACGGAAGAGCCGGAAGATCCCGGCGCGCAGGCGGCCCCGGCAAAGGGCCTTGATACCGACTGGCTCTATCTGGGCCTCAGGACGGGGCCCTCGCTGCGGTTTTATACCCCCTCGGACGATACTCCCTTTACCGGGGGCGACACCATGTCCGTTGCCCTGGACATAGCGCTGCAGGCCAATCTGCGCCTTCTTTCGTTTCTGAGTGTCCAGACAGAGGCGGTCTTTACCTGGGATAAAGCGTCCATGTGGGCCTACACGGGCCCGATCACCAGTTATAACCGGTACACCAAAGATTATACGGCCCTCTCTTTCCAGATCCCCTTGATTGTAAAATTTGATTTTTACCCCCGGGATTTCAGGCTTTCCCCGTTTATCGGCGCGTATTACCTTTTATCCCTTGGGAAGCTCAAAGCTTCGGACTCCCTGTCGGGCGGCAAAGAATCTTTGAGTTACAAAGTTTCCCCGTCCGTGGGGTTTCTCGGCGGTTTAAGCGGGGCGATGCAATTCGGGCCCGGCATGCTTATCGCCGATCTCCGCTATGCCGCGGACCTGGGGGAATTTGAAGCCCGGGGCGCGGAAGTATTCGGGCGCAGAATGATCTCGTTTACCGTGGGATATGAACTGGGATTTTTCACCAAACAAAAAGGAGGAAGACCATGACCGGAAAGAGCAGATTCCTCCCGGGCGCCTGGCTTGTGGTTGTTTTGTCCGTCGTATCCGTTCCGGTTTCCGCGCAGGCTCCGGCAAACAACTCGGGCCTGGACTCCGGGGGGAAGGCGTTTGTCGCGGTGCTTCCCTTGGCGGGAGAAGAAACGGAGATGATCCGCCGTTTCCACGACGGGATCATGGAATCGGTAATTGATCTTCAAAAGTATAATCCCCGGGTTGCCGCTGTTCCTCCCGGATCAAGAATCCCGACGGACATGCCCCCCGTCCCCAGTCTGGCGGGCGGGGCCCGCTACGCCCTTACCGGCGGCGTGTATCCGGGGGAACCGGCCGGGGAATATTACCTGCAATTGTGGCTGTGGGATATGGCCGGTTCCACGATGATCTATACCGACGATCTGGTATACGACGATATTAACGACGCCATGGAAAGTCTGCCGGGCCTTGTGGAATGGCTTTTTTCCCATATCCATGAACTGACCGTCCAAACCCCGGCGGACAATGCCTGGCCGGATCCCCTCTTTGTACTGGGCGCCAGGGCCGGTCTTTCCCGGCGCTGGTACGTTAAACCGGACGAGCGGTCTCCGGGGGCTTCGGCGTTGAATCTGGAAGGCGGCGTTTCCGGCACGCTCAGGCTCAATTCCCTGTTCTCCGTCCAGCTTGAACTGCTCCTTACCGGGGATACCCTGGTTTACCGGGGTCTTGAATCAGGCCCGTCCGGCGACCCGGTTTTGAAAAATAAAAAATACACAAACGTTTCCCTGGAAATTCCCGTTCTTGGCAAAATGAATTTCAGGGTCGGCGGCATCAGGCTTTCTCCCCTTGCCGGGTTCTATGCGTCCGTTCCGCTTGGGAAGACCGAGTACCGGGACAAGGACGGACAAAAAGACACGCTTTCTTGGTCTGTCTTCCCCCTGGGATTTACCGCCGGGCTTGAAGGGGCGATGCCGTACGGACCGGGGATGGTTATCGCCGGTCTGCGTTACAATACGGATTTGGGCGCGATGTCGATTAACGGCGGGGAAAGAAAGTACCGCAGGAACGCGGTTTCCCTGTACCTGGGTTATGAATTTGGATTTTTTGAGGGAAAAAGACTTTTTTAAAAAAGCGCCGGGCCAAAAAACAGCCCGGAAAACAGGAGGTTCCTTATGAAACGGTTAAGCGCGGCGTTGGTTTTCGGCTTTTTGGTTGTCTCTCTCTGTTTCGCCCAGATCCAGGTGGGAAACGCTTCATATAATTCGTCAAAGGCCGGGTTTACGATAAGCCATCCCAGCCTGTCTTTTAATACCCATGTAAAGGTTACCAACCTGGGGAACAACCGTTTTGTGGAAGCCCTGGTGGATTACCGGATCCCGATAACCACCGAGCGGATCGCCGATATTTCCCGGGAGGCGGGGGACGCGCTGGAAATGGGCAAAACCGGCATGACCCTCGTGCAAATTGAGGTACTGCCTCCCCGCGCGGTGGAATCCGCGGCCGCCGCGCAGCCGTCCGCCGCGCAGCCTGCCCCCCCGTCCGCCGCGCCGTCTACCATAACCCAGGTGCTGCCGCTTCAAACCGTTACCGAATTGCAGTACGTTCCGGTTCCGGCCGCCGCTTCCGTCCAGCCCTGCTGCAACGCGATCCTTATGTGGGTAATTCTCCTGCTGTTGATTCTGGTCATCGCGATTCTTGTGATAATCCTCGTCCTGCTGCATCGCCGCATTCCCCTGTGGCCCTGGTACTATCCGCTTTGGATACGCCGCCGCCGGCGCTACCTCAAAAAAACCGGGCGGCATCTGCTCTAGGGCAGCGCCGATTAACCTGGCGCTAATCAGCGTTGCCCGGACTTACACGGTTCCGCCCTTGTCCGCAGCGGTTCCGGACATGTCCGGAATGGTTTTGGAGTGTTCCAGAATGGTTTCGGAGTGTTCCAGAATGGTTTCGGAGTGTTCCAGAATGGTTTTGGAACATTCCAGAATGGTTCCGGACATGTCCGCGATGGCTCCGTACCTGTCCGCGGCCGCCTGGGTGTTTCCCGGCGTTTCCCTTTTCACTCCCCCTTTTTTCGGGTATAGTAGGCGGATACTTATCCACAGGAGAAAAATATGAACGATGTACTGATGTACGCCCGGTACAACCAGGCCGGGAACAAGGCCATATACGGCATTTTGAGCAAGCTTGACAACGACGAGCGCGAAAAAGACCGGGGCAGCTATTACGGAAGCCTTTCCGGCCTCCTCCGGCACGTTATCGGCGGGACCCGTTTTTTTCTGGGGCTGTTCAAATCGGCCCTGGCTTCAAACCCGGCGGCCGTAAAGGTCGTTGAGTCCCTGGATGCGTTTCCCCAATTGGGCGAAGGCCAACTGACCGCCGCCCAGTGGAAAGAAACCGCCGCCGTCCTGGACACCGTTGACGCCGCCTATGTGGAGCTGGCCGGGGTACTGGCCGCAAAAGACCTTGCCGCCGAAGTGAAGCTCGACTGGTACGGAGGGAACCCCGCGGCAGTACCGCTGTCGTTCATGCTGAGCCAGCTTCTGGTTCACAACTCCCATCACCGCGGACAGATTTCGCAGATACTTGATTCCCTCAAAATTGATAATGATTATTCGGGCATCGATGTGTCGCTTCTAAAATAACCGCCTCATGAACAGTTCATATGATTTTGACGCTCCGGTTAACTGGCGTTCAACCGGTTCGGACAAGTGGGACAGTGTTGCCGAGGGCGTAATACCCCTTTGGGTGGCGGATATGGATTTTGTTTCTCCGCCCGAGTTGACCGGGGTTCTTTCGGCCAGGGCTTCCCTCCCGTTTTACGGCTATAACAAACGGCGTCCGGCGTACCTCGAAGCAATCGCCGCCTGGTACCGGAATCAGTACGGCGTTTCCGTCGACACGGAGGACATCCTGCCCGGTCCGGGAACGGTGCCCTCACTGGGGATGGCCGTGCGGGCGTTTACCAAAAGCGGGGACGGGGTGCTTGTTATGACCCCGGTCTACACGCCGTTTTTTCGGGTAATCAGGGAAAGCGGCCGGAAGGTCGTGGAAGCGCCGATGGAACTGGACGGCGGCGGCCGCTTTGTCTTTGACAGGGCGGCGCTTGAAAGAGCCGCCAGCGCGGCCGGGGGTACTATACCTTTGGCCCTGTTTTGTTCTCCCCACAATCCCGGCGGCCGGGTCTGGGCAAAGGAAGAAATCCAGTCGCTCCTTGATTTTGCCCAAAAAAGAAACATGATTGTCGCCGCCGATGAAATACACGGCGATTTTGTCTACGGCGGAAGCTTCGCGTCCGGCGGAAGTTCCGTGTCCGGCGGCGGTGGGCCGGGCTTTGTTTCAACGGCGTCATTTCCCGGTTACGCCGGAAACGTCATTACCGTGTCGGGGGCGAACAAAAGTTTTAACCTGGGCGGCCTCCACGCTTCCCACATGGTGGTCAGGGACAAAACGCTCAAGGCAAAGCTCAGATCTGTTCTCAGCACCGGCGCTCACCATGATCCGGATATTTTCGCGGAACTTGCCGTGGAAACCTGCTACACAAAATGTGCCGAATGGTTTGCCGGGCTGCGGCTGTATATCAGAAAAAATCTGGAGGCGGCCGCGGTTTTTCTTAACGCCATTCCCGGGATAAAAACCTGGGTTCCCGGCGGAACCTATCTTCTTTGGGCCGACGCGCGGGGCCTTATCGAAAAAACAGGCTGCGAAAACGACGGGGAACTGGTGCGCCGTCTTGAAGAAGAAGCAAAGGTGAAAATTACCGGCGGGAGCATGTACGGCAAACCCGGAGAAGGCTTTGTGCGGATCAACGCGGCAAGCCCCCGCTCACTTTTGATGGAAGGGCTTGGCCGCCTTGAAGCGTGGGCAAAAAACAAGCCTTAGGGCAATGCTTCTTTTCTGTGGTAACGCTGATCAGCGTCAAGTTAATCAGCGCCGCCCTGGCGCTCTCCAAAAAGCAGGCCGGCCTGTTCCCGAACCTGGGCGGCCAGCCCTTCGTAGTTCGCTTTGAGCGCGTTGATGTTCTGATTGAAAAAGGCGACAAATTCAGGATCCTGAAACGGATCCAGCTTTATCGCCCTGCCGATACGCCGGGCAAGCTCTTCTTCTTTTTGGCGGAGCTTTGGGGCGTACTGCCGTTTAAGGGCTTCTTCGTACTGGGCGGCTTCGTCCAGGTATTGGGAGACCGCCTGTATAAACCGCTGAAACAGCGGGGCGAACCGGCGGTCGCCGATTATCAAGACGAGCCCCCCCCCTGTGCGTTCAAGGCGTTTTATGTCCTCGGGAACAGCGGGCAGGCTTACCTGGGAAACCAGTACTTCAAAAACCCCCTGCCTGACGCTTTCCAGTTTTTCTTTCGGGATCTTTTTTATTTCCTCTTCAAGAGATTTTTCCCCGGAAAGAAAATCGTTGGCAAGGCGCTTGCCCTGCTGTTTTGCCTCAAAAAGGCCGATGCTGCCCTTATCACCCTTTACCCCTTCTGTCTTTTCCAGGGCAATTTCCAGAGCGCTTTTTATCCGTCCCATGTTCCCATTATAGACAGGGGGGGAGGAAAGGTTCAAGGGTTTTGCGGCAGCCCCGAAGATACCGCGCCCGTGCCTGGGCCAGGCGCACGGATACGAAACTGGCGGGGCCTGTCGGCAGGGACGGGGCCGGGGAACCCCCCCCCCCCCCCGACCCCAACCCCCAGAACCCGTTATAAGTTTTGGGCGGGTGTATAAAAAAAAAACAGGGGTGTTTGGCGCC
>JAIRWM010000210.1 GCA_031268975.1 Treponema sp. | reverse complement strand
TCGCCTTCTGCGCGGTTAAATTTCTTCCTCTTCTTCGTGCCCTAGTGGAATTTTTCCCGAAAACGGCTTGCCAGGCGTTGTTTTATGGGTCAAGTTTAGATCTGCGGGGCGGGGTATTAAACCAGACTTGCGAATGAACCGGCGCTGCCCTAGTCCAGCCCGGAAACCGGAACGATTTCGTAACCGGAACGGAGTATCGCGTCCACAAGCAGTTCCAGTTTGTTAAACAGATACTCGCTTCTGCCGCCGGGCATAACGCCGAGCCGTATCGGGATAATCGATCCGCCCTGGAGGGAATCCATAACGGCGTCTATCATCTGGGCGGCGGACGCTTCCGTACCGACGCGCCGCGAATCGTCACGGCTTATCCAGTCGCCGGGATCAATGTCCCGGCCGATTGTCCGGTACCCGGCGGACGCGGCGTGCAGGACGATTTCGGGGGAAACGGAATACCAGGGGGGATGCCAGAGGAGGGAAAGTTCTTTCCCGGTGGCTTTGTTGTATTCGTCTTCGCCGCGGGCAAGGCCCCGGGTGATAAATTCCTTTGTTATGCGGAAGCGTGAATCCGACAGGTCAATCGGAACAGAGAACATTGAGCCGGTCTCGTGACCGGCCGCGGCGATTTCGGCGGCGGCTTCGGGATACCGGCGTACAAATTCACCGTTAAGAAAAAAACTCGCTTTTACGCCGCAGCGGGCAAGGATGTCGAGCGCCGAATAGAGCCCCGCATCATCATCATACAGATCAAAACAGACGGCTACTTTTTTTGATGTCCGGGAACCGTGGGCAAAAACCCCCTCCGGCCCGGCGGGGTTTTCGCGGCGTTCCCCGGCAGTCCGCTCAATACCGATAACCGGAAAAAGCGGGAACGTTCCGACGCCGGAAAGGTTTCGCACCATGGGCATGTTCACAAAAACGCCGGAACGCCTTTCCTCAAGGTATACCCTGAACAGAGCGGATGCCGGAGAAATTTCCTTGAGCGCCTGGGGCGGCGGAACTTCGGTCCAGGGCAGAATTCCGTCCGTGCCGTACCAGGACGCGCCGGATCTGGCCAGAACACGGTTTCCCCGCTGCTCAAAACCATATTCGTCAACGGAAGCAAGGCAGACCAGTTCGCTTTTTCCGGTTCCGTCCGGTTCAAGCCGTATCCGTTCAACGCGGTCTTCCGAGCCGATAACCAGCTCGCCGCCGCCGGTCCATACGCAGGAAAGCACCTTCCCGGAGACGAGGGTTTGAACAGGCTTCCAGGCCGGGTAATCAAACAAAACGGCTCCGCCGTCTCCCCACACCAAAAGCCATTTTCCGCCGGGAGAAAGCGCCGCCTGGGGGTACGGAGGCGCGGATAATTCGGTAAAGTTCCCCCCGGATATCCGGTACGCGGCGGCCGTTCCGTCCCGGAAACCGAGGATCACCGTAGCGCCGTTTCCGTCCCAAATGACGGTATAGCGGGAAGCGGCGCGGGACGCCATGATATAGGGCAGCGGAGCGCCGCCGGGAAACGGCTGTTTAAGCGGATAGTAGAAAAAGTTCCGCGCGTTTTTGGAAATAATTACCGCCCGTCCGTCCGGGGCCGCCCGGAACGAATCAAACTCGCCGTCAAATTCAAAGGGAATTTTTCCCGCCAGTGAACCGGGATCCAGAAAACCTGAATACGGGGTTTTGGCAAACAGTTCGGCGCTGTGCACCCGGTACAGGGCCGAGCCGTTAAGGTAGTAAAAGCTTTCCCCGGCCCAGTTTACCGAGCCGATGCTGCCGTCGCCGACAAAGCGGTACCGTTCGTCTTCCGGCGGCGGGGCCTGAGTATTCACGGTGTAGTAATACAGTTTTCCCGATTTGGAATAAATGAACAGCCGGGAATCGCCGCTCCAGGAAGCGGGAAACGATCTGCCGGGGCGCTCGGCGGCCCTGGTTACCGTCGTCCGCGCGCCGGTTTTATTGTTCACCAGGATAAGGTCGCCCAGGGCGAAGCTGGTGGGTTCCACAAAAAGCAGCCAGTTTCCGTCCGGGGAAGACACGATGGTTTGGGCCCCGCCGGGAACGGCAAAAGAACCGGTAAACGACGGAAAACCCGGCACGGATCGGGGAAGGCCGCCTGAGACCGGAAGACTCTGCACCCCGAAAACGCTCTCGATGAGCAGGGTTCTCCCCCCGTCAAGAAGCGTCATTTTTTCGGGGAACGCGCTCAGCCGGGCAACCGACAATTCAGGCAGAACCGAAAAAAACAGCTGTCCGCCCGCCGCCGGGCCGGGAACAGCCGGGCCGCCCGCCACGGCCGTACCGGAGGCGGTTACCGTCGGCGGTTTTTCGGCGGTGGAAACAGCCGAAAAAAGCAGGCGGGAATCGGATGACAGGTCGACGCCGGAAAAGCGTATTTCCGCGCCGGAGGCGAGGGTAAAAACCACAAGAAGGAAAAAAAACGGGATTTTTTTCATGGAAGGCCGCCCTGCCGTTCCGGGCCGGAATCCGGCGTCACGGAGGCATCCGGCGCTCCGGCGGGAACCGCCGCTCCGTTCAAAACCCCCAGGATGGCGGTAAGCTCATCCTCAAGATCCGCAAGAGTGCTTTCCATTTTCGCGATTCGCCGCAGCGCACCCTGGTTCCGTCTGTCTTCCAGACGACCGCAGGCCCGGTCAAGAATCGAGGCGAACGACACGCCGTCTGAAAAGGGAAGCGAACCCGCCTCGTTGGGACAGGAACCTGTCAAACCGGTTTGATCAGTTGGTTTCAACGAACTCTGACGCTCCCCTGGAAACGGCCAAAGGACGATCTGAAACACTGATAAAAGCCCTGATAAACGTAACCACCGCAATACTGGCGATGATGATTAGGACAAGCTTGCGCATGGCTCCTCCGTTTTCGATGCTACCATCATTTATTGAGTATTTCAAGGGGGTTTATCGCCTTATTGTTCTTGTAAACCGCAAAATGAAGGTGGGGGCCGGTGCTTCTGCCGGTACTGCCGACCTGTCCCACAACGCCTCCCTGCCCGACATTTGCCCCCTTCGATACAAGAATTTTGCTCAAATGGGCGTACATGGTCTGATAAGTACTGTCGTGGGTGATAATGACAAAATTGCCGTAAACCGCGTTATATCCGACAGCGGAAACCCGGCCGGCGGACGCCGCCTTGACCGGAGTACCGGAACGTGAAGACAGATCCATTCCTGAATGATACAGATTGGTTTTTGTAAACGGATCGATGCGCCAGCCGAAGTTCGAGGTAATTCTGCCCTGAACCGGATAGATAAACAGTTCCCCCAGCGCCTTTTTCAGATCGTCGGTTTTCATCCGGGCGCCCGGCAGGAAAAGCACCGTGCCGGGACTTATCGCCGCGTTCTGGATATCGTTGGCGTCAAGAATCGCTTCCAGCGGCACGTTTTCCGCGTTGGCGATTTTAAGGTAACTGTCCCCGTTTTTTACCCGGTACGATACGCCGTCCATGTTGGGAATACGTATTTTTTCCCCCGCGATAAGACGGCGCACATTATCGATGTTGTTTGACGATATAACCGCGTCCAGGGACAGGCCGAAACGCCGGGAAATTCCCTCAACCGTATCGCCCTGGCGGACCGTATAATCCTGCCAGGAGAAGGTTTCTATCAAATCCAGGGGAATTTCATCGCCGCCTGATTCCGAAAAAGCGGACACGGCCGCCCCGAAACGGCCTTTCGGAAAAGAATCTTCGGGGGGTTCGGGAACAGGGAGAAAGTCGAAAAAAATGATGAGCGAAAAAACCGCGATAAGGACGATCCCCGGGATAACCAAAGGATACCTGAATCCGGCTTTA
>JAIRWM010000207.1 GCA_031268975.1 Treponema sp. | reverse complement strand
CTTTCATCGAAAACCCCATACAACCCTCCGATCCCTCCATCGGCTGGGTTTATTTGGGTAAGATTTTTATTTTGAGGCATGGTTCCTTTTGGGTAAGATTTTTTATGAGGCAATGCGCTGTCTTGTTTTTTCTCTGCAAGATCATTATGCTGATAATTGGGTGGCCGGAGGATAACCGGTTCTCGCGGCCGCCGGTGTTTTTTCCCCACGACAGGAGGGTATTTATGAAAAAACTGTTTATATTGCTGCCGTTGGCCATGCTGCTTTTTTCCTGCGCTACGACCAAGCCGGCAGGGCAATCCGAAAAGGCGCTGGCGGAGCAGGCCCGGGACAGGGCGCTCTCGGTAAAGGCGGACATTGCGGCGAAAAGCGAATTTGCCGCCGCGCAGGCGGCTTTTGACGGCGCCCAGGCGCTGGAAGCGTCCGGGGATGCCGCTTCGGGAGACGGGTACCGGGAAGCGGGGCGGCTTTTTACGTCGGTCTACGAATCGGTGCGGGCAAAGCGGGACGCGGCCCAGAAGGAGCTTGACGCGGCCAGGGCGGCCATTTTGGATGTGGAAACCGAGGCCGCCGAGCTGGATCGGCTTCGGGGGGGTGTCTGATGAAAAAAACACTGCTGTTGTTTGCCGGTCTTTTTTTGCCGGTCTTCCTTTTCGCCCAGTCTCTTGAAAACAACGAGTATTACCTGAAATCGGTGGAGCTGGCAAACCAGTCCCAGTCCTCGATGGAAGCGGCGGACTATGACGCGGCCGCCGAATACGCCATTGAGTCCCAGCGCTACGCCGCCCTTTCCAAACAATACATCGAACAGGCGCTTGCCGCTTTCCAGGGCCGTTCCCGTACCACTCTGGCCGCGGAATACGAGGTAAAGCTTAACCCCGCCCTGCGGGACTGTCTGTGGCGCATCGCCGGGTTTGATTTTATTTACGGAAATCCCCGTGAATGGAGACGTATTTACGATCACAACAAAAGTACGTTCCAGCAGCCGGATAATCCGGATCTAATTTATCCCGGGCAGATTCTGCAAATTCCGCCGATTGGCGGCGAAACCCGGTCCGGACAGAGGTAAAGCGAAAAATGAATTTTTCCCCGGCGCGCGTAAAACGAATTCTTCTGGCGGCGGCTGTTATCGGGTGTTTTGCCGCCTGCAAATCCATTGAGGCGGTCAGCGTTGCCGCGGAGCCTTCCAAAACGATCTACGGTCAGGGGCAGAACCTTGACGTATCGGGGCTGGTGGTCAATGCCGTCTACAGCGACGGGAAAACCCGCAGCCTCGCCGTATCGCCGTCCCAGGTTACCGGTTACGACCGGCACCGGATAGGGGAACAAACCGTTACGATCACGGTGTCCAAAAGCTTTGCCAGTTTCCAGGTAACGGTTGTTCCGCTGTTGTCCCTTTCCCTTATCAGCCCGCCGAGCCGGTCAACGCTCAGGGAAGGGGAAACGTTCAGCCTTGACGGCCTTGTCGTGGGGGCCCGGTGGGCAGAGCCCGTGGGCGGCGGTCATTATCCTGTGGAAGGCCTTACCGTGTCGGGGTTCAATGGAGATCTTGCCGGAAAACAGATCGTCATCGCAAGCGCCGAGGGGAAAAGTGTTTCTTTCGAGGTTGATGTAAAACCGCTGACCGGTATCGCCGTTCAGACTCCTCCGACAAAAACCCACTACAAATTCGGCGTGGATAATCTTGATTTACGGGGACTTGTCGTTCTGGGAACCTGGGACACATTCGGCAACGAACTGCTTGCCATACGGCCGGCGCACATCACCGGGTATAACAAAGACCTTGCCGGTGTCCAGCGTCTTACGATCAGGATCGCGTCAAAGACGGCGACGTTCGATGTACGGGTGGTGCAGATGTCGGCAATCAGCGTAACGAATCCGCCGGCGAAGACACGGTATATCAAGGGCGAAAATCTTGATGTACGGGGTCTTTTGGTAAGCGGAACCTGGGAAGGCATCGGAACGGAGCCGCTTTCAAATGTTACTGCGGACAATGTTTCCGGTTATGACAGGACGAGGATAGGCCAGCAGACCCTCAAGGTTACCGTAGACGGAAAAACCTCGACCTTCAATGTCAGCGTTGCCGGTCTCAGCGCGATGAGGATAACAAGCTATCCCAAGCTGGACTATATGATGGGCGAAGATCTGAATTTAAGCGGGCTTGAGATAATGGGAACCTACACCGACACCATTTCCTCAAACGAACAGCGGGTTCCGGTAAACACCGTCGACGTATCCGGCTACAGTCCGGACAGAGCCGGACGGCAGATACTTACCGTTTCCCTGGACGGGGTTTCCACAACATTCCCGGTTACGGTTTCCGGCTATACCATCTCCCCGAAGGAAGGCATAGGGTCCGCCCAGACGGCGCTTGATTACTGAGCGGGTTGAAAATACCGGTAAGTTTTACGGCGGAAACCTGTGGTTAAAAACATACCAGGAATAATTATGATCTGCCTTTTGATTTTTTCTTGTGAAGACAAGAAAAGCAATAGTGAAAAGTCTGATAGGCAAAAATCTATTGGTAATGATATCGCATCTGAATACGGTTCGACTTTCGAGGAAGATAACGATATAAAAACCATTCATGTGTTCGTGGCCCTTTGCGATAATAGATATCAAGGCATTGTTCGTGTACCTGCGCCGCTTGGCAATGGAAAAAATCCCAACACCAATCTATATTGGGGTGCACTTTACGGTATTCATACTTATTTCAGGAAAAGCGATGAATGGAAATTGCTTGAAACCCGAAAATTAAAAGGCGTTATACTTGAAAGGCTTATTTTCAAACATGCCATAAAAAACTATTATCTGATAGCCGATGCTTATAATGGACGTTATATCAAGCAATGTACCGAAGATTTTCTGAATAGCAGCTGTGGGAATAAAAAAGATACTTTACAGTTTGGCGACATAACTTTGGGCATCGACGGCAATGCTTCTCTTTTGGCATATATTGGCCATGATGGATTAATGGACTTCCAGTTATCCGGGACATATTCAAACACAGATAACAGAAAACGTGATATGATTATACTGGCTTGTTACAGCAAACGTTATTTTGGCCCTTACCTGGAAACGGCAAATGTGAATCCAATACTTTGGACGACAAACTTGATGGCTCCCGAAGCCTACACGTTACACGATGCTTTAACTGGATATGTTAATGAAGAAGCAAATGGGGATATTCGGGAGAAAGCGGCGGCGGCATACGCTCAATATCAAAAATGCAGCCTAAATGCGGCAAAAGGATTACTGATAGCGGATTGGTAATCATAGACCTGGATGAAGGAAAAATAATGAAAAAATTGGTTGTGGCCTTGGCATTAGCCGTCTCGATTATTGGATCAAATTTTGCCGATGAAAATCAGCGGAACAGTCGCGTAATTTTATACACATTCTTTGTGAATATTGTAGCCGGACCGTCTATGGCATGGACATACTCAAACAACGGCAATGAAGCACAAGAGCCTTTTATGAATGTTTTGAAGTATGAGATTAACGAAAGACATAAATTATTTTTTGGAGGAAGAATAGCATTAAGGGCCCAGTGGTAGATTATTGTGAAATAAGAGCGTCCAATGGCGCAGGGCGGTCTTTTCCGGCTAAAGTTTTGTTCCTTTCGGCAGGGCCGGCGCTTTTACTCCAAATACGTGGCCCGGATCCCAAGCGTCCTGGCGGTTAAAATGGGGAAACTGGAGGATCTGTTCCTGCTGCTCCATAATGTCGATAAGTTTTTCAAGTTTACTTTGCACGGGTCTCCCTCCGGTGATTTTAATTCATGTCAAGAACCGATGGATCGTAACCCCCGGGGGGGATGAATCCCAGCAGTTCCATGCAGGTTGCGGCGATGGAGCTTATTCCCAGACCTTCTTTCAGCGCGTTTTCTCCCGTTTTGTATTCGTCTTTATATCCGGGATCGTAAATGATGCAGGGCACGGGGTTAAGGCTGTGGCTGGTTTTTGCCTTCGGCGTTCCGTCTGCCTTGCGGGAAACCTCGCCGGTTTTTTTGTTGTGTTCGTACATGTCGTCGGAGTTGCCGTGATCCGCGGTGATAACCAGAACCGCGCCGGCCTTGTCGGCCGCTTTGACTATTCTGCCAAGCTGTATGTCCATTGCTTCCATTGAACAGATAACCGCCTGATAAACTCCGGTATGGCCGACCATGTCTCCGTTGGGAAAGTTAAGCCGGATAAAATCGTAGTTTCCCGATCCTACGGCTTCAATAACCCTGTCTGCTATGTCGGCGCACTTCATCCAGGGTCGCTGCTCAAACGGAACAACGTCGCTTTTTATTTCTTCGTAGTCTTCAAGCTTCCCGTCGAACTTGCCTGTTCTGTTGCCGTTAAAAAAATACGTTACATGTCCGTACTTTTGCGTTTCCGAGATCGCCAGTGTCCTGACGCCCGATGAGGCAAGGTATTCGCCCATCGTTTTGTCAATTGCCGGCGGGCTTACAAGGTAGCGTTTTGGCACATGCGTGTCCCCGTCATATTCCATCATCCCGGCATAACAAACCGCCGGCCGTCTGCCCCGGTCAAAGTGGGTAAAGTTATCTTCTTCAAAGGCGGCGGTTATTTCAAGCGATCTGTCCCCGCGGAAGTTAAAATAAATAACGGAGTCGCCGTCTTCAATGGTTCCCACGGGCTTTCCGTCTTCCCCGGCGACGACAAATTCCTTGAGGTCCTGATCGATAATGCCGGGAATTTCCCCCCGGTATGTTTCCACCGCTTCCCGGGCGCTTTTAAAAAGCCGGCCCTTGCCGTGAACGTGGGTATCCCAGCCCCGGTGAACCATTTCCCAGTCAGCCCCATAACGGTCCATGGTAATCCACATGCGGCCGCCTCCGCTGGCGATTTTTGCGTCAAAGCCGCTGTCGTTAAGGGCGGAAAGAAATTCCTCAAACGGATCCACATATTCAAGGGCGCTGGTTTCCCCGACATCACGGCCGTCAAACAGAATGTGGAAGCGCACCCTGTGTACGCCCTGTTCCTTTGCCTGGCGCGTCATCGCCTTGAGGTGGTTCATATGGCTGTGTACATTGCCGTCGCTGAAAAGGCCGATAAAGTGGAGGGTGCCCCCCGCGCTGTTTTTGACGTTGGCGGTAATTTCTTTCCAGGCTTTGCCGTCAAACAGCGCGCCGCTTTCAATGGCCTGGGATACAAGGGCCGCTCCCTGATTAAACACCCGGCCGCAGCCCATGGCGTTGTGGCCTACTTCACTGTTGCCCATGTCGTCGTCTGACGGAAGACCGACGGCCTTGCCGTGGGCTTTAAGCTTTGTGTTGGGACTTTTTTTCCGGATGGCGTTGAGCGCGTCCATTCTGGAATCTGCCACGGCATCCCCTTCCCGGTATTTCCCGTATCCGACGCCATCCATAATTACAAGTACAACCGGACCCCGGCGGCCTTTCCATTTGGGATTTTTTCGTAATGAATCCATTTTTTCTCCTTCACTTTTCCCTAAAAAAACCGTATGTCCACAAGCGTTATATCATCTGCCAGGGACGCGGCGCCAATCCACTGTTCTATTGTTTTTTTCATGGTGGCGGCGACTTCCGTCTGGGGAAGCGTATGCATTTGTTTTACGAGCTCCGTCGTTCTTTCTTCACCGTAGCGTTCGCCGTAAATATCCGCCATGTCGGTTATACCGTCGGAATAGGCGCATATCCGCAAATTTTTTGTTATCGGTACAATCTGATTGTCGGAAAAATCAAGATTGTCAATTACCCCCAGCGGAGGCATGTTCGGGGCCGAGGTCTTGTAGCTTATTTTATTGTCGTTTCGGACAAAAATCAGAACGGGGGAGTATCCACAGTTATGAACCCTAATGGTTCTTGACCCAAAGTCAATGTAAAACAGGACGGCGGTTACAAAAATGCCGGGAGGATTAACCGACCTGAGCAGATCGTTTACGCGGCTTGTCATTTTATCGGCGCTGCCTGAATACTGGAAAAGTTCAAACGCCGAAAAACACGCGCCCAGGGCCATGGTGGTCATGGCGCCGGAAATGTTTTTTCCCGCGACATCAAAACAGCAGACGACGTATCTGTCCGGGCTTGCCTGGTAAATGCGGAAAAAATCTCCCCCGACCTCGTGCGCCATGGTGTTGAAAAAGACGACGTTAAAACGCTTGTCTTTTATCTGGCTTTTTTTAAGGAGATGATTTTGAATTTCCACCGCTCTGGCAAGATCTTGGGAGTGTATAATGTTTATGTATTCCATCATCTGTCTGAGGCTTACAATTCCAAGGTAACTCCGCCGGTGCTGCACAATGTACCATACCGACGAGTCGTTCTTGTACTTTACGACGGCTTCTTCCGTAAGCTTGGAAATATGGGTTGTGGCGTCTATTACTTCCTTTGCCTGGATAAGATAGGCGTCAAGGTCTTTTTGCCAGAACCGGGTCCAGGCGGAACCGGCGAGTTTTTCAAGCTCCTGTTTGGAGACAACTCCCAAAACAGCGCCGTTACGTTCTACCGGAATCACTTCCGTTTCCGGCCAGTCGGCGATAAACTCCAGGGCCCACTCGACGTTGGAAGAGACATCAAGCGGCTCAATATACGTTGTTATATACCCTATCTGAAACGGTGAGAAAATTCGTCCAAGTTCCTGCGTTCTTTGCTTCATCATATCCTCACTTTATAAGTGTATCCGATACATAAAAAAATAGACAGTATCGTCTTTATGGATTATTCTTGACATATGATTTTTTTTAAAACCGTTAAAACAGCCGTTCTTAAAGGCGTTAATTCCCTTTACGGGGGGATTCAGCTTTTTTTCCGCCGGCCGAAAAAGTCCTCTTCCCCCCTGGCGGACAGACTTTTGGCCGACGCCCTGTTGTTTGGCGAAATACCCTCTCCCACGGAGCGGGAAGAGGATAGGGCTGTTTTTGTGGTGGAACGGCTGAAATCTCTTTCCATACCCCACGCAATCGACGGGGCGGGCAACATTTTTGTCCGACTTCACGGAAAGGAAGGATACTCCGCCGAACCGCTGCTTTTGTTTACCGGTCTTGGCTCAGACCGCTGGAACAGTCTTGGCAGTCTGGGGCATCTGGACACCCAATTCGCCAGAGGGGCGGGGCTCGCGGACGCGCTGGGGCCCGCCGCCCTGCTTTCCGTGGCGGAATCCCATCATTCAGGGTATTCTTTGTGGAAAAGGGACATCCTCCTTCTTTTTTCGGTTTTCGGTTTTGACGATCCTTCAACGGACGCCTTTTTGCCCTTTGCAGAACCGCGCTACAGGCCCTTCGCGGCTATCGGAATCCGGGGGTTCCCGCTTGGCGCCATTTTTTATCCCGCTCTTGGAAGCTATCGGGTGGAAATAAAGCTGGAGACGGAGGCGGGGCGGAAAAAAAGCTCAGGCGGCGGCCGGGGCGGCCGGAAGGCGGAAAAAAACGGGGCTGTTTCGGAAAGCCTTACCGGGACGCTGGTGAATATGGCGGCAGGCTATCTGGCAAAGGCCGGAACAGAACCCCCGTCCGGCGGGAACGGCGGGGTCAGCGTCAACATCCGGCGTATCGAGGCCCAGGCGGTGTACGGCTATACTCCCCAGGAAGGTATTCTGGAACTGGGCCTTGAATCTTCCGGCAGGGAAGCGCTTGACGGTGCGCTTGAAAAAATCAGGGCCGACACGGAACAGTACAATCACGACGGACTGGTTTCTTCGCTCCGGGTAATGTCGAACACTCCCCCGGCGGACCCGGCCCGGTGCGCCGGACTTGGCGCCGTGCTTAAAAGGGCCATGAAAGACCTGAAAGTAAAACCGGCTGAAAATTTCGGGGCGGATCCCTCGTCCTTTTTAACCAATATGGGGATTCCCGCCCTTTCTCTGGGCCTTTCCGGCGGTACGGCGGGGCTGGATCACGACACGGTAGAAATTTCCACCGTGGAAACGGGACGGCTGCTGCTTGAACGGTGCATAGACCTTGTAACCGGGGAGGAAAACTGGTGAGCGGTGAAAAAAAGATACTCAATAAAACCTGGCATCATTCCGGGTTTTCCGACATCGGCAGGCTTGTCGCCCTTAAAGAAAAAAAAGGCCTGAAAATCTCCCTGGCGTTTCCGACCCTTAACGAGGGGGCGACAATCGGGAAGGAAATTTTGGTGATCCGCACGGAGCTTCAGGATCGCTATCCGCTTCTTGACGAAATCGCCGTCATTGATTCCTCATCAAAAGACAATACCAGAAAAGTGGCGGAAGAATTCGGCGCAAGGGTTTTCAGTTCCAAAGCGATACTGCCTACGTACGGGAGTTTCCGGGGAAAGGGGGAAAACCTGTGGAAAAGCCTGTACGTGCTTGAAGGAGACATAATTGTGTGGGTCGACGCGGATATTTCCAATATCGCCCCCAAATTTGTATACGGCCTTGTCGGGCCGCTTCTCGAAGACGACAGCGTTTCCTACGTAAAGGCGTTTTACGAACGGCCGCTGCGTTCCGGGGGGAAAATCGCCGCTTCCGGCGGCGGCCGGGTAACGGAGATTCTTGTGCGTCCCCTGTTTTCGCTGTTTTACCCGGAACTGGCCTGTCTTGTTCAGCCCCTTTCAGGTGAATACGCGGGCCGCCGGGACCTTTTGGAACGGCTGACGTTTTCGGTAGGCTATGGAGTCGAACTGGGGCACCTTGTCGATATACTGGAAATGAAAGGCATAGGCGCCCTCGCCCAGGTTGATCTTGACATGAGGATTCACCGCAATCAGAGCACCTCCGATCTGGGGAAGATGGCGTTCGGTATACTCAATACGTTTTATTCGCGGCTTCGGACATACGGCAAGGCGGATATTACCGTCGAACCCGGCGGCAGCCACATCAGCCTTGAACGGCACGAAACAAGCCACCGGGTTGTGTATACTTCGGTTCCCCCGGAAGAACGGCTGCCGATGCTTGAGATACCCGAGTACCGGAACAAGTTTCACCGTTGACGTTCCGGGCAGGCGCCGGTCCGCTTCCGCACCGGGTTTTACGGATTTTCCCTGACCTCGGCGGCCGCCGCAATCGCCGCCAGTATGTTTTTTTTGAGCAGCATAAATTCCCCGGAAACGGAAAATTCTTTGTCACGCGGCCGGGGGGAAGCTATTTCAAACGGGCCGCCGATCCTGCCGGGCCTCCGGCCGGACAGTATGTACACCCTGTCGGAAAGAACAATGGCCTCTTCCGTGTCATGGGTGATAAACAGGGCCGAAAAATGCATCTCTCCGGCAATTTCCTGAAACCATTCGTGCATACTCCGGCGGGTAAGGGCATCCAGCGCGGAAAACGGTTCATCAAGCAGGATTACGGGGCTGCTGAGCATGCAGGTTCTGAGCAGGGCGGCCCGCTGCCGCATTCCCCCGGAAAGCTGGCGGGGGTATTTTTTTTCGTATCCGGCAAGGCCAAAACGGGGAAAAAATGACGCGCCGTATTCCCTGGCCTCTTTTTTTGTACGGCCGTGTCCGCCGGTACGTGTTCCTGCGATTAACAGAGGAAGGATCACGTTGTCAAGGACGGTACGGTATTCCAGTAGAAGGTCTTTCTGCATCATGTAACTTACCCGGCCGGAAATCCCGGTGATGTCCTTTCCGTTTAAAAAAACCCGGCCTTCGTCGGGGCTGTCTACTCCGGCCAGGACGTTAAAGAGCGTTGTTTTGCCCGAGCCGGACGGGCCGAGAAGGGAAATGATTCCTTTTTCCGGCAGGGACAGGCTTATATCTTCGATGACGGCCGCTCCCCCGTAACGCCGGGTAATGTTCAGGCAGGAAAAAAGAACCGGCCCTCCGGCGGAATTTTCACCGTTCATCAGGGAAGGTATTCGTTGGTAAAGCCGCCTTCCCCGATATCTTTTTCAAGCAGGCCGTGTTCAAACATCCAGCGGTAAAAAGCCCCCCAGCGCCGCGGATCGATTTCTCCCCATTTCGGAGCGTCGCCCCGGTAACGCGAAGCAAGGTATTTCTGGCTCCGCACGACCAGTTCCCTGTCCTGTTCGGGAACAGAGGCGAGCAGAATCTCCGCGGCTTCTTCGGGGTTTTCAATGGCGAATTCATAACCACGGCTCAGCGCTTTCATGAATTTTTTCGCGGTTTCCCGGTGCGACTGCGCCCAGACGGTATTTGTTACAATAATCGGAGTGTAAAAATCCAGCGCCGGGTTAATCGTTCCCAGATCAAGGTAGTCTATGTCTTTTCCCAGAACTTCCGCGGCAATTCCGTCCCAGGCGTAATAAATCCAGATTGAGTCCACATCGGTTTCAAGGGCGGAAAAAGCGTCAGTGGCCATGTTGGGAACCATCTTCACCCGGGAAAAATCCCCGCCGTCTTTTTCTACGATGTCCCGTATTACTTCCGTTACCAGCGGAGTTCCCCAGGACGCGAAGCGCTTTCCCTCCAAATCTCCGGGCCGGTTTATGCCCGCTTTTTTCAGCGACATAAGTCCCGACGTATTGTGGCTTATGATCCCGGCGACGGCGGTAACAGGCAGCGCGTCCCTGTCTCTGCCGATCGCCGGCCCCAGACTTTCCTGGAAATCCACGGCAAATTCCGCCATTCCCGCCCCGAGCAGTACAAGGGCGCCGTCTTCGGGCGGCATAAGGATTTCTACGTCAAGTCCTTCTTCGGCAAACCAGCTTTTTTCTTTGGCGGCGTAAATCCCCGTATGGTTTGTGTTGGGCGTCCAGTCAAGAACCACGCGGACGGGAATTTTTCCGCCTCCATCCACCGGTTCGCTTTTCTGCACGCAGCCGGAAAGGGCGGTCAGCAAAACGCCGGCCGCGGCAAAAATTTCGATAGCTTTTTTCATCGTGTGTTTCTCCTTATTCTCTCTGTTATACTTTTTTCCAGGGCGTCGCCGCCGCTTCGGCAAGTTCCACAAGCTTTATCAGGAGGAGACTAAGCAGGGCGACCACAAGTATGGCGGCGAACATTTTGTCGAAGGAATACGACTTGCGCACCCGTATCATGTACACCCCGAGCCCCGCGTCTCCTCCAAGCCATTCCGAGATAACCGCGCCGATTATCGAATAGGACGCGGAAATACGGAGACCCGAAAAAAACGTCTCCACACCGGAGGGTATTTTGATATACCGGTACAGTTGTACCGGACCGGCCCCCATGGATTTAAGCAGCCGAATCTCGTCCTGGTCCGCGCCGGAAAAAGCCCCAAGCAGGGCCATGGTGAGGGGAAAAAAGCAGGTCAGAAAGACAAGTGCAATCTTCGGCGCGGAACCATATCCCATCCACAGGATCAAAAGCGGCGCGATGGCGACGGCCGGCAGGGTTTGGGTTAAAAGGATAATGGGACCGAGCGTCTCTTTTACCCGGCGGCTTGTGTCCATAACCACCGCCAGTATAAAGGCCGCCGCCACGGCCAGGCCCAGCCCCGCCGCCGCTTCCGCCAGAGTCCGCCCCAGATGGCCGGCCAAAAGAAGCCTGTCCGACCACAGGGCGGCAAGCACCCTGAGTGGGCCGGGCAGCATATAGCCGGGTACGAAGCCGGAAACACTCACCGCCTGCCAGATTGCGGCAAGGCAGAGAAGCGGCGGGAGCGCCGGGGGAAGCCACCGGAAACGCCGGGGCGGGGATGCGGGTACGGTCTTCATAAAGCCCCGTTTCCCGCCCGGCCATTCGGTGCGGACGGCGCGTCCGGTACGGCGTTATTGCGATGTTTGGCGGTTTTTTTTTCGATAGACCACACGCCGTCTTTCGGGTTGTAGAAAGATTTAATGTAGGTGGAAACCGATCCGGCCCCTTCCCGTATGCAGATTTTTTGACATTCTTTGGCCGCTTCCCACAATTTGTCGAAGTTGCCTTCTATGGTGGTCTCAAACGGTCCCACAAATGCGTTAAGCCCTGTTCCCTTAAGGTATTCGATGACCTTGTCGACAACGTGGATAACTTCGTCACCACCCCCGGCGGAGGGCAGTACCTGAATGGCGATACTCGCTTCCGGCTGACTCGTTTCCTTGACATTTGGCTGTTCCGCCATAAAAAAGCCTCCCTTGGAAATGCGGGGGAGGCGCAAACACACAGAATGTTCCCTCCGCCGGCATTATCCGGATCAGGTTCAAGGGTTAAAGCGTTTAGCCGCTTACTCTCAGCCGCACCTGAAGGGCTTTCCCTTCAATGGCGTATCGCGCACGATACGCCGCAGCTCCCCGTTTGTATGGCTGTAGTCTATCAATACCGGTAAAATCTGTCAAGCGGACGCATTGCCTCATAAAAAATCTTACCCAAAAGGAACCATGCCTCAAAATAAAAATCTTACCCAAATAAACCCAGCCGATGGAGGGATCGGAGGGTTGTATGGGGTTTTCGATGAAAG
>JAIRWM010000206.1 GCA_031268975.1 Treponema sp. | reverse complement strand
CTTTCATCGAAAACCCCATACAACCCTCCGATCCCTCCATCGGCTGGGTTTATTTGGGTAAGATTTTTATTTTGAGGCATGGTTCCTTTTGGGTAAGATTTTTTATGAGGCAATGCGTCGCCTTGTAAAGCGCCGTCCAAAAGCCTATACTGTGGATCGTACCCGCGCCGGCAGGCCGGGCCGCGAAACAGAAAACAGAAATACTGGAGTGGCATTTAATGGCTTTGAACTGCGGCATCGTCGGGCTTCCCAACGTGGGAAAATCCACCATTTTTTCCGCGCTGAGTTCCGCCCCGGCGGAAGCGGCGAACTATCCATTTTGTACCATCAACCCCAATGTGGGTATTGTGAACGTTCCCGACCAGCGGCTTGTTAAACTTTCGGAAATTTTTGTGCCGCAAAAAACCATTCCGGCCGCGGTGGAATTTGTGGACATAGCCGGTCTTGTGAAGGGCGCCAGCAGGGGCGAGGGCCTTGGAAACCAGTTTTTGTCGCACATCCGGGAAGTGGGTGTTATCGCCCATGTGGTGCGCTGCTTTGACGACCCGGATATTGTTCATGTAAACAACAAGGTTGATCCGCTGGAAGACATGGAAACGGTCAACGTGGAACTTGCCCTGGCGGATCTTGAAACGCTGGCAAAGCGGCGTGAACGCGCGGAAAGAACATTAAAGGTTCCCTCTGAAAAAAAATCGGCGGAGACGGTGCTTTCCGTCCTGGATAAAATACATCCGCTTCTGGAAACCGGAAGCGCCGCGCGAAAAGCCGCCCTGAACGACGACGAAAAAGCGGCGGTCCGGGACTGCCACTTTATCACCATGAAAAGCCAGATCTATGTCTGCAACCTTGACGAAGCGGGCATGAAAACAGCCGCGGGGGGCGGGGTACCGGCTCATGTGGAAGCGGTACGGAAACAGGCCGCCGCGGAAGGCGCCGAAGCGGTCTGTATATGCGGAAAGCTTGAGGCGGAACTGGCAGACATAACCGACGCGGAAGAAAAAAAAGCTTTTCTCGAAGAGCTTGGCCTTAAAGAATCCGGCCTTTCCTCCCTGATCCACGCCGCGTACAGGCTGCTGGAACTGCGGACATTTTTTACCGCCGGGGCCGACGAATGCAGGGCGTGGACCATACATTCCGGCGACACGGCCCCAAAAGCGGCGGGCGTTATTCACAGCGATTTTGAAAAAGGCTTTATCAAGGCCGAGGTATACCACTGCGAAGATATTTTTTCTTACGGAACCGAAGCTAAAATAAAGGAAGCGGGAAAGTACCGCATGGAAGGCAGGGACTACATCGTCAGGGACGGAGACGTCATGTTCTTCAAGTTTAATACCTAAAGGAGCGTGTTATGATAGAAGCCGCTTTGCTGCAGAAGTATGCCCTTTTCGGCGGTCTTATGAAAGATCAGATACAGCAGATACTTCCCGTTATGGAAACGGAAACCTATAAACCCGGCGAAGACATTATTGTGGAAGGAGCCCCCAACGACAAGATACGTTTTATCCTTGAAGGCCGGGCCGCGGCGATAAAACACAATGTAACGCTTTCCGAATTTGCCACGGGCGATGTTTTCGGCGAAATGGAAGTGTTAGACGTAATGCCTTCCGCGGCGACCATTAAGGCGCTTTCCGGCACCGAAGTCATCTCCATTTCAAACAAGGGCCTGCGGGATATTTACAAAGTTGACGTTCACATTTTTTCCATCATTATCATGAATCTGGCCAGGGAACTTTCCCGGCGTCTGCGGCGCATGGACGAAAAGGCTGTGTCCGCGTACCCTGAGGAAGAAGATCGCCGCCAATGAAACACGAAGATACCGCGCCCGTGGCTGGGACAGGCGCACAGGGTATGAGACTGGCGGGGCCTGTCACCGGGAAGGGCGCGGGCGTGCCCGCGCCCTTCCCGGTGACACCCGCCTGCGCCGTTCCTCTGTGTGCGCCTGTTATATTCTCTCAGGCGCGGTATCTTCGCCGTATCCGGTTTACGGAGGGCACGTTCCGGGGGCGCATGCCGTTTCCGGTAACCGCGCGCGAAACATTGAGCGCGGCGTAGGCCCGGCAATGGTAACGCTTCCCGGTAAGGCCAAAAGGCCGCCACCTCTTCGCCGCAAAGTCGCGGAAGAGGATCACCACGGACGAACGGCACGCGCCCCAGAACGCACCCTCCGCCGCGCCGCGGATACGGCGAAATGGCGGCGCCCGGAGGATATACCAGGCACGGGCGCCGTGCGCGATATCTTCGTGTCATTGGCGGTGGCGCGTACTAAAAAGATCCGCCGGGGGAGCCCAGCACTTCAAAAGTCCGCACAAGGGTATTGCCGCCGCCGTCCACCAGCGTAAGAACATGGCGGCCGGGATTCGGGCGGGCTTCCATTTCGTGAAAAACTTCCGTCATTCCCAGATATGTTTCGTCCAGATGCCAGTAAATCTTCGCGTCCCGGCCCCTGCTGGCCGCCTGAAACACAATCCGGCCTTCCCTGCCGTCAAGTTCCCTGGGCACATAGACGGCCCCGTTTTCTTCGGGGTTAAAAAGGGCGATGTCGCCAATCCCGCTGTCCGTTCCGCCTTCAAGCGGGGGAAGCGCCTTGTAGTCCAGATTCCAGCGCCTGAAATACCATTCTTCGGCGGGAGGAAGCACGAACCATTTTTTCAGATCGACCGCACCGGAAGTTCCCGCTGCGGAAGTTCCGGCCTCCGCCCCGATCACAACCCGCGCTGTCGCCGTTTCATTAAGTGCAACGGTTCTGCAGTATGGACAGCTTTTCGCCCGGGAAGCGTCACGGGGAACAAAAACGGTTTTTATGCGGGCGCACTCCGGCCCGGCCGGAAAGCCCGAGTCGGCGCAGACCTCGACCTGGGTAAGCTCCCCGGCAGGCTCGGGAAACCAGCTTCCGCCGCCTGAGTTTACCGAATCCAGCGCGGAGAAAAGCTCGAACAGTACCGGCGCCGATGTCGAAATGCTGACAAGTTCCGCGTTTCCTTCCCCCGAAGCGTTTCCAATCCACACGCCGGCCGTCCGATCCGGCCGGGTTCCCACTGCCCAGGCGTCCCGGCTGCCGAAGCTGGTGCCGGTTTTCCAGGCGATTCGGCGGGAATTGGCGTATTCCTGCCAGTTGGCCTCTTCGCCGGGCCGCGTTACAAAAGTAAGGGCTTCCAGGGTAAGCCACGCCGCGCCCGGAGAAACCCGCGCGCCGCTTTTTGTCCGGACGGGAACCGGCGCGTTCTGTAAATACCGGGACGGGAAAAAGCCGCTGTTTTCCGCCGGACTGTCCGGCAGAACGGCTGAAGAACGCGCGAGACCGGCGTAAAGGCCGGTAATCTCCCACAACGTTACTTCCGCGCCGCCGAGAATAAGCGGCAGCCCGTAATCTTCACCCTTTCGGAACAGGGTGCTCAGTCCAAGGCCGCGCAAAAGACCGGCGAAACGCTCTATCCCAAAAAGCCTGAGGCTCCGCACCGCCGGCACGTTAAGGGAACGGGCAAGAGCGGCGTCCGCCGGCACAACCCCCAGATATGTCCTGGAATTATTTTCCGGGCTGTAGCTTCCGACCCGGGTGGGAATATCGCTTACCAGGGATCCGGGAAGTATATCGCCTGAATCCAGCATTGCCGCGTAGAGAAACGGCTTAAGCAGGCTCCCCGAACTCCGCCTCGAAGAGGCTATGTCCACATCCGGCGAAGAAGTCGAAGAAACATTCCCCACATACGCGAGGGTTTCCCCGCTTTCCGTATCGAGGATAACGCAGGCGCCGTTCATAATGCCCCGTTCGGCAAAACGGACCGCCCACCGGTCAAGGATCGTCCTGGCCCGTTCCTGCAATTCCCAGTCAATCGTGCTGGTTAGAACATAACGGGAATCATACAGGGGATGATCCCGGTTCGCCGAGTTAAACTCTTCAACGCCGCCGGATTCGGCGACAACACGGGCAAGAAGGTGCGGCGCGAGGTTCGGCAGCGGCAACGGCTCGCCGGGAAGATCTTCCGACACAGCAAGAAAAAGCGTCTGCTCGTCAAAAGCGCCTTTTTCGTACAGCCGCCGGAGCAGGGCGTCCCGTTTTTGCCGCAGCACTTCCCGGTTCCGCCCCGGATGAATAAGCCCCGGCCCGTTAGGCAGCACGGCCAGGGTAGCCGCTTCGGCCCAGGACAGATCCCCGCTTGAAAAGCCGAACCAGCGCCAGGACGCGGCCTCAAGGCCCACGACATTTGCCCCGAACGGAGCGTTTGCCGCGTACAGGGCGATTATCTCTTCTTTTGAAAAAGAAAGTTCCAGCCGCATGGCAAGAACCGCCTCGACCGCTTTTTCAAAAACGCCGCGCCGCCGCCCCGGCCGGCTGAGCCGTATGGTCTGCATGGTGATGGTTGATCCGCCGGAAACGATCCGCCGCTCGGTAATGTTCCGGAAAAGCGCCCTGGCCACGGACGGAAAGTCTATCCCCACATGGGAGGCAAAACGCCTGTCTTCCGCCTCGATAAGAGCCGCGGCGAATTTTTCGTTCACCCCTTCCCGCATGGGAAAACGCCATTGGCCGTCAAAAGCGACCATAGCCCCCAGAAGCCGCCCGTTCCGGTCGTAAAGCACCGGAGAATAATACGATGAAAACAGCGGGCCGGGCAGGGAAAAAGCAAACATCAGAACAAGAACCAGAAGCCCCGGCAGCGCGAGGCGGCTTTTATCGGAACGAAAAGCGGAAAACAGGGCGCGCAGTCCGTTTACCGGGCGGAATCCCCGGTACAGGCGGAGCAAACTTTTGTTTTTAAAGACCATGTGGTATACTAGCAGAACATGGAACAGACCGTATATATAATAGGCCACCGCAACCCCGATACGGACTCGGTTGTGTCCGCGGCGGCATACGCGGCGTTTAAGCAGGCGCTGGGTACAAACTGCCGCGCAGCCAGAGCGGGAAACATGAACAGCCAGACCGAATATGTGTTCGAGCGTTTCAGGGCGCCGGAAGTCGAATATCTGCCGGACGTTATCCCCAAGGCTGCCCATTATGTAACGGAAACACCGGCGGTTCACGAGACGGTTCCGCTGTGGGACGCCCTTGAACGGATGGAACGCGAAAATCTGCGGGCGCTTCCCATTGTGGATTCCCTTGGAGTCTATAAAAGCATGCTCCATTACCGGGGCTTTTCGCGCTACATTATCACTCACATCAACCCGCACCAAAAATCGGTTTTTCCCCTTTCCATAGACCTTGTGGCGGAAGTCCTCAGAGCCCAGATGATAACCCTTTTCAACGCCGGAGAAGTGCGCCGGTCGTCGATTATCATCGCCGCGTCATACAACAAATATTTTATATCCCACCTGGAAGACAACGACATTGAAAATGTCCTTGTGATTATGGGAGACCGGCTTGATCTCCAGAAGTACTGCGTGGAACGAAAAGTCAGGGCGCTGATACTTTCCAACGGCTATATTCCCGAACCGGAACTTGTCGACCTCGCGAAAAAAAACAACGTGTCCGTTATGTCCAGCCCCTACGATACCTCTTCAACAGCAATGCTGATTATGTACTCCGTTCCGGCGGGGGCGATGGGGGACGATACGGTTCCGCTGGCCCGGCTTTCCGACCCAATCAGGAACCTGCGGCCCCTGCTTGCCAAAGCGCCTTCCCGCTGCCTTCCCATTGGAGACGACGAAGGCCGGGTTACCGGGATCCTTTTCGAGGGCGACCTTGCCCACGATCCCAACATCGGGATCATCATGGTGGATCACAATGAAATGAGCCAGGCGGTGGAAGGCATAGAACACCACCGCATTCTGGAAGTAATTGATCATCACCGGCTGGGAAACCTTTCCACCCGTTACCCGATTACGTTTATCAACAAACCTGTCGGCGCGACAAGCACCATTATCGCCGGACTGTACCGGGAACAGCGCCTCCCCATAAAAAAAGAAATCGCGTCGATACTGCTCTGCGGAATTCTCTCGGATACCCTTTCGCTTAAATCCGCGACCACAACGGAAACGGACATGGAAACCGCGGAGTACCTGGCTGAATTAACGGGGCTTGACACCGCGGAACTGGGCAGGGAACTGCAAAACGCGGCAAACCGGGCGCACAACCGTCCGGCGAAAGAATTTATCGCCGGAGACATGAAAGAGTACGATGAAAACGGCGTCCGCTTTTCGGTAAGCCAGGTAGAAACCAGCGATCCCCAGGCCCTTGTAGCGCGGAAAGATGAAATACTTTCCGTTCTGGAAGAGCTGCGGGGTGGAAAGTTTTATTTTTCCGCCCTTTTGGTTACCGACGTTACGGCTCTGGATTCCCTGCTTTTTGTAAGCGGGGAAAAAGGGTTTATCTCCAGCCTTACCTTTCCCCGCCGGGAAAAAGAAATTTTTACCCTCAAGGGAATTGTCTCGCGGAAAAAACAGCTCCTCCCGCTTTTGACGGAACTGCTGGAAAAAGCGGACAGGTGAGGATCGCCGGGAACAGGACGAACAGGACGATGAAGATATTCACCACGAAGTCGAAGAGGACCTTCGGTTTGGCGGCGGAGCAGACCGGCAATCCGGCCCAGGCGGAACGTATAAGATCGACCAAAACAGGGTTATAGAAAAAATGGCGCTTGAATTAGATACCGTTATTGAAAAACTGAAGCCATAATGCCGAACAAAAAGCCCGCATATCCCGGAAACGCCGTTCCCGGCGACAAGAGCCGCCTGTACCCGGGCACGGGCGCTGTGTCTTCATCCGCCCCCTTGCCCACAACCGCCGTAACCGCTACACTAAGGCAAGTTTATGGAATTTACCGAATTTAACCTTCATCCGGAGCTTCAGCGTGGTATTGCCGATGCCGGATATGTCTCCTGCATGCCGGTTCAGGAACAGGTGCTTGCCAGCGCTTTCAGCGGCCGGGACATGTATGTCCAGTCGCAGACCGGTACGGGCAAAACGGCCGCCTTTCTTGTCGTTATTTTTCAGCGTCTCCTTGCGGAGTCCCTGCTTGGCGGGAAAAAAGCGCTTGTTATGGTGCCGACAAGGGAACTTGCCGTCCAGGTTGAGGAAGAAGCAAAGGTTTTGGGGAAATACCTTCCCTTTAAAACCGGGAGCTTTTACGGCGGCGTGGGGTATGCCCAGCAGCAGCGCCTTTTAAAGGACAATGTACAGATTCTTGTGGGAACTCCCGGCCGGGTGCTGGATTTGAACAAATCGGGCCAGATGAACCTTATGAATCTGGCTTTTTTGGTGATCGACGAAGCGGACAGGATGTTTGACATGGGCTTTTATCCTGATCTCCGCAAGCTTATAAGCGTCGTCCCGCCCGCGGACCGGCGGCAGACGATGCTTTTCAGCGCGACGCTTAACAGCAGGGTGAAAAATCTCGCCTGGGAATACACGAAAGATCCCCTGGAAATTGAGATAGAGCCCGAATCCGTCACTGTGGAAGAGGTTGAACAGGTTCTGTATCATGTCCATTCGGCGGATAAAATGCGCCTTCTTTTGGGAATTATGGAGCGTGAAAAGCCGGAAAGCGCCATCATTTTTTGTAATACAAAGCGTTATGCCGAAATTGTCGCCAAGCGCCTCAGGGTGAACGGCATCGACTGCGAATTTATCATCGGCGATCTTCCCCAGGTAAAACGGCTCAAGATTATTGACGATGTCAAGAACGGAACAATAAAAATTCTGGTCGCTACCGACGTGGCCGCCAGGGGTCTTGATATAGAAAGCCTTGCCCTTGTGGTGAACTACGATCTTCCGGTTGAAGCCGAAAACTATGTCCACCGCATAGGGCGTACCGCCCGGGCGGGCAAAACCGGAAAGGCGGTAACCCTGGCAAGCGAGCAGGACGTGTATGAGCTTCCCGACATTGAAAAATATATCGGGAAAAAAATATCTTCCCAAATTGCCGGGGAAGACCTCCTGGCCGGGGACAAAAGCGAAGGGCTGAGAATACGCACTGATTTTTACGATGACAGAAACGACAAGCGGGGCGGCAGAAAAGACAGCCGCGGAACCGGCGGACGCCCGGCGGAAAGAACCCTCAGGGCCGGGGGAAGCGGTGAAGGCGGCCGTTCCCCCGTAAGATCAGGGCCGGGCCGGAAAAGCGCCGCCGATTCCCCGCACCGGGAAAGCGGCGGCCGCGCCCGGAAAGATCGCGCCGCGCCGCCGGTAACCGAACGATCCGGCCCCCGGCTTTCCGAACTTTCCCTTGAAGAGCGGATGGCCTACTACAAAGAAAAGTACGGCGGCCGGAGACAAACCGGCGGAGGCCCGCGGGATATCCGGGAGAACGGCAGGCAGCGAAAAAACGCCGGTCAGCGGCGCCGGGATCCGGCCGAATCCGCCGGGCAGGCAGGCCGGAAAGCCGGAGCGGACAGAGGCCGCCGCGAAAACTTCAGCCGGGAAAGACAAAAGACGGAAGCGCCGAAAACGTCCGGGCCGGCCGCCGCGGAGAAACAGGGATTTGTCGGAAAACTCCTTGGAATGTTCAAAAAGAAAAAATAGAGTTGTTCGATAACTTCAGGTATCGAACAACTTCCGCTAGAATACCGCAATTTCGCAGCCGTAAGGCGAGAAATTGCAAGGACTTGTGAGACAACCAACCGGGTTGTCGAACAAGT
>JAIRWM010000141.1 GCA_031268975.1 Treponema sp. | reverse complement strand
TTGTCGGCATCGGAACCGCCGATGCCGGATACGGATACGTTACCGCCCTGGCGCTTGACCCGGTTGAGAAAAAGCCCCTATACCACTGGCGTCCGGGTTCTTCGATTCTTTCAGTGGGTTTTGCCGGATGCAATCTGCGCTGCCCGTTCTGCCAGAACTGGCATATTTCCCAAACCGCGGACGCGCCGGGCCGCCGCGTTTCCCCACGGGAGCTTGTAGACAGGGCGTCAAGCTGCGGGCAAATCGCCTACACGTATTCCGAACCGCTGATTCATTTCGAGTATCTGCTTGACTGCATGAAAGCGGCCCGCAGCGCGGGAATCGCCAATGTGCTGGTAAGCAACGGATGCGTTAACGAAGGGCCCGCATCGGAAATACTTGCCCTTGCCGACGCGGCCAACATAGACCTGAAAAGCTTTTCCCGGGAGACATATTCAAAAATACTCGGCGGCGATCTTGAAACGGTAAAAAATTTTATCCGCGCCGCCGTTTCCTCAGGCGTTCATCTGGAAATCACCACCCTTGTCGTACCGGGCCTGAACGACGGCGAAGCGGAGCTTGACGCCGCCGCGGATTTTATCGCCGCGCTCGGCGGTTTTCCAGGCGCACAGGCGGGCGGCTTTGTTCCCTGGCATTTGTCGGCGTATCACCCCGACTGGAAATGGGACGCGCCGCCCACAAAACCGGCGTCCCTTGTCCGTATCGCCCGCCGGGCGGCGGACAGGCACCCGGAACTGCGTAATTTTATTTACACAGGGAATTCCCCGGCGCCGGAAGCGCCGGAAGCGCCGGTCGAATTTTGGGATACGGTCTGCCCCGCCTGCGGTTCCGTTTTGGTACGGCGCGGCGGCCGGAACCCCGGCGGCGAAGCGCGAAGCCCTCTCTCCGGGCTCCTCGTGCCGGCCGCCAGAGACGGGCCGCGTTACCTCTGCGCCGCCTGCGGCGCTCCCGCCCCCATACGGGGATAACATCGGGGGCGCGTCAGGTTACCCACTTAAACTCGCCGTTGTTTTCCATCCCCCAAAAATCCGCGTAACTTATTTTCCAGGGGGATTTTTTGAGGGCGTCAATTGGCATTTTGTTTTTTATCAAATACTGCCAATAACCCTTGCCCGCGATATTACCCTGATAAACAACGCCCAAAGGAATGTTGTCCCTGAGGATGATCTTCTGATAGTTACCGCTGTCTTCCCGGACAAGAACGTCGTCGCCTTCCTGTGGATTAAACGCCCCGACGGAAAGAGTTACAAGATCAAAAAAATTCACCGTATTCTTTACCGCGAATTTATCTTCGTAATTTAAATTCCAGCCGGCTATATTCTTCGCCGCAATCTGTCCCTGTACCTGGGCGTTTGGCCAAATACCGGAAAGGCCCGCCGCGTCGCCGCAGGCGTAAATTCCCGGCACGGAAGTTTCCAGCCGGTCGTTGACAACAACGGCCCGTTCTGTTTTAACCCCGCTTCCTTCGAGGAACGCAACGGCGGGCCGTACCCCCACGGCAAGAATAACCATGTCGCAGCGGAGCGATTCCCCCGACTCAAGCTCCACGGAACTAATCCGGGGAACGCCGTCTACGCCCGGCGCGCTTTTTGTATTCACCACTTTTTTGGCAAGAAGGAATTTTACTCCCGCTTTTTCAAAAAGCCCCTGATACGCCTGCGCGGCGTGCGCGTCCAGGTTAATGGCAAGAATGTTCGCGGCCATTTCCACCACGGTAATGTCAAACCGCTTCCCTGTTTTTTTGCCAAGCTCCAAAAGGCCGGCCACCGCGTCGAGCCCCACAAGGCCCGCGCCGACCACGACGACGTTTCCGGCGTTTTTTGCGGCGTCAACAATGGCGCGGGCGTCTGCAAGGTGACGCAGCCCATACACGTTTCCGGCGGTCTTAAGATCCCCGATAGGCGGCGTTACCGAATTGGAACCCGGCGCGAGGATCACCGTATCTCCTGAGGAAAGTTTTTCTTCCCCCGCGTACACCGCCTTGAGCGCGCCGTCCAGCCTGGTTACGCTTTTTCCTTTTACCCACCTGAAACGGGGAAAAGTCAACAGCCCGTCGTTGACAAAGTTAATGCTCTCCGCGCTCCGCTCACCGGAAATAAACCGGTGCAGCATACAGCGGGAATAAACTTCGCTGTCTTGGGAAACCATTTCGACCGTATCGCCGGGAAGTTCCTTCAAAAGGGTTCTGGCCGCGGCAATTCCCGCTGCCCCTGCTCCGATAATTACATGATTCACAGGGAAACCTCCTGCCAGAATACTTCTTCCACATGAAGGGCCTTTTTCGGACAGGACTTCACGCAGTTTGGCCCTTCTTCCGCGTTGGGCGCGCTGGTACAAAAATCACACTTGAGAATTTGCTTTCGCAGATAATCGGGCTTGACATTGCCGTAGGGACAATTCATCACGCACATAAAACACCGGCCGCAGCGATCCCTGTCGTATAACACCTGGCCCGTCGCGGGATCTTTTTTCAGCGCCCCGGACATGCAGGAATTGACGCAGTCAGGCTCGGCACAGTGTCTGCAAAACACCGGAATATAGCCCCCCCGGCCGTCGCTTGCTATTTCATGCCGGGCGGCGTTGGCCGGGTCCGCCAGGTCAAGATCGTAAACCGTACCGGGCTTTTCCCGGTGAGCCTGCATGCAGGCGATACTGCAATTTTTGCAGCCGTCGCATTTTTCCCTGTCGATAAAAATCCGTTTCATCACCGCCCCCTATATGCCAAGGGCCGCGCGTTTTTCCAGAATGATCTTTTCCAGAATATCCGCGGATTCTTTCGCGTCTTCGTTGATGATCACCTGTCCGCCGGTAAGGCTTTTCATGTCCTGAGTAAGAACCTTGACCGCGGCGGGGCTGCCGGTAATAAACGGCGGTTTCCCCAAATGCAGGGGCAGCCCCAGAGCAAGGCCGAAACAGCCGTCCGCGAGGGCCTGCTCCTCAAGCCACTGCGCCGCGGAAAGCACCAGGGGAAGCTGCGGTATATCCACGCCGATGGTTTCGGCAAGCTCCGTGGCGACAATTTCAAGCCGCCCTATGGCAAGACAGGGGCCGAAATTCAACACCGGCGGAATGCCAAGCTTTTTGCACACCGCTTTCAGTTTCGGCCCCGCCGCCTCTGCCGCCTCGGGAAGCATCAGGCCGACGTTTTCAATGCCCCCGCTGGAACAGCCCGCGGTAAGGATGATAATGTCCCGCGCGATAAGCTCCCGCACCAGCGCTACGGTAAGCACGTCGTGGCCGCCTGAAACAAGGCTTGAACAGCCGACGACGCCCGCTACGCCTTTTATGTCGCCGGAAACGATAAGGTCGACAAGCGGCTTCCAGCTTCCGCCGAGGAATTTTTTAAGCGATACTTCGCTTACCCCGGTAAGCGTGTTCGTATTGCCGTGATCGCGCGCCAGCCGCAGCTCCACCTTTGGCCGCCGCTCCCGGTAGCCGGCGATAACCTTGTCGATAATCAGGCCGGCCTGGCTTTCCCGTTCGGCGAAACGGAACGGAATATATTCCGCGTTTGCCTTTTTCGCCACATCGTCCACACAAATCTGCTTGATATGCAGCCGGTCGCAGATTGGCTCCAGCCCCGGCAGCGTACAGTTAAACTCGGAAATAACCGCGTCGATCGCCCCGGTCGCCAGGATAGCCTCGCTGGTGTAGTTGTTTCCCGCGTGGCCGTCAAAAATATCCGTATAATGAACACCCCGAAGCTGCAAATCCTGGCCGACACAGGTACAGCCGACAAGCTTAAAACCCTTCGCCCCGGCGGAACGCGCCTTTGCGACAACATCGGGCTCGGTAAGCCGCTCCTGAAGGCGTACAAACAGGGTATGCTGATGGCCGGTAATCATAATGTTGATATAGTCCGGATCGATAACGCGCAGACCGACCGGAGCGAACCGCAGTTCCGGTTCTCCCAGCAGCACGTCGTTGAGCAGATTGGTCAGGGTAAGGCCGTATATGCCCGTGGAAATGCCCAGCTCCAGGCAATTTATCAGCATGTCGACCGGATCGGAGGAGAGGTTTGTGGAACACTTCACCACCCCCTTGTATACTTCGGCGACAGCGCCGCCGGGGAGTATCCCCAACTCCTTCCACCTTTTGAAGCGCGGCGGATAGGCCATTTTTTCGACCAGCTCCATTTTTTCGTACACCGGCCGGTAAATGTCGGCAAGCACCGCGTCGGCCACCCTGAGGGCCTTTTCGTACTCGTCTTTGCCGGAAACCCCGAAAAGCGCACAGAGCCGTTCCAGCGCCCCGGTCCCCCGGAAATGCCGCTCCCTGCCGCCGGCAGCCCACTCCAGCGCGGTGTTTTTAAGATTCAGGGCGGTGTTCTCCACAACATGGATATAACAGCCCGAACCGGCGGCGACCGCCCGGAGCAGATTCCGGGTTACCATGACATCCGCCGTAGCGCCGCAAACCCCCCGGGGAGCGTCCGGCGTAATCCGGCAGGGCCCGTTGGCGCAGAGCCGGCAGCATACCCCCTGGAGCCCGAATCCGCAGTGGGTTTCCTGGCCGTCCACCCGGTGATGGCTTGTCTCCATCGGCAAACCGGCGATAAACCGTTCAAGGCTTTTGTCCGCGCTGGCGCAGGTAGCGCATCCGTAACAGGCATCGTTCATTGGTGCATCTCCTTCATTACTATACCCTAATTCTTCCTCCGGGTATTAGCAAGAATCCCCGGTGAGCACGGCGCATATAAACTTTTCAGTCCTATCATGTAAAAATGTATTGACATATTGACTTCGTAGTGCAATAATCTTTATGAAAGAAGGGTTTTGAACGTCCTGTTTGCTTCAATGCAAATACAAACCGTGGAGGTACATAAAGAGGAATGAGCGATTTCGTTATGCAAATGGAAGGGATTGAAAAAAGTTTCCCCGGTGTTCATGCCCTTAGCAATTGTCATTTTGATCTGTTTCCCGGCGAAGTCCACGGCCTGGTAGGGGAAAATGGGGCGGGCAAATCAACATTGATGAAAATTCTCGCCGGTATATACACGAAAGACGCGGGAACGATAAAAATCCGGGGTGAAACTGCGGAAGCCCATAACACCAAACAGGCTCAGGCCCTGGGGATCAGCATCATTCACCAGGAATTGAATCTGATGAAGCACCTTACCGCCGCGCAGAACATTTTTATAGGCCGGGAACAGAAAAAAGGACTGCCGTTTCTGGTGGACGACAAGGAAATAAACCGAAAATCCGGCGAACTGTTTAAGCTGATCAACTTGGATCTCAATCCGCGCGCCATTGCCGGCAGTTTAACCGTAGCTCAGCAGCAGATGATCGAGATAGCCAAGGCCCTGTCCTTCAGCATGGACGTTCTGGTTATGGACGAGCCCACCAGCGCCCTTTCCGAAAGTGAGATTGAGAAACTGTTCAAGGTTATACAGAACCTGCGGGATCAGAAAAAAGGCGTTATTTACATCTCGCACCGCATGGATGAACTCCACCGGATCTGTGACAGGGTTACGGTGATGCGGGACGGCAGGTACATCGCAACGAATCCTATGAAGGGAATAAGTACCGAACAGATCATATCTCAAATGGTAGGCCGGGAAATTTTTGAAAGCAACCATGCCCATGGGGATACATCCAAAAACGAGGTGGTGCTGGAAGTAAAAAACCTGAAATCAACGGTAAAAACAGGGGCGGGCGCGGTGAAAGATGTGTCCTTCACCCTGCACAGGGGCGAAATTCTCGGCTTCGCGGGCCTCTTGGGGGCCGGCCGTACTGAAACGATGCGGCTTATTTTTGGTGCCGATTCCATGGAAGGCGGTGAAATCTTTGTCAAAGGGGAAAGAATTACCATTAAAAAGCCCAAGGATGCGGTAGACCGCGGCATAGGTTACCTTTCCGAAGATCGTAAACGATACGGGCTTGCCCTGAACATGTCGGTTAAGGCTAACACGGTCATGGCCTCCATGGTAAAATTTTTAAAACCCCTGTGGATTCTGGACGAAAAAAAGCAAAAAAGCGTCACGCAGGAATATGTGAAAAAACTCAATACCAGGACCCCGTCTCTGGAGCAGCTTGCCAGGAACCTTTCCGGCGGCAACCAGCAGAAAGTTATCGTGGGCAAGTGGCTTGTCAGGGACAGTGATATCCTTATATTCGACGAACCGACCAGGGGTATCGATGTGGGAGCCAAAAGTGAAATCTACAAGCTGCTCAACGAGCTTGCCGATCAGGGAAAGGCGATTATCATGATTTCTTCCGAACTGCCGGAGATTCTCCGCATGAGCCACCGCGTCGTGGTGATGTGCGAAGGTCGTGTTACCGGCACATTGGATTCAAAAGAAAGCACCCAGGAAAAAATAATGTACTACGCGACACTGCGTGGTAAAGACAGCGCCGACAATACCGGCGGGAAAACAATAAACGCGAGGGAAAACTCATAATGGAGAAGTACACTCGATCCAGACGGATCAATTCCAAGGCAATGCAGACGCTGCTTGCCTTTTCAAGCCTCATTTTGCTCGTTATCATTTTCAGTATCGCTTCGCCGGTTTTTCTGACCGGAATGAACATCGTAACGATTCTCCTTATGACCGCGGTTAACGGGATACTCGCGGTGGGAATCACTTTCATCATTGTAAGCGGGGGCATAGATCTGTCGGCGGGTACGGTGATGACTTTTTGTTCGGTTATTGCGGGGGTGCTGCTGACAAATCTCAAGCTCCCCCTGGCAGTGGGGATTATCGGAGCGATCTTCGCCGGCGCCCTCTGCGGTTTTGTCAATGGTACGGCCATTGCCAAACTCAAGCTTCCGCCTTTTATCGCCACCCTGGGAATGATGAACATCACCAAGGGGCTTAACCTCATTGTTACCCGCGCGCGGCCCATTTACTTTACCGAGACGCCCCTCTTTGCCCTGATCACGCCCACGCTGATTCCCGTTTTGAAGATTCCCCTTGGGGTGGTGATTTTCTTCGCCGCCGCGGGGATTGCCGCCTTTATTCTTTCCAAGACGATCATAGGCCGCTATTGTTTCGGCATAGGCTCCAACGAGGAATCGACCCGGCTTTCCGGCATCAACACCGATGCCTGGAAGATCGCCATTTATTCGATAAGCGGCGCTTTCTTCGGCATCGCCGGAGTGGTTATGGCCAGCCGGGTCGCCTCTGCCCAGCCTTCTTTGGGCCCCGGCTACGAAATGGACGCCATCGCCGCGGCGGTTATAGGCGGGGCATCCCTGGCCGGCGGGGAGGGCGGCATCCTGGGAACGGTAATCGGCGCCTTTATCATCACCGTACTGACCAACGGTCTGCGGATTTTGTCGGTTCCCCAGGAATGGCAGATGGTCGCTACCGGTCTTATTATCATCGGAGCTGTGTACCTGGATATTATTAGACGCAAAGTAAAATAGGGGTTTTTAACGGCCTTGTGGCTGTTGATACTATAATTGCGGGCTTTTGCCCGTGAAAACAAGCAGGAGGAAAAGGTATGAAAAGACTGATAATGCTGGCGCTTTGCCTGGCAATTGCAGTGTCTGGCGTGTTTGCGAGGGGGCAGGATGCCTCCGGTGGGATCCATATCGAAATGGTGTCGAAGGGATTCCAGCATCAGTTCTGGCAGTATGTGGAGCAGGGCGCCAAAAAAGCGGCTGCGGAACTTGGCGTTACCGTCAATTTTGTGGGCCCGGAAAGCGAAACCATGAAAGACAAGCAGGACGACATGTTCAGGACCGCTTTGGGGAAGAAACCCGCGGCCATCTGTTTCGCGGCTCTTGACGCCAAATCCCAGGCATCTCTTGTGGCCCAGGCGACGGCTCAGGGTATTCCGGTAGTAACCTTTGACGCCACCGTGGACACCAACGATCCGGTTTCCTTTGTCGCCACCGACAGTAACGCCGCCGGGGCGGTAGCCGCCGACAAGATGTACGAAGCCACCGGTGGAAGGGGCGGCAAACTCGCCGTTATCTGCCACGATCAGACCAATACCACCGGCATTGACCGGCGGGACGGCTTTGTCAATCAGTTCAAAACCAAGTATACCAACTATACCATTGTTGATATCCAGTACGGTGACGGCGATCCCATGAAATCCGCCGACATCTGCAAAGCCGTAATGACGGCCAACCCGGATCTGGTAGGCTACTATGCCACCAATGAAGGTTCCGCCATCGGTCTTGTTACCGCGCTCAAAGAAATGAGGCAGCAGGGCAGGGCCAGGAATGTCATCGGCATCGGTTTTGATTCCGGCAAGACCCAGATGGACGCCGTCCGGGACGGCACCCTCTATGGCGCGGTTCAGCAGAACCCCGTCAAAATAGGTTACGACGCGGTCCAAATGGCCTATAAGGCGATCAAGGGCGAAAGCGTTCCCAAACGTGTCGACACCGGCATTGTCTGGTCGGACACCAGGAACGTTGACAGCGCCGAAGTAAAAGCGGTTATCTACGAATAAGTAACACCAGACGGCGTTCGCGCCGCTGATGGAAAAACGCCGCCGTACCGTCAATGGAGGCGGCGTTTTTTTTGAAAAAGAAGATGGAGAGGATGGTATGAAAAGAAACGGAATCTTACACGCCGAACTGGCAAAATTAATCGCAGAACTGCGCCATGGCCACATGATTATGATTACCGACGCCGGTTTTCCAACGCCCCTCAATGCGCCCTGTATTGATCTGGCGTTGACGAAAAATATTCCCACCGTCGAGTTTGTACTTAAACTTATTGACAGCGAGATGGTTACCGAAAAGGTGATCTTCGCCCGGGAACTGCGGACCAATAATCCTTCGCTCCATAAAAAGGTTGCCGCTATTTTCGACGATTGCGATATCGAGGAAACGGCCCACACGGAGCTGATAGAAAAATACGCTCCCCTTATGAAATGTTTTATCCATACCGGCGAATTTTCGCCCTGGGGGAACATTATACTGGTCGCCGGAACCGATCCCTTCCGCTACTTTGCCGACGAGACCACGGTGGTGCCGGAATTTTACCATAAGCGGCTAAAGCAGATCCGGGGTTCCAAAAAGCTTGCCCTGTTTGATCAAAGCGGTTTTACCAGAAAAGACTGTTAGGGGCCGTGTTCTTCAAAAGATACCTGTTGTCCAAAAAATATGGGGGAAGCGCCAAAAAGACCGCTTTTCGGGACTTCCCCCACTGTAGTGGAGGAGCGTTTTATGGCTAAGAAGATAAGCTGCCTGGGCAGTTTTGTGGTAGATCTGACCTGCCGGGTGGACCGGCTTCCCCTGCCGGGGGAATCCCTTATTACCGATTATTTTAAGATGGGGCCCGGCGGCAAAGGCTCCAATCAGGCGGTGGCGGCCAGGCGGGCCGGCGGCAATATTGTGCTTATGGCCAAGGTGGGACAGGATCTGCTGTCCCGGGTCGGCCTGGATAACTTTAGAAAAGAAGGCTTCGACGAAAAGTTCATCGTCATTGATAAGGAAGTGTTCACCGGCGTCGCGCTTATCAATGTTGATAAAAACACCTCCGAAAATTCCATCGTCGTCGCCCCCGGCGCCTGCGAACATATCCTTGACGAGGACATTGCCCTGTTAAAACCGGAAATTGAAAACAGCGATATTTTTTTGACCCAGCTTGAAGTCAACATCGACGCCATTGAAAAGGCGGTGCAGATTGCCTACGACAACAAAAAGGTTATTGTGTTTAATACGGCGCCGGTGCGGGAAATTTCCGATGATCTTTTAAGCAAGACTACGATTATTACCCCCAACGAAGTGGAGGCGTCCATTTTGACCAAGGTTGAGATAAGCGATAAAAGCAGCGCCCGCAAGGCCGCCCGGGTTTTCTTTGACAAGGGCATTACTAATGTAGTTATTACCCTGGGGAAGAAGGGCGCCTATCTTAACGACGGAAAGATCGAAGAGATAATCGAACCGGTGGAGGTACCCACCATTGATACTACCGGCGCGGGAGATGCCTTTACCGGCGGTCTTGTAGTTGCCCTGGCGGAGGAAAAGTCCCTGCTCAATGCGGTCAAATTTGCCACCTGTACGGCGGCCCTTTCCACTACCAAAATGGGAACCGCTCCATCCATGCCCTACCGTAAGGAAATAGACGAGCTGGTAAAAAAGGCTTACGGCAGTCTCTGACATTCAAAACGCCGCCTACAGAAGCCCGGCATTTTCAGGAATGACTCTCCCCACCTATCGGGCCAATTCTACGCTGAACTGGTTTATGTCTCCCCGGTAGCGGGCAATGGAAAATTCCACCGGGGTATTCGCCGAATAGGCGACGGTCTTAACCAGGCTTATCGCCTTGTTTCTGGCAATGTGCAACAATTCCGCCTCTTTTTGCCGGGCGTTGATCGATATGAAATCACGCCGGACCCGGTCTACCCTCACGTGATATATCGTTTCAAGGGAATCGTAGAGGGACTTGGAGTTAAAATCCACCAGCATCAGTTTGTCGTAAGTGTCATAGGGCAGAAAGGTTTCCACATATACCAGAGGTGCCTTGTCTACCAACCGCACCCGGCTCAGGTACAGAAGGGGGGCGTTAAAGGATATTGAAAGCTTTTCATTGGCCTCATGGGGTCCGCTGATTTTTTCCAGGTGTAAAACCTCGGTATTGGGTTTAAATCCTTTTTCCACCATTTCGGCATGGAAGGTTTCCAGTTTACTAAAGAACCGATCCTTAACCTTGGGCATGGAAATAAAGGTTCCCCGCCCCTTGTGCCTGGTTAAGTAACCTTCGTTAACCAGTTCGCTAAAAGCCTGACGTATGGTGGGCCGCGATACATTGAGCCTTTGACACAGTTCGTATTCCGGGGGAAGCAGTTCGCCTTCCCCTATGTCTGCGTTTTCAATTAACGTCAACAGCTGTTTTTTAAGCTGATAATACAGGGGAATGGGAACGCTTTTATCGAGATTAATGGTATCCAGAATATGCGCCATTTACCGCTCCGGTTTTCTTTTAAATCCGGTTGCAGTATAGAGCGAATAGAACCGGTCTGTAAATGATGTTTCCGAAACGGAACGGCTCATCGGAACAGCCGTGTTTTTTTCACAATTTCCACCGATTTGGCGCAGGTACCGGTAATTTCGCCGTAATTCCCCGCGTTAACCGCTTTCCGGTCGCAGAGCCAGCCGCCTCCTACCGCAAAAACCTGGGGAATAACAAATTCCTCCAGGTTGGACAAATCGACTCCGCCTGTGGGTATAAAGCGCAGCCGGGGAAAGGGACCGGCCAGGGCTTTAAGCGCCTTAACGCCGCCATATACATTGGCGGGAAAGAATTTAATCACATCAACGCCCGCTTTAAGCGCCAGGGTAATTTCCGTGGGGGTAACGCAGCCGGGAAAGACCGCCACGCTGTTCTTTTGGCAGTAGTCAACGATTTCCGGATCATAGCCGGGGGACACGATAAACGCCGCTCCCCGGGAAACCGCTTCGCGGCACTGTTCCAGGGAAAGGATCGTTCCTCCTCCCACAAGCATGTCAGGGTGAGCTTTGGCAGCCTTTTCTATGGCCGCCAGTCCGGCTTCCGTCCGGAGCGTTATTTCCATTATATCAACGCCCCCCGCCAGTAAAGCCCCGGCGGTATCCCCCGCCCGCCCGGCATCGTCCATCACCACCACCGGTATCAAGTAACTTGATCCGATACGATCTTCTACTGTCATGTTGTCTCCCATTTAGGATTATTAATTATCCGGATCCCGCCGTCTTCGCCCTCAATAACCAGCTTACGGTAGCCCTTGGTTTCAATGGCGGCGTAATTGTGTCCCGCGTCCCCACGGAAAGCAAAAAAAGAAACCAGAGGCGCCGTTCCGGTATTGACGGTACGGTGGGCAAAACGCCGGGGTACATACACCGCCTTGCCTGCCGTCATGGGAAAAAACGCCGTTTCACCTTCGGGATTTTCTACCAGCATTCCCCCCTCTCCGGACAGGGTATAGTAGACTTCCGCGGTTTCCAGGATGGTGTGAAAGTGTCCCTTGGTCATAAAGTATTCATTGCCAACCCTTCCGGGATAGGTAACGGAAGTGCCAAAGGCCACATCACCGGCATTTTCGGGGGCGCCCAGTTCGTAAAATTCATAGACAACCGGGTCCGAAGAAGTCAGCATTTTTTCACATGCTTCGCTGTCGGCAAACATTCCCCGCATCTGGGAAAGCGTTCGCCTGGTGGAAACAGCCGTAGCGGATAAACCGCCGGTCAGGGCAAAATCAACAATAAAGCCCTTCTGCCAGTCGAAAACAGGTTCTGTCATACAACTATCCTTAATTCGATAAACAGTGGAAAATCCGTTACTTCGGTATTCCACCCTGAGCGATCCTGCTTAGTTCTTCAAGCTGTTCGCCGCTTATGACGACATGGAATACCTCGGCAATAACCTGGGTCCACCCATAGATAAAATACTTCCAGCCATTCTCAATGTGGAGCCTTTTTGTTTTTTGCTGGCCCTGGGCTTGCCTCACAAACAACAGATCCCCCCGATAGTTGATTTCCCAGACCAGGGAATTCTCCGGGTAGGAAACCGCCTCGGTGGTTGGCGATCCGGGGGCATCTTTACCCAGGCCGGTAGCGTTAACCACCAGGGAGTAGGGAGGCAAAGCGGCCACCAGGGCGTCGTTATCCGCCGGAACGGGACAATGCAGAAACCGGAAAACGGTATTTGTACCGCAGTGTTCCAGGGCGTTCCTGGCAGAAACAAGCCGGGGTTCGCTGCGGTTTGCGATGGTGATGCGCCGGGGCATATTGTCCACCGCATCCTGTCGTGAAAAATACAGAGACATGGCCAGCGAACTTCCTCCGGCTCCCAGGAGTAAAACTTCCCCTCCGTTGTCTGTCCAAAACCGGGGAGGTACAAAGGCTTCCAGGGCAAGTCCGCTGGAAATAGGATCCTTTGCGTGGGCACAAAAAGCACCATCTTTTTTAGACAGCGAGGAAACTTCCGAAAGCGTTTGCGCATACGGGTCGATATAGTCAAACATGTCCCGGCAGGCGGCAAATAAATCAAGCTTGTGGGTGGTTACCAACGCCCCCAGTGAAAGCGGATCGGCTTTAAAGAATTCGATAACCTTTCGGTATTCTTCCGGCGGGGCGTGGAGAGGAAGATCGATGCCCTGTATCCGCGCTTTAAGCCCCAGAGCGGCAGCCCATTTGGGAAACACCGTCATAATGGAAGACTGTCTGGTGGTTACCCCGATAAAGTAAAACGTCGGCTCCCTGGCCGTTTGCAAATTCAGCATACCTGTCCTTTTATCATAACAACATTACATTTCCAAGATACTTGGTTTTAAGAGAAATGTAAAGTACATTGACAACAAAAAGTAATAATGATAATATGTAAGAACATTATAAAGGTGGTTTTTATGAAGATTCTTGTAACTGCCACATCTTTTGGCCCGGATTCCAAAAGCCCGGCCATGGAAAAGCTCCGTTCTTTTGCCGATGCTCTGATTTTTAATCCCCACGGGAGACCCCTTTCGGAGGATGAGTTGATTTCCCTGTTGCCGGGCTGCGCAGGCTGCGTCGCGGGACTTGATTTTTTTTCCAAAAAGACGCTTGAAAACGCTCCGGAACTTGCGGTAATTTCCCGCTATGGGGCCGGCGTGGACCGGGTAGATCTGGCGGCGGCCAGGGCAGGGGGCGTTGCGGTTTGTAACACCCCCGGCGTTAATGCCCAAGCCGTGGCGGAACTAACCATGGCGCTGCTCCTCTGCGTGGCCCGTAAAATCCCTTTCCTGGACCGCAGCACCCGTGAAGGTCAATGGCCCCGCTCCACCGGCATGGAACTCTACGGTAAAACCATCGGCATTTTGGGTCTTGGGGCTGTGGGCAAAGCGGTGGCACAGCGGGCGAAGGGCTTTTCCATGCGGCTTTTGGCCTATGATCCCTATATTGATACGGCATACACCAGGGCAAACGGCATTACCGCCGCCGGTTTTGACGAAGCAGTGCGGGAAGCGGATTTTCTCTGCCTGCACCTGCCCTTAACCGAAGAAACCCGGCATATTATTTCCGGTAAGGTGATTGGGTCCATGAAACAGGGTGCCGTTCTGATCAATACCGCCCGGGGAGGGCTTATTGATGAAGCGGCCGCTTATGAATCGCTCAAATCGGGCCACCTGGGAGGCATGGGATTGGATGTCTACGAAGCGGAACCTCCCCAGACATCGCCGCTCTTTACCCTGGAAAATGTAGTGCTGACCCCCCATACTGCATCTCATACCAAAGAAGCAACCGCCGCCATGGCCGCCCTGTCGGTACAGAACCTTATTGAGGTGCTTTCCGGCAAATCATGTATCTACAGGGTATGCTAAACCCTGTTACCACCGTTTTGGGGGATATTCCCGGCAGCGCCCTTGGATTCTGCCAGAGCCATGAGCACGTCTACATCTCTTTTTCACACCCGGTTTCGGTGGAACAGTTAATTGATGATCCGGACAAAAGCCTGATGGAACTGCTGGCCTATTTCCGGGCCGGAGGCGGCGCGGTGGTGGACGCACAGCCGCTGGGCTGCGGCCGGAACGCCGCGATTCTTTCCAGCCTGGCGCGACAAAGCGGGGTTCATATTATCGCCTCCACAGGTTTTCACAAACTGTCCTATTATCCCGAGAATCACTGGATCCACTCTCTTTCCGAAGATCATCTGGCGCATATCTTCACCGGCGAACTGGAACAGGGAATGTACCTGGACGGCGGCGCGGTGTTTCCCCAAAAACAATGCTCCGCCCGGGCGGGTCAGATAAAGACGGCGCTGGACAGGGAAGGATTAACCCCCCGGTACCGGCGGCTTTTTACCGCGGCGGCGGCGGCGGCGGTAAAAACCGGCAAGCCCCTGATGGTCCATGTTGAACAGAGTTCGGATCCGGCGGCGCTCTCGGATTTTTTACAAGATATAGGGCTTCCTCCGGAACAGATTATCTTTTGCCACCTGGACAGGGCTGTTCCGGATCGGAGAGTTCACCGGGAAATCTGCCGTCGGGGAAGCTGCCTGGAATACGATACCATAGGCCGGCCCAAGTATCATGACGATCTGGAAGAAATAACGCTTATCCGCGGACTGCTGGAGGCCGGTTATGGCACAAGGCTACTTTTATCCATGGATACCACCAGGGGGCGGCTGCGGAGTTACGGCGGCGTTCCGGGACTTACGTACATTATTGAACAGTTTATTCCCCAGATGCTGGATTGGGGAATAGACCGGGAACAGATAGAAGGTTTTTTTGTGAAAAATCCCGCCAGGATATTCGCGTCCCATAGCAGGAATTCATGAAGAATTTTGCAAAAATCGCCAAACGCGGCGTATAGAAAATGTTACCGAAACTATTCCTGTTCTCCCGCTGCAGTTCCCCTCAACGGCTCCCCGAATGACGACCAGTTTCCCTAATTCGGCTTTGCTCATACTGTACTTCATTCCTCCACCGTATCAGGGAGGTGCAATTTCCCTGATAATTCTTTAAGGATGAAATTATCACTGACTAATCACATCTTCTTTTTCGTCATGTTGATTTTCGACCGGCTCCGTGCTATCCTGCCGTGTATATGCGCGTATTTCCCTCCGGTTCCGAGGCCGGTTGAAAACAGCCCTTCTTCACTATCACCTGAGGCCCGGCGGGGTTACCACGGTCGTACTGCGTCAGGCTCGGGCGCTGCTTGAGGCGGGCGACGAGGTTGTGGTATTCAGCGGCGAGGGA
>JAIRWM010000016.1 GCA_031268975.1 Treponema sp. | reverse complement strand
GGATCTCATCCGGCAGCGGTCCCTCGCCGCTGCCGCCCTTGAGGATAGTGAGCTTGGGTAAGATTTTTTATTATGAGGCATCCGGCCTTTCGGTAAGATTTTATTTTGAGGCATTACGGTGTGCGCGCTGTTTTATCGGCGCTGTTTTACCGATTACCGGGGCCGGACAGCCGGTGCAAAAAGCCCTGGAGGGAGACATAGTTGCTTTCGCCGGAAAAAACGCCGTCCCGGAAATAGCGGACATAGGGAATTTCCCTGTTTTTGAACGTATTTTCCTTAAACGCCATAAAGCTTTCAAAAAAAGCCCTGGTGTCGTATTCAACATAAAGGATGCTGCTCCCGGCGGCGGAAGGCCGGTTTTCGGCTTCGCTGAGGTACTTTTTCATGGCTTTCCACTGCGGGCACCAGCTTTGAGTCAGGATCAGCGCGCCGGTCCCCGGGAACGGATCAAAGGCGCCGTTTTTCATGGCGTCCGTACATTCCCGGTCTGTCAGGATACGAATCATCTGTTTCTCCGTTAAATACTATGATATTTTTGGGGAAGATGCTATAATTAGGAATGATTCTGTACCGGGGCCGGCAGTGAAGGATATAGGCGAGTATACCGAGTCCACATCGGAATATGAACTCTTCTCGTTTTTTTATGACCGGCTTATAGCCAAGGAAATAAGTACGTTCGCGGCCCTTAAGGCGTTCGCGGCTCCCGTTTTAAGGGATAAACGCACCCACCCGGTAATAATGCGCTGCTTTGAGCTCATAAGAAAGCTCAACTGGGGCTTTTTTTCCGGTATGAGGTACACAACCCACCGGCGGCTGTGGCAGGAATTGGTCGTTCCCGACCAGCACTTTCCCGAAGCGGGCAACCTGAAAGAGGCGCTGCAAACTTCCACGCTCTATGTGGCAATGCTTGACATTCACGGCTATACCCAGTTTTGCATGGAATCCAAAAACAACCCCAGCAGGATGCTCGTACTGGACTGGGCAATCAACAACGACATACGCCGTATTTCCGACCAATGCCAGGCCGTAAGCCAGCGGGAACGGGGGGACGAAATAGTCGTCGTCGCCGCAAGGGCCACGGACGCGCTGACGGTAACTCTGGGGATTATCGACTATTTCGGCAAAACAAACATCGTGGACGATCCGAACATTCCTACCCGGCGTTCAGGCAAAGCCGCCGACGCGGACATGCCTGTTTTTAAACTATCCGGCGGAATAACCGGCGGCGATAAAAGTCCTCTTATCATTACCGAAAAGGGAAACCTGGCCGGCTTTCTGCTTAACTCCGGAGCCCGGCTCCAGATCAGGGCAAACGAACTTTCCCCCAGCGAAAACCGGATCATGATCACCAAACAGGTCCAGATGAACTGGGTAAAAGAAAACCAGGCCGAAAAATGTTCCCTGTTCCGGAACAACGCCGTTTATTTTCTCGACACCGGGCTTATTTATTTTAAAGGAGTACGGATCCCCACCTGCGAAGTTGTGTTCAAGGCGGAAGAACGCTACAAGGAACAGTTCAGCGAAGAACTGGTACGGCTTTTCGGTTCCATACGGGAATCCCTGTGGGAACAGCGCGTATTCCTTGACCTTATGGATCTGATCTGCAAAGTCGCCTCGGTAATGAAGCCGTTTTCGGTAAGCTTACAGAGGCCCGTTAACAGCATGCAGACAATTACAAACGATTCCCTGGCGCAGCTCTGCCGGATCGGCATAAAAGCCTATACCCAGGACGAAGATTATACGTCTGCCGTTCAGCTCCTTGAGGATCTTATCACGATTATGGAGCTTATCCCCGCCTTTGACCGGCTGATCCTTGATTACCTGGGCGGTATTGCCGAAAAATACGAAGAGATCCTCAACAAGTACAACAAAACAATGGACAAGGAAATCGACGACCGGGCCGGCCAAATATTCCAGGCCAACCACTTAAAGGCGTATCAGGCCGCGAAAAACGCCGCAACCATTTTTGAAAAACTCAAAGCCATGGGCCGTAAAAGTCCGGCGATAACGAAAAAGAAAGCCCTCTGGTTCAAGCTGATCCAGCAGAACAAGGAACAGATGGAATTTACCCTGTATTCGGGGAAGAAATAGGGATTCTGACCACAGGGACAGTCCTATTCGTAAACGCCCCAGCTTTTCCTTCCCGTCCAATGTAAAGAAAGCGGCGTTTTCTTTTTTGCTGATGACAAAATGAAACGAGGGTGATAAACTTCGTTGCCGGGGCGGTTTCGAAATTGGCTCCGCTATGAGCGTATAAGGAGGAGCTTTATGGGACACCATGGGTTTTATGTAATAATCGCGGCTCTCCTGTTTATTTTTCCTGTTTTGGCCCTCGAAGCCCAGACAGCGGAGGAACTGGACCGTATGCTGGAAACACAAACGGTAAGCGCGGCCCAGGCGGCCCGGTTTGTGCTGGGCGCGGCGGAAAAGCTGCCCGAGTATCTTTACGGGCAGGCAGCCGAAGACGCGGCCTGGCAGATGGCTTCGGAAAACGGCTGGGTTTCCGGCGGGCCCGGCGACCCGCTGCGCCTTAACGGAGCGGCGTTCCTTATCATGAGCGCGTTTGGCTTCAGGGGCGGCGTTATGTACTCCCTGTTTCCCGGCCCCCGTTACGCATACCGGGAATTGGTATACAAAAAGATGATACAGGGCCGTTCCGCCCCGGATATTTCTTTTAACGGGGAGCGCCTTTTGCAGATAATCGGCAGGGTCCTGTCGTATTCCGGCGAAGACCAGCGTCTTGACGCCGAAATGCGGATGCCGCGGGAAGATATCCTGCTCCCGGAGACCATACACAGATGAAACCGGTAAACCATATACTTCTGGGGGTTATCCTCTGCGCCGCCGCGTTCCCGGCCGCCGCTCTTGATTTTGGGCTTATTGTAAGCGAACAATTCGACGCCGAAGATTCCGGTGAATTAACAATCGAATCCAAAACGATTTTATCGCCCTGGCTGTCTTTTTTCGGGAAAAAAAACACCGAGTACTTTATGTCCGCGGGGCTTACCGGGGATTATTCCGAAGAAAAACTGCACTTTATACCCGAGCTTTTCCGTCTGGAAGCCTCGATTGCGCCGTCCCGGGCGGTAACGATCAAGGCCGGCCGTATTCCCTACCAGGATCCGAGCCGGTTTACCGCCAAAGGGCATTTTGACGGAGTAAACGCCCTGGTAAACCTTGGAAGGGCCCGGTTCAGTCTCGCGGCGTTCTATACGGGTCTTCTGTACCGGGACACGGCGAATGTCAGTTGGACTCCCGGCGATCCGGTCGATCAGGACGCGGAATTTGATTTTGCGAACTTCGGCGACACCTACTTCGCTCCCCGGCGCGTTCTGGCGGCCGTACAGGGCGAATTCCCCGGCTTTTTAACGCCGAGGGGAAACCTGTCCGCCGGTATTTTGGGGCAGTTTGATTTCTCGGACGCGCCGGACAAACTTAACTCCCAGTACGCGCTGTTCCGTTACAGCCTGGCGCTTACAGGCGGCTTTGACCTCGCGCTGGCGGGCGCCGCGGAATTGCTGGAATCCGCCGGGGAACTTGACCTTGCGTTTGCCGGATCTCTGGAGGGCGGCTGGATGCTCCCTACGGCCGTTACGGACAGAATTTCACTTGCCTGCCGCTGGGCGTCGGGAACGGGATCGGCGGCGGCGGCTTTTTTCCCGGTTACCGTGGAATCCCAGGGACGTATACTACGGCCGGATCTTTCCGGTATGATGACTGTACGGGGAGTGTACGAAGCGCGGTTCCTGCCCTCCCTCGCGGCCGAATTTGGCGCCCGTTATTTTTTCAGGACCGATTCTTCAAGTTTTTCCGATCCTGACCTGACCGGCAGTTCCTACTTTCTTGGCGGAGAAATCACCGGTTCCGTTCTGTGGGCCCCTTTTTCGGATCTTTCCTTTGCCCTGAGCGGAGGGGCTTTCCTTCCCCAAACAGGGTCGGCTTTCAGGGACGGCGCGCCGGTACGGTGGCTTGTTTCCCTGGGAACCATATTCTCATTGTAGGAGCGATACGATGAAACATCTTACAGGCGCGGCATTGTTCTTTATGGCGGCGGGGCTTTTCGCCCAGGCCGGACAGGTGGATGCCACCATCAGGGATCTGGCCGGAACCGTGGAAGTACGGGGCCCCCAGGCTCAAAACTGGGCGGCGGCTTACCGGGGGCAGACGCTCACCAGTGAAACGCAGATCTCGACCGGTTTCAAAAGTACCGCCGTTATCGCCCTTGGCAATTCCCTCCTTACGGTACGGCCTTTAACCCGGCTTTCAATCGCCGAGCTTTCCCGTATTCAGGATAACGAAAAAATAGAACTCAGGCTCCAGGCCGGCAGGGTCCGGGCGGATGTGAAACCCGTCCAGGGCGGCAGGACGGATTTCACGGTCCGCAGCTCATCGGCCACCGCTTCCGTGCGGGGAACGGTTTTTGAATTTGACACGCTGAACCTTCACGTTACCGAAGGAACGGTGGAATTTTCCCCCGCCTCCGATTCCGCCAGGTCTTCAGACGCGGCCTCGGGGGCCGGCGCGTCTGGTTCCGGGTCTTCGGAATCAGGCTCTTCGGACGCGGCCCCAGGGGCCGGGGCTTCGGGTTCCACGGCCCCGGGCGTAACGGCTTCGGGTTCTACGGCTTCGGGGTCGCCGGGATCAGGCATTTTCGGATCCGGCTCATCGTGGTTTGCCGGGGTTCCGGTATTGGTCGACGCCGGGGGAACAAGTTTTGTCAACCCGGATTTTACGGTTTCTTTGCCCCGGGAAACATCCGTCTCCGAGCTTCGGCCGGGCCTTCCTGTAGGCGCCGCGGAAGCCCTTCCCGGAAATGAAGGCGCCGCGCCGGGGAACTCGGTGGAATTGAACATCACCGTAGAATTTTAACCGATGCCCCACTGGAGAAGCGTCCTTATCGGATTTTCCTCCGCCGTTCTTTTTTCGGTTTTCACCGTCACGGGGCTGTTTGTCCGTTTTGAAAACCGCGTCTATGATTTTTTCCTCAATTTCAGGCCAAAACGGGAACGGCTTGAGTCTGTGGTTTTTCTCGACGTAGACAACGAAGCCATCGCGTTTAACGGCGTTTTCCCCTGGCCCCGGTCGGTAATGGCGGACGGGCTTTTACGGCTCAAGGAATACGGCGCCAGGGTGGTCATTTTCGATATTGAGTACGTAGACAAAGGCCCTCAGGGGGTCAACGACATTTACCTTGAGCAGGACCTTCCGCAGGAATTTGACCGGACGTTTTCGGGCATTAACGACAACATGACAGATCTGTTCAACTCGCTGCTCCAGGGGTACATTTCCCGGACAGAAGCGGCGCAGTACGCGGGTGAGCTTTCCCGGTACATCGACGCGGAAAAAGAAGCCCTTTTGGAAAACGCGGCGGCGGTAGCCCGGGACAACGACGATTATCTGGCAAGGGCTTCCGCCCTGTTCGGCAATTCCTGGGCCACGCTGAATCTGCGGAACAGTCCGCTTGAGAGCGAACAGGCATCCCGGAGGATCATGGCCCAGGAACTTTTTTCATATCCGCTGAACGCCTACCCGGAAGCCGGGGAAAGCGGCTTTGTGGATATACTGCCGCCGATCCCCTCATTTGCCGGGGCGGCCCGGGGAGCGGGCTTTACCAGGGCGTATGTGGACGGCGACGGGGTCAGGCGGCGTATCGATTTGGTCCAAAAACTCAACGGCTTCTGGTACCTCCAGCTCGCGTTCGCCCCGCTTGTGGACATTCTGGAAAACCCGGAACTGAGCCTGGAAAAAAATAAACTTGTCCTCAAAAACGCCCGGCTCCCCTCGGGAACCGTTAAGGATATTGCCATTCCCCTGGATTCCGACGGCCGCATGCTTCTTGACTGGCCGCCGACAAGCTACGAAAACAGCTATACCCATTTTTCGTTCGCCGCCCTTTCCCGGCTGGAACAGGCCGAAGCGGAAATTGAGAAAATGACGGCGCTTTTAAGTTCTTCGGAAAACCTCTACACGTTTTCCGCCTATGACGATTCCCTTGCCGGCGTTCCGGCCCTTCTTTACCGCATTGAAGAGATTCTCAGATCGGCGGACGCGGCAAAAGCCCGTGCGGTGGCCGATTGTTCCGACACGGCGTTTCAGGAATATGTCGCCCTCAGGGACAGCGGCCGGGAACTGCTCTACGATTTTCTGGAACTCGGCTTTGAAGAAAAAATTACAAGTCTGGGAACGGAACTCGCTGAACGTTTTCCCGATACCGCGGAACTTATCCGCGGCGAATGTGAATACCTGGGAATCGCCGCCGGAAATTTACGCGTCAACCTTGAAGACTTTGACCGCATCCAAAACACCTTTTCCGGCTTTCTCGCGGGCAAATACTGTATTGTCGGGCAGACCGACGCCGGTACCACCGACATAGGAGTGAATCCCTTCTTTAACGAATATGTCAATGTCGGCACCCAGGGAGTTGTGCTGGATACAATTCTGTCGGAATCTTTTATCAGTTTCCTTTCTCCCTGGTGGAATATTTTTTTCAGCGTAATCATGACAACCCTGCTGATTTTTTTCCTGGCATGGTTTCCCCCGGTCTGGAGGGCGGTTTTGGGATTTCTGTCAACCCTGTTCGTCATCCTCCTTTCCCTGGCGCTTTTTATAGTTACCGGGACATATTTCAGAATCGTCGGCCCGGTGTTGGGGCTGGTTCTTGCCGTTGTTTTCCGCGAAATTATCGCCTATATAATGTCCGATCGGGAAAAACAGTTTATCCGCAGGGCTTTTTCCACGTATGTGTCCGATGATGTAGTCAGGGAAATAATCGCGGACCCGTCCCGGCTCCATCTGGGCGGCATCAAACGGCACATGAGCGCCATTTTTACCGACCTCAGGAATTTTTCAACCATCGCGGAAAAGCTCGAACCTGAAGACCTTGTCAATCTGCTTAACCGCTACCTTACCGCCATGAGCGATGTAATCCTGAAAGAAAAAGGGACGATCGACAAATACGAAGGAGATGCCATTATCGCGTTCTTCGGCGCGCCGCTGCCCACTGACGATCACGCCATGCGGGCCTGCCTGTCGGCAATTACGATCAAGCGTACCGAAAAAGAGCTCAACAGGATCGTACTGGAAAATAACCTGACTTCCCAGCCGCTTCTTACCCGCATCGGCATCAATACCGGAAGCATGATCGTAGGCAACATGGGGACAGAAAACAAGAAAAACTACACGATTATGGGAAACACGGTAAACCTCGCGTCGCGGCTTGAAGGGGTCAATAAACAATACGGAACGTGGATACTCGCGGGCGAGTCCACCGTCAAAGAGACCGGAGATGCGCTGCTTACCCGCCGGCTTGACAGAGTCCGCGTAAAAGGCATCAACGAGCCTGTCCGTATTTACGAGCTTATGGAAACAAAAGACGCCGCGGAAAGCTGGCAGAAAGAAACAGCCGAACGCTTTGAAAGCGCCCTGGAATTTTTTGAACAACGGGACTGGGAAAAGGCGTTAAAGGAATTCCGCGAAATTGCCGGGTTTGCCCCGGTGGACAACCCCACAAAGTTTTACTTAAAGCGCTGTGAAGACTTTATAAAAAATCCGCCGGACAACGACTGGGACGGAGTACTTACCCTGTCCGAGAAATGAGAACGCGCTCCCCGCGAATCGCCGTACACGAAGACACAGCGCCCGTGCCTGATGGGACAGGCGCACAGGGACGAAACTGGCGGGGCCTGTCGGGAGGAACGTCGCGGGCTTGCCCGCGGCGTTCCTCCCGACACCCGCCTGCGCCGTTTCTTTGTGTGCGCCTGGTATATCCTCCGGGCGCTGTGTCTTCGCCGTAGCCGGGTTTACGGGGGGGCGCGTTCTGGGGCGCTTGCCATTCCCGGTGCGCCCGCTAACCGCGCGCGAAACATTGAGCGCGGCTTCCCCCGCAAGGGTAACACGGCGTAGGCCCGATAATCGTAACAGTATCTGGTAAAGGCCAAAGGGCCGCCGCCTTCGCCGGTTCTCTTTGTGCGCCTGTTATATCCTCTCCGGGCGCGGTATCTTCGCCATAGCCGCGGGGCGGGAGGGGGGGGCGCGTTCTGGGGCGCTTGCCGTTTGTTCGCGGTGGGCTTGGGGTAACGCTGATTAACTTGACGCCGGACTAAAGTCCGCAATCAGCGTTACCCCGGGTTTGTCTGTTACTGTTTGTCCCATGCGCCATTAAAGTCGCTAAACATATCCCCGCTGCTTGTTACGAGTTTTCCGCCTTGCAGTTTGATAACCCATCCCCTTTCTTCTTCGCCTTCTTCAGACCAGCTGAAGAAACAATAATCGCTGAATTCATAGACCTCCAGCGGGAAAGTTCCATCCCACCACTCCTTGTATCCGCTGATCGTGAGTTGGGCCGCCTCAATCGTGAGCGTGATGAAATTGCCGTCCTGTTTCTCCTTCTTCCAGGTACCATGGTATTCTGTTGGAGCCACATAGTCGCCGCTGGGGAAAAGAGCCTCGGTGTGCCTGGTATAGCCGCGTCCATACCGAGCTTCCGCGTTTTCGCCAGCTAAGGTCAGGGTATCGCCGGAAAGGGTCCCGGTAAGCGTAAAGTCAGGTGGCGCGTATGAAGGAAAGGTAAGGGGGCCAAGGGTAACATTCACGCCGCCCCCTCCGTACCCGAAGACGCCTTCTCGTCCGCGCTCTCGGCCGGTGTAACAAAGGGCCCTAAATACAAGCCCTTTTTGGCAAGCAGCAGGGGAAGCGCGGCGCCGATGAAGCCCGCGATAGCGGCACTTACAATATCACGAAAGGAAAATCTATAAAACCCAGAGTGCAGCAAAAGAGATAAGAGATTCAAGAAAAACATGCTCAAGACACAGGCGGCAAGATACGCTGCGCCGATTACAGCGCCCTGCAATACGGGCTTGCCGGTAAGGTCGGGCAGCGTAAGATTCAGTTTGCTTTCCGGCGAACGGAGTTTCAGGTAGCCGTAAACAATAAGCGCGGTTATCGCGGTGGTAACGCAGGTCCAAAGAACGCCTGTTAAGCTGAAACCGTAATTTCGAAATAATATCCCTGCTTCCCAAATAAGGGTAAGCAGTCCCGCAATTATGGTTCCCGGGATAATACCAAAAAACACGCCGCACAGGGAAACAAGCGGACCAACTAAATAACCGCTGGGCGGTACAAACACAGAAACAATTTCAAGCCCCAGCAATATCCCCAAAAACACGAGGTGCTTTTTGGTCAGCTTTATGGTTGGATCAACCTTGGTGAACTTGCCCTTGAAGATGTTTATTATATCCATAAAATAAAGCGCCAAAAAAGCAATGTAGGGAAGCACCGAAACGATACTCAGGACAGTCGAATATTCATAAAATGTTTCGGTTGATACTATTTTGGGTAGCATGAGCGGAGATGCTATGCCGCCTGTCACAAACAAGAGCTCAAGGAGGCCGCGCCCCCACCGCCGGGTGTAAAAACAATGGCCGCCGAGGATGCCGAGAAATGCAGCGATCAGCAAAGTCTTGAGCCGTTCGCCGGTGAGCCATGCAGGTTTGGTGCCGGCGATGGGCCGCTGCCCCGCCTCCG
>JAIRWM010000073.1 GCA_031268975.1 Treponema sp. | reverse complement strand
AGTCTTATCCTTGAAAACAGCGTAAAAAAAGACCTTGTTTTCAGGGAAAAGGAAATGAAGGCCCTTGTCCCCTATACATCCCTTGTGGGAGACTTTCTTGTATTTGTCCAGGATCATCTGGGCAAAAAACTCCCCGCCAGGGAGGCGGGTGAGGCGGCGGTTATGGAAGAAGGCATCAACAGCGGCCAGAAAAAACTGCGCAAATACGGGCGCAAGCGGATAGAGGCCGGTAAAAACGTAAAGGCGGAGCTCCTCTTTATCGACTTTGTCCGCAGGCTGGAACAACTTGGCGACAACTGTTACAGCATATCGGCGGCGCTGGCCCGGCTGGAATAGTGATACAGTCAATCTGGCTCTTATTCCGCATATTCGGCGGCCTGTGCATTTTCCTTTACGGGATGAAGGTCCTTTCCGACGGGATCCAGCAGGCCGCGGGAGACAGGCTCCAGAAAGTCCTTAACTTTATGACGGGAAACCGCTTTATCGCGGCTTTTACCGGATTTTGCGTTACCGCCCTGGTTCAGTCGTCGTCCGCCACGACGGTAATGCTGGTTTCGTTTGTCAATGCGGGGCTGCTGACCCTTACCCAGGCTATCGGGGTAATTATGGGCGCAAACATCGGAACCACTACCACCGCCTGGATTGTTTCCCTTGTGGGCTACAATTTCGACATTTCCGCGCTGGCGCTGCCCGCCGTCGGAATCGGCTTTCTTATGCGGCTTCCCCGGTGGAAGCACCGCGATTGGGGCGAAGCGGTTCTGGGTTTCGGTTTTATTTTTATCGGCCTGGAATTTATAAACAGCGCCGTTCCGGGCATCGATCCCGCTTCGCTGGAGTTTATCCGAAGCGTTTCCGGCCTTGGTTTTGCCTCAATCCTTATCGGCCTGGGCCTGGGAACCGGAATTACCCTGCTTATGCACTCTTCCGCGGCGACCATAACCCTGGTAATCGCCCTGGCGTACCGGGGGGTGTTCGGCTTTGAAGTCGCCGCCGCAATGATCCTGGGCGCGAATATCGGCACCACGATAGACGCGATTATGGCGGCGCTGGGCGCGAAAACGGCGGCAAAGCAGGCAGCGCTGGTTCACGTACTGTTTAACGTTGTCGGATCTGTCATCGTCCTTTTTATTTTTACGCCCCTGCTTTCTTTTGTGATTTTAATTACCCCGGAAGCCGACATTACAGCCCGTCTTGCCATGTTTCACACGGTTTTTAACGTTTTCTGCACCGTATTGTTTTTGCCCTTTGCCGGCGCTTTTTCCCGGCTGGTTACATTCCTCATAAAGGACAAAAAAAACGCCGAACAGTATCAGGGCCGTTACAGGATTGAATGGCTTTCCGCCCTGTTACAGGGAACGCCCGAACTTAACATTATCAGGGCGGAAAAAGAAATAAGCGGCATGGCGGGCCTTGTTTCCGACATGTACGCCGAAGCAAGCAAAGCCCTGACCGCCATTGCCGAAACCGGGATGCCCGGAGAAGAATCCCACGGGGATGAATTTCCCGAAGACAGATCGTCCGGCGAACGGGAGACCGCGGAAACTCCCGGCGGGCGGGAAGATGCGGAAACACGGCGTCAGGGCGCGGCGGAAAAGCTTGACATTGACGAGCTTGTTACCGTTATGAAAGCCAGGGAAGACTATGCGGACCAAATGCGGGAAGAACTGTCCCGGTTCCTGATAGAATGTACCCGGCAGCAGCTTTCTCCCAGATCGGAATACAACATTTCCCAGCTTCTGCGCATCATCGCGGATCTTGAAGACATGGCCGACGATTGCTGCGGCATCAGCCTGATTCTTGAACGGAGCGTCAAAAAAAATCAGCTTTTCAAAAGAAAAGAAGCGGAAGCCTTGTCGCCGTATGTACAGCAGGTTGAAAACTTCCTTTCTTTCGTGCGGGAACATCTTGGACATCCCATCAGCAAGGAACAGATTGATTTTGCCGAAGACCTGGAAATCCAAATTGATAAATCCCGCAACAGGCTCCGCAAGCTTGGCCGAAAGCGCATTGAGGCCGGGGCGGATGTCAAAACCGAACTGCTCTTTATGGATCTGGTTCGCCGCATAGAACGTCTTGGGGATTTCTGCTATAACATATCCGAAGCCCTTTTTCACATGAACTAAGGAAGCGCCGCTTGTTCCGGATACACCGTACAGAGAAGAGTTCTCCTTCCGATCTATGGACAGGAAAGTCGCTATTCCGCCTTTTTTGGCCGCTTGTGGTGGAGCAGCTCCTGGGCGTCACAATGGGAATAGCCGATACGGTTATGGTAACAACCATCGGGGAATTTGCCGTTTCCGGGGTGGCCATTGTTGATGTTATCAACAACCTTTTTATCATAGCCTTTGGGGCGCTGGCGACAGGCGGTTCTGTCGTTGTCAGCCAGTATATCGGGCGGCGGGATAAAAAACATTCCACGCTTGGCTCCCGGCAGCTTGTATACGCCAGCACGGGCGCGGCGCTTGTCATTACCGCCGTTGGAATTTTTTTACGCCGTCCCATTATTTCCTCGGTTTACGGCGCCATTGAAACAGATGTCGCCCTGGCCGCGGAAACGTACTTTTTTATTAGCGCCCTGGGATACCCGTTTCTGGCCCTGTACAACGCGGCGGCCGCGCTTTTCCGCAGCATGGGCAACAGTAAAGTAACCATGTTGACCGCGCTCCTTGTAAACATTCTCAACATAGGCGGGAACGCCCTGCTCATTTTCGGTTTCCGCATGGGAGTAGCCGGAGCGGCCCTGTCGACGCTCGCAAGCCGGGGACTGGCGGCGGTGATCCTTATCGCCCTTTTAATGCGCGGCAGATACCGGCACAGTGCCGTATCCCTTTCCGGTCTTTTCAAAATAAAAATCGATCTTCCCGTGATAAAAAGCATTCTTGGCGTAGGAATACCAAACGGCGTTGAAAATTCAATGTTTCAGGTCGGAAAAATCATGGTTTCCCGGATTTTTACCTCCTTTGGAACCGCGGCAATCGCGGCCAGCGCCATTGCCACATCGATAAATTCTTTTTCGTACATGCCCGGCAACGCGTTCGGCCTTGGACTTTTAACCGTTGTCGGCCAATGCGCTGGCGCGAAAGACAACCAGGCGGCGAAAAAATACACCGCGCGGATCATGAAGTGGGGATATGTTACGCTCGCCGTTATAAACGGAAGCGTTCTATTGTTTATGACGGAGATTGTGGGAATATTTAACCTTGGCCCCGAGGCGGTACAACTGCTTAAAAGCTACCTGTGGATTCACTGCATAGCGGCCCCGCTGTTTTGGGCGCCGGCCTTTATTCTGCCGAACGCGCTGCGGGCCGCCGGAGACGTCCGCTATTGCATGATTCTTTCTTCCGTCACCATGTGGATCGTCAGGATTACCACTTCGTACATTTTCGCCTATACGCTGGGCATCGGCTCAACGGGGGTATGGTACGCAATGGGCGCGGACTTTGTCGTACGAGGCATTTTTTTTACGGGCCGGTGGATAAGCGGGCGCTGGCAGGGAAAAAAAGTCATATGAGCCGGTTCCAAAATTGGTTTTATTTTGTAACCGGCCCTTTTTCCCCGGCGCGGCGGCTTTTACGGCATAATATTGTATTCCTGGACAAGCTGTATTTCCGACTTGACCGAAACAACAGCCGGAACTTCCTGCGCGATTTGAACGGCGGCTTCCGCCGCGGCCTGGGAGCTTGCGACCCCGAAAAGGGTAACAACGCCGGAGGCGGCCTGGGCTTCCAGAAAGTGCACCGGTATTTTCTTTTCAACGAGTATATACTGCAATACCTGTTGGCCAAGAATCCGATCCTTAATCATAAGGGCGTTGTTCGTTTCTTTTTCTTTGTCAATGGTTTTTTCAAGAACACCCCTGATAATGTCCGCGCAAAGTTCAGGATGAAGCATGCCGGTATTCAGTGAAAGGTGATAATTTGAGGGATTTTTCCATTTTGACTCAAAAAAATACCGGTGAAATCCTTCCCGGTCACGATCGCTTTGCTCAATAATCTGCCGGGCGCGGTGTTCGTCACAGTGAAAGTATCCTTTAACCCGCTGAACGCGGATTTCAAAAGGCGCCGCGAGAAAAACGGAGAAAACGGCGGGAAGTTCTTTAAGTATGACCTCGCAGCCCCGGCCCATAAGGACACAGCTGCCCTGGCCCGCTTCCGAAAAAATCGCCGTTTTCAGGTAATGGAGATATTCATCCCTGTCCTGGGAAAGTGAGGCGAAAAGGGTCGGCTTACGCTCATCGTACTTTTCGATTTTTCTCGCGTTTACCCCGAGCTTTTTCATCCTTTCTTCAAGGCTATGTTTGTCCACAAAACGGTATTTCAGCAGGTTTCCAAGCTCGTGGGCGGTTTCGTCTCCCAGCGCCGCAAGTTCGCGGGAAATCGTAATAACAGCCATAACGCCCCCCTGGACTTGTAAGTATCCACTAATTACTATAGAACCATAGCGATATGGAAGCAAGCCATTTAATCTGGAAAGAAGGAAAAAGCAGGGAACTGCTTAAAACAAAAGTGTTTTCGATTCGGGAAACGGAAAGCCGCTCTCCAAAAGGCGAAAGCCGCGTTTATACGATCATGGACGCCCCGGACTGGGTTATCGTTGTACCGGTAATTGAAACTTCACGGGGCCGGTGTTTTATCATGGTCCGCCAGTGGAGGCACGGATCGGGCGAGCTGAGCGTGGAGTTTCCCGGCGGAGTCATGGAAAAAGGCGAAACAGACGAAGAAGCCGCGAAGCGTGAGTTTGAGGAAGAGACCGCCTACCGGGCGTCAAGCCTCCGCAGACTGGGAGACATGAGAGCGAACCCGGCGATCATGTCGAACCGGGTACATTTTTACCTCGCCGAAAACCCCGTCCCGCTTTCTTCCCAAAACCTTGACGAAGACGAATTTGTCGACGTGGAACATATCCCCGTCGAAGACGTTACCGGCGGCATGGGGAAACCGCCGTTCGTACACGCCCTTACCGCCGCGGCCCTGGCTCTGTATATGGGCCGCGGCCTGTAAGCGGCGCTGCAAGACCGCGCCCGTTACCGGCCGCGGTCTGTCGGCGGCTACCGGCTAACCTCCGGATCAAACATACCGCGCCGTACCTCTCCCCGCAGACTTGGGATATCCAGCACCATACCCGGCCGGATAAGGTGCGGATTGTCCGGATCCGGGAGCTTGTCCCTGTTCGCCTCGTACAGCTTTTCCCACTGATACACGTCGCCGTATACCCAGGACCAGCCGGCGATTGCAGAAAGGCAGTCTCCGGTTGTGTTCCAATGCCGCACGGTATATTGAGCGGGCAGCGTTCCGTCACGCGGTCCGGCGGGCTCTGTTCCCTGTCTGCCGGGCGCCTGCACATTGGCCAGCAGGGAAAGCACTTTTTCCGCGGCCTCTACCGCCGCGTCCCATTCCGCGTCTTCGCGGGCGACAAGCGCCAGGTTGTAGTAATTGCCCGCCTCGGCATATTCCGAGGGATACCGGGTCGCCGCGTCCACCTGCCCCGCCCAAGTATACCGGCTGTGGGCCCTGGCTATGGCGTAATCCGCCAGACGCATGGCGACATAGTCGTCGGAAAGGCGCGCAAAACCGGCGGCTTGTTCCGCGTAATTCGCGGATCCGTCGTAATCGCCTTCCTCATAGGCGTCTTTTGCCAGTTGGGTAAGGCGAACGCTCTGCAAATAGTAACTGTTGTTGAGTATCGACCGGGGGACATCCCGCTCACCCTGGCCCGCGTCCTGGGCAAAAACCGGGGCAAGAATAAAAAACTGAATCACAAAAAAAAGCACAGCCGCTTTCGGCAGTAAATGACGTTTCTGCATTTTTTACTCCTCGTCCCCGATAAGTTCCTGGGCGCTTCTGGCTTTTGCCTCGCTCTCGGAAACTATCTGCTCTGCCTGTCGTATGGCTTCTTCTGCCTTGACCCGCTTTTCTACCGCGGCGTCCCTGCTCTGCCGGAAAAGAATCCCCGAACTGTCGAACAAGTCGGCGGCTTCCAGGAAATCACCGGAGCGCAGGGCCACATGGGCCTGATTATACGCCCGTTCGGCGTTTTGATACGCATCGCGCACCGCCACATTGGCTTTCGCGTCAAGAGCCGCCTGCCGCCAGGATTGGGCCGCGGCGCTTTTTTCGTTCGCATAGCTTATCCAGCCGTTTTCCAGAACAAGCCCGAATCTGCGGAGCGCTTCATCAGCGTTTTCTTTGGCTTCCGCGACAACGCCGTCAGTAAGAAGATCGACAGCGTTGGCACCCGCGTCGGCGCCGGCTCTGTAATTTTCAAGATCGTAGACGATAAAATCGTAGGCGTCCGCTTCTTCCTTAAGAGAGTGGGCGTCGGCAATCGTCTTCAACACGACATACCGGTCATAGGCCGCGACCCCGTCTTCCATCGCGCCGGTATAGTCACGGTTTTCCAATTTATCCCGGGCGGAAAGGGCAAGCGTGTCCGCCTCCGTGAACTGGTCGGAAAGTATTTCCATGGCCCCGGACTCAAGCGCCGCTTCCCTTGCCGCGACAAGCTGATTCGTCTTGTCCTCGGCGAAACGGGGCAGAGCGCGATCGTATAAATCGTCGTACACGCGGGCAATCCGGCCCCATTCATCCGACTGATTCCTCGCCTCCCCCAAATTCGCGGGGTTTCCGGCCCTCCCGGCTTCCCCGTAACGGGATTCGGCCCGGCCCCAGTCGTCCGGGAAATACGACCCGGCGTCCACACCCAGAGCCTGGGCGCGGGCGGCTTCGGCGCGGGCGCGGGCATTTCCCAACAACCGCAGAGCGGCCGCGTCGGCCGGAGCGCCCAGGTCTTCGCCGGGAACGCCCTCAACCTGAGAACCGGTATCTACCCCGGCATCGGTATCTTCAGGCGGTGTTTTACAGGAAACCAGGATGAATGGAACCAAAAGTCCCAACAAAATCAACAAACCTAAACGCCCTAAGGGGTTTTTTCGAAAAAGATCTTTCATAGTGTTCTTTTTACCTCCCTGAGTATCTTACTCAGTGTACAACTCAATCAGTTATTTTGCAAGGATAAACCATGTATTATATTTTGGACCATCGCGTCGCATTTTTCGTTGTATTTGTTGCCCGCGTGTCCCTTTACCCATTGCCAGACAAGAGGAAGCGCTCCGGCAAGAGAATCCAGATCCTGCCAGAGATCCTGGTTTTTCACCGGGCTTTTATTACTGTTCCGCCAGCCCTTGAGTTTCCATGTATGAATCCACTCGGTTATACCCTTTTGGACATACTGTGAGTCGGTATAAATAGTTATCTTTGCCGATGAAATTCTACTTTCATTGCCAGGCAATGTTTTAACTTTTTTCAGCGCCTCGATAACCGCCGACAGTTCCATTCTGTTGTTTGTGGTCCAGGATTCGCCCCCTGCCTCTTCCGCGCACACCAACGGCCCTGATTCGCCCGGCGTAAGGATCACATACGCCCAGCCGCCGGGCCCGGGGTTACCGGAACAGCCTCCGTCGGTGTATATGGAAAATTCCCCGCCTCCCGCGGCCGCCGCGGAGCCCTTGCCGGGCGTTTCGTCGCTAATACCGGACAACGTTTTCCCAGCCGCCCGATACCGCCGAGGCGTACAGGGCATCGAGTACGGCCATATTGGCGGCCGCGTCGCTTATCGGTACCGGCGCTTCGCTGTGCTTTTCCGCCACGGCCAGGGCAAAGGCGTCAAATTCGAGCAGATACTGATCGGCGATTTCAGTTTCGATGATCCTTTGACCGACTCCCGTATTTACATAAACACGGCCGGGAGAGTCTCCGTACATATTGAAGGGAACTTCTACGGCAAGCGTACCGCCCGTCCCGACCGCCCTGACCCGCTGCCAGGGAAAAAGCTGGGTACCGACGGTAAATGTGGACACCCGCCCATCACCAAAATCAAGAAGCGCCGAAGCGTAAATATCGGTTTTGAATGAAGGATCCCGCCTGAGGGTGCAAACAACCCGTTCCGGCTCCGCTCCCATAAGAAGCCTGGCCGAAGAAACGGTATAGCAGCCTATGTCGTAAATGCCGCCGCCTCCGGTTTCCATCCTGTTGCGGATATTGGCGCCGTCTTTGAGGTCGTAGGAAAAAATACCGGCCGTTGACATTACCCTGCCCAATTCCCCGCACCTTACAATTCCGGCGGCAGTCACCCACTGGGGATGCAGCCGGTACATAAAGGCTTCCATTACAAGGGTTCCCTTTTTCCGGCAGTATTCGGCCGCTTCGACCGCCTCTTTCGCGTTCATACCAAGGGGTTTTTCACAAAGAATAGGCTTTCCCGCGTCAGCGGCCTTCTTGATATATTCCAAATGCAGATTATTCGGCAAGGGGCAGTACACAAAATCAATTTTCGGATCGTTTAACAGTTCTTCGTACGAGCCGTAAGCCCTGGTAAAACCCCAGTTTTCCGCGTATTCTTTCGCCCTTTCAAGACTCCGGGACGCGATTCCATACGGCTCAACCAGTAAAGACGACCTAATTGGATTTGAGACACGCAGCGAGTAATGCCCCGAACACCCCAAAACACCCATCCGCAGTTTTTCCATAGTGTACCCCCCAAGACCAGATTTATTCGCACGCGGGTTTAAAACCGCCTATTTTTAACCGGCTCCATTGAGGCAGTTCCAAAATGTCAGATTTTGGAACTGCACCCTATAAAAACCGCAGCTTTGCAGCCCCCGAACCGAAGGTTCGTTAGGCGAAAAACTGCAAGAGCCGGTTACAAAATAACCAATTTTGGAACCGGCTCCATTATCTTTTTTTTTACGAAGATTGTCCACTGCGGGGTAGATCTTCCCTGAAAAAATATATTGACAGCCGTGAAAAACAAAAGTAGTATGATGGTAATACCAATTCTGCCCAAAAAAACCGCTCCCGGGGTTTCCGCGTTATACGGGCCGGGGGCGGAAAAATTACTTTTTCAAGGAGCACGACATGGAAATTGCTGAACTTATTAAACGTTCACGGGCCGCCCAGCAGGTTGTTGCCGGGTACACACAGGAGAAAATTGACTCCATCGTACGGATGTTCGCCAAAGTTGTTTACGACAACGCCGAACCGCTGGCAAAACTCGCCGCGGAAGAAAGCCGCATGGGAGTATACGAGGATAAAATCACCAAAAACAAGGGAAAGGCCCGCATCCTCTGGTATGCCCTCAAAGGCAAAAAATCCGTCGGAATCCTCGAATACGACGAACCGGCGGGCATCGCCCTGGTCGCCAAGCCGATGGGGGTAATCGGGGCGGCAACTCCCTGTACAAATCCCATTGTTACGCCCATGTGTAACGCGATGTTCGCCGTCAAGGGCGGTAATTCCATCATCATCGCCCCGCATCCCCGGAGCAAAAAATGCGCCAAAACCCTTGCGGATCTTTACTATGCGGAACTGGAAAAAATGGGCGTTCCCAAAGATATTTTCCTGGTTATCGAGGAACCCACCATCGACCTGAGTACCGATCTCATGAAGGCTGTAGATGTGGTAATAGCGACCGGCGGGGCGGCCATGGTAAAATCGGCCTATTCATCGGGAAAACCCAGTTTCGGCGTCGGGCCGGGAAATGTGCAGGGCCTTATTGACGACGATGTTGATGTTGAGGAAACCGCCAAAAAGATGATCCAGAGCCGGGTATTCGACAACGGCATTATCTGCTCGGGAACCCAGACCATTATCGCCGGCAGGGCAAGCTTCAAAAAAACAATTGACGCTTTTGTAAAAAACGGCGCTTTTTATATCGACGACCCCTCGGCGGTGGACTCGTTCAGAAAAGCGATTTTCCCCAACGGACAAATTAACAAAGATTCTGTCGGCCAGAGTGCGTCCGCCATCGCGAAACTCGCGGGCATCGAAATTCCTGAAAAAACAAAGGTAATTATCCTTAAACCGGAAAAGTACGGAAAGGATGATTTTCTGTCGCGGGAAAAAATGTGCCCGGTTATGACAGCCTACGAATACGGCAGCTGGGAAGAGGCGGTTGATATTGCCTACGCGAATCTTATGGTTGAAGGCGCAGGTCATTCGGTCGATGTTCAGTCCAACAACAAAGCCCACATTGAATACGCGGGGATAAAGCTGCCTGTTTCACGGATTCTGGTGAACCAGATATGTACGTCCATGAACGGCGGAGCTTTCCAGAATTCACTTTCGCCGACCACCACGCTGGGCTGCGGAAGCTGGGGCAACAATTCGATCAGCGAAAACCTTTCTTACTACCACCTGTTTAACAAGTCCAGAATCGCCTATGTAAAGCCAAACTGGAGCCAGCCAAAAGATGAGGAAATTTTCGGATGAAACTGCTTGAATACCAGGCCAAAGAGCTTTTTGGAAAATACGGCATACCCGCGCAAAAGGGCGTTGTCGTAGACAGCGCGAACGGAGCCGCACAAAAGATTTCGGCGGCGAATTTGAAGTTTCCCGTGGTGGTCAAGGCCCAGGTCCAAATAGGCGGCCGGGGCAAGGCCGGCGGGGTACGGTTTGCCGATACCCCGGATGAAGCGGCAAAGCTTTGCGGGGAAATGCTCGGCATGAATATACGGGGACTTGTGACAAAGCAGCTTTTAGTGGTGGAAAAAAAGGACATCACCAGGGAATGGTACCTGTCCATTATGCTGGATCGCTATTCAAAGTCGCCGCTTTTAATTTTTTCTCCGGTCGGCGGCATGGACATTGAAGAAACAGCCCGGACAAACGCGGATAAAATCGTCAAGGTTCCCATAGATCCGCTGCGGGGCGTCGAGGACTATATCATTACGTATGCCTTTGACAAAACCGGAGCGGACAAACAGTACAGGGACCAGCTAAAAGCAATGGTGGAAAAACTCTACCGCATGTTTTTCGATTACTACACAATGCTGGTGGAAATTAACCCTTTGGCGATCGACGATCAAGGCAGCCTTATCGCACTGGACGGCAAAGTCGAAGTGGACGACAATGCCCTTTCCCTCCTTCCGGACATTACCGCCTTCCGGGGCAGTCTACAGGAAGATCCCCAGGTGATAGAAGCGCGTAACGTCAACTTTCTTTTCATCCCGGTCGAAGAAGAAGGAACTATCGGGGTTATGTCCAACGGCTCCGGAATGTTAATGAGCTGCATCGACCTGATTTCCCAAAAAAAAATGAGCGTACACGCGGCGCTGGACCTTGGCGGCGGGGCTACGGCGGAACGTATCGCGGAAGCGGTGCGGATCATGCTGAGCAGGCCGAAAATCGACACGGTATTTATCTGCATATTCGGCGGCATTACCCGCTGCGACGAGGTCGCCAAAGGCGCATGCCTGGCGATGCAAAAAGCTGAAGCGGCGGGCAAACATCTTATACTCCGCATGGAAGGAACCAACAAGGAAGCGGCGGCCAAAATTGTCGCGTCGTCGGGACTTCCCATTACCGTTGCGGAAGGCATTCCCAACTCGGTGGAAGCCATTTACCGGCTGAACCAGCAGAAGCTTTCATCTTCCGGGAAACAAGGAGCGTAACATGAGTATTATTATCAATGAAAACACAAGGCTCCTTGTTCAGGGCATTACCGGCAGGGAAGGGAACTTCCATGCCCAGACCATGCTGGAATACGGAACAAATGTTGTGGCGGGCGTAACGCCGGGCAAGGGCGGACAGAATGTCATGTTTGACGTAAAGGGAAAACAGGCCGCCGTACCGGTGTTCAACACGGTGCGGGAAGCTGTTGACAGAACCGCCTGCAACGCCACGGTGATTTTTGTGCCGGCAAAGTTTACCCCGGCCGGAGTTTACGAGGCGGCCGACGCGGGAATCCCCGTAATTATGACAATCTCGGAGCATACCCCCGTTCACGAAATGATGAAGTGCTACTACATAGCCCGGCAAAAAGGACTGCGGCTTTTCGGCCCAAACTCGTTCGGGATAATTTCTCCGGGTAAATGCAAGGCCGGTTTCATGGCGCACAAGTACTATACCCCCGGCCCTGTCGGCGTTATGTCCCGAAGCGCGACAAACTGTTACGAAACAGTAATGATGATGACAGACTGCGGGATAGGCCAAAGCACCTGTATCGGCGTGGGCGGCGACATGATCCCCGGATCGACCTTTGCCGACATTCTCCCCGACTTCCAGGCAGATCCTGAAACAAAGGCCATTGTCCTTATCGGAGAAATCGGCGGCAGTGAAGAAGAAATCGCCGCGGCATACATCAAAGAGCATGTAACAAAACCGGTGGTGGCTCTTATTGCGGGAAAAAACGCGCCAAAGGGAAAAAACATGGGCCATGCCGGCGCCATTGTATCCGCGGACGGGACAGGCAGCGCGGAAAACAAGGAAAAGGCTCTGGCCGGCGCGGGGGTGCGTATTGCCGAAAGTACCACCCATATCGTGGAAATACTTAAAACCCTCAAACTCTAGCAGATATGGAGAAGAACGAATATGGAACAATTTGACGTTGCGGTAATTGGCGGAGGCCCGGGCGGCTATGTGGCGGCGATACGCTGCGCCCAATTGGGCAAAAAAACCGCCCTTGTCGAAAACCGGGAACTGGGGGGAACCTGCCTTAACCGGGGATGCATCCCCACCAAAACGCTGCTCCACACGGCGGAACTCTATGATGAAGTCCGCAGCCACGGAAAAGAACTGGGACTTGCCGCGGAAGGTCTTTCTGTAGACTATGCGGCCCTGGCCGCCAGAAAAGACGCCGTAGTGGGCCGTCTGCGCCGTGGTATTGAGGGCCTTGTAAAAGGCCGGAAAATCACGCACATAAAAGGCAGGGCCGTTCTGGAAAGCGCCGGGGCGGCAGGCGGAATTTTTACCGTAGAGGAATCTTCCGGCGCAGGCGGCAGCAACGCCGGCGTCAAGTACGCCGCCGCGGACATTATCATCGCAACCGGCAGCGAACCGGCTTCCATACCGGTGCCGGGCGCGGATATTCCCGCGGTGCTTGATTCAGACGCCGTTCTTTCCCTTGCGCGGGCTCCCGAAGCCGCCGTGATAATCGGCGGCGGGGTTATCGGCGTTGAGTTCGCCACACTGTTTAACGCGCTGGGAAAAAAAATCACCATTATTGAAATGCTCCCCAAAATCCTTGCCGGCATGGACGACAGTGTCTGCGCAGGCATGGCGAAGATCCTCGCAAAACGGGGAGTGGATATCCACACAGGCGCAAAACTACTTGAGATCAAATCCGCCGGAGCGAACGGAGCGGTTTGTTATTACGAAGAAGGCGGCGCGAAAAAAGAGGCGTCCGGAGAAATTGTCATTATGGCGGTAGGCCGCCGCCCTGTTACAAAAGGAATTGGTCTTGAGGCGGCGGGAATCGCCCTGAACCGGGGCTTTGTAACCGTTAACGAAAAAATGGCGACCGGCGTTCCGGGTATATGGGCAATCGGCGATGTAACCGGAAAAGTTCAGCTTGCCCATGTGGCGAGCGCCCAGGGCCTTGTCGCGGCAGCCAACATAGCCGGCAAAAACGCAAGCCTGGCCTACAACATCGTTCCGGCCTGCGTTTATACAAACCCGGAAATCGCCTCCGTAGGCCTTACCGAAGAAGCCGCCAAAGCCTCCGGGCTCCCGGTAAAGACCGGCAGCTTCCCCGCCGCCGCCAACGGCCGCAGCATGATTATGAATTCAGGCGACGGCTTTGTTAAAATCATCACCCATGCGGAAACCGGGGAAATCCTGGGGGCCCACATCATGGCCCCCAGGGCAACGGACATGATAGGCGAAATCGCCGCCCTGATGAGATCTGAAGGCACTGTGGAAGAACTGGCCGATACCATTCACGCCCACCCGACGGTGAGCGAAATGATTATGGAAGCCGCCCACGATGTAGAAGGGCTTTGCTGCCACAAGCTGTAAGGAAAAAAGGGATTCGTAATCGGCCGGCAGGATGCTTTAATTTGCCGGCAGAATGCTTTAATCTGCTAGCAGGATGCTTTAATCTGCCAGCAGGATGCTTTAATCTGCCAGCAGGATGCCGTAATCTGCCAGCAGGATGCTTTAATCTGCCGGCAGAATGCTTTAATCTGCCGGCAGAATGCCGTAATCTGCCGGCAGGATGCTTTAATTTGCCGGCAGAATGCCGTATTTGGCCGGCAGGATGCCGTATTTGGCCGGGCGGCACTGATTCATTCAATCGAGAATGAACCTCCTCGCCCTCCAGGCTAAACTTGACCCACAGAAATAATAAAAAGAATTGTAACCACCAAGCCGTCCTTTGGACGGCGGGACACAAAGGGCACAAGGGGGGAGAGGAGAAATCAAAGGACGACCCTCCTCTCCCCGTCTTTTAACAGTTGTGTATTGAAGTTGAACAAAAAACCCAGAGAAACGCCGGCAAGTCTCCCGTTCCTGCCTAATCATCCTTCCTCCTTTCTTCGTGTTCTTCGTGCCCCGCCGTCCCTGGACGGCTTCGTGGTGGAATTCTTCCTAAAAAGAACTAACCACACTTTGAGTTGCCGGTCAAGTTTAGCGCGTAAGCCAGCTGAATGCGAAGCAAAGCTTCGCATTCAGCCCCTTGCCTTCCCCCTGCCGGGGCGGTATAGTCGAAAAAAAGGAACCATTATATGACAGTCATGGATTATTATCGGCAGGGCTCCGAGCTGAGCCAGCAGGGGGATTATGACGGGGCCATCGAAGTGTTTAACACGGCCCTGGGCGAGTGGCCGGACAGCTTTACCCTTTTTGGGATCCGGGGTTCCACGTATCACCGGAAAGGGGAGAAAGAAAAGGCCCTGGCGGACTATACCCGCATGATCGCCCTTTCGCCCCAGAACCCTGACGGCTGGAACAGCCGGGGGAACCTGTACCACGAGCTTGGCGAGTATGACAAGGCTATCGCCGACTATACCCAATGTATCCCCCTGTCGCCTCCCGACTACGGCACCTACTGGTCAAACCGGGGCATCTCCTACAGCGCGAAGGGCGATTTGGACGCAGCCCTTTCGGACTTCAACCAGTCCATTGCGTGCTGGGACGAGCCGGAATCTACCTGCTGGGCGCTGCTTCACCGGGGAATAGCGTGGAGGAAGAAGGGGGACCTGGACAAGGCGCTTGAGGACTTCATGCTGGCTATCGGGAATGAGCCGGAAGATGTAGTGAATGACGAAGCCCTGTATCAGGCGGGCTACATCCACTTTATGAGGAAAGACCTTGAAAAGGCGATCGAGTATTTTTCAAAGGCCATTGCGGCGCGTGGCGATGTCGCCGACTACTGGCTGTCCCGGGGGGTCTGCTACTGGAACCGGTGTGTCAGGGACAAGACCGCCTTTTGGGGCGAAGACGGGGAACTCATAGACCTGGCCGAAAATGATTTTACCAAGGCCATAGAATGTTCCCCCGATATGGCCGACGCGTACCTTGACCGGGGGATGGTGCGCTGCTCCAAGGCGCGGGAAAGCAATAACTTTATAACATCGATATTTACGCAGAAAGTTACCGATGAAGCCGAGCGGGCGGTATTGCTGGCCCAGCTTGAGCATATAGGCGGCAAAGACTTTGTTCCCCAGGCCGACGCCCTGCTGCGGGGGCTTCGTTCCAGCCGGGACGAGGTCGATGTTACCATGTCTAAAATGCTGGGCCTTTTTGCGGAAGATGACGCACAGGGAGCCGTCGAAGACCTGTCCCGCGCCATCGGGACAACGCGGACGCCTGGTATGAACGGGGCCTTGCCTACACCCTGCTGGGGGAAAAGGACAAAGCCCTTTCGGATTACGAACAAACCTGCGCCCTGGACCCGTTTCACGGCAAAGCCGCCGAAAAACGGGATAAACT
>JAIRWM010000004.1 GCA_031268975.1 Treponema sp. | reverse complement strand
CAGAGCCACGAGGTATCGTCGTTCTGCAAGGTATGGATTTTATGTGGGTTTAATACCCTCACAAACCAATATTTTAGCTAGCCAAAAACGCCCCGGAGGGGCGGGGTATTAAACCCACTTGTGAATAAATCAGCGCTTCCCTGATGATCAAATTAACCCCCGCGGTGGAGATTTTCCGTTTTCCAGGCTGTAACCAGGTCTTCTACACTTGTTTCAAACGCCGTGTCATCCAGTTCAACGGCCCTGCCACAGCGGACAAAAAAGAGCCAGCAGCGGACGGGTTTCCCGTAAATGTCCAAAACCGCCCGGCGGTACAGGGCAAGCTGTCCGGCGTGTTTAAGAGGTTCCACATTTTTATCCGTCTTGAAATCGACAATATACAGTTCGTCTTCCTGTTCAAAAAGAAGATCGATCTTTCCCGAAACAATACTGTCCCCGGCCGCGGTAAGTATGGGAAACTCAATTTCCCGAAACGCCGAAGCGGCGCTTTTGAGCCCCAGGGGTGAAGTGAAAAAAGTATCCGCCAGTTCCCTGGCTTTTTCGTTTATTGACTCGGCCTGATTTTCGCGTATTCCCGCAAGTATCCGTGAAGGAATTTTTTGAGGCAAATTTTTAAACCGTGCCTCGATAAACCCGTGTACTATCGTTCCAAAAACTTCGCTCCCCAGCCCCGCCGTTTCCAGCAGCCGGTCGATCCCGGCCTCATCGCCGGTTTCCCCGGAGAACTGCCGGGGCGGACTGTACGGCAGATGGAGTTCACTTGCCGGAATAACGGCGGCATACGGGGCTTCGCTTTCGGGAACCGGCGTTTTTTCGTAGAACCCGGCAGCCCCGGCAGCCGCTTTCCGCAGGCTGTTTTTTTCTTCATCAGATTCTTTTTCGATACGGTTTAAAATCGGCTCCAGGGTAAAAGACTGCGTTTCCCTGCCGGTAAGAATGGGAATCAGCAGATTAAGGAAGCTGTTCGGTTTTAATGATGAATCGCATAACGCGGACAGGCGTTTCTGTATGGAAGGCATCGTGTCTGCCTGCGAAACTTCCGCCTGCTTTTCTGAGTCTTTCTGAGCCGGGAGGGAAGAGGTTACATACAGAACACATTCGGCCCTGGTCATGGCAACATAGAGAAGCCGCCTGAGCTCCGCGGTTCTTTTCCGGTTTTCTTCTTCTTTTTCAAGCAGGTAAAAATAATTGCCGCTTTTCGCGCTCTTTTCCCCGGCCGGCGGCAGTTTAAGCGAAACGCCCCATCGCTGCGAATAAGAAGCAAGCGTTGTCTGCGGCCGGGATTTTTCTGTCTTTGCGCAGTTACATACAAAAACAACGGGAAATTCCAGGCCCTTGCATTTATGTATTGACATAAGCCTTACGCCGTTTCCCGCTTCTTCCGGAAGTTCGGCATCATCTATGTTTTCTTTTTTTGAAACAAGAGCTTCCAGATAATCAAGAAATTCGGGAAGTCCTTTTCCGCTGCTGTCTATGAACCGGGCAAGTTCAAAAAACAGATCGTACAAATCGGAAAAAGCCTGGGCGGAAGGCGACCAAAGGGTTTCATAGCGGTACCCTTCACTGTACCAGAGTTTTGTTACCAGTTCCGACACGGAAAGTTTCCCCATATCTTCGCGGAATTCCCGGTAAAGCCTTCCGCCGCGCCGGTACAGTTCCCGATCCTGTTCGGGAATAAGGCTTTCTGTTTCCGGGTCAAAAGGCTCGCGGCCCGGAGCGGCGGCGTTTAACTGGCAGACGGTAAACGCGGCGTCGCTTAAACGCACCAGGGGAGATCGAAGCAGGGCGGCATAGGCAATCCGGTCAAACGGATACACCAGCAGCCTGAGCAGGGCGGAAAGATCATTTACCGGCGCGTCGCTGAACAATCCCGCGGGCTTGTCTGCCCTGAACGGAACGCCGTACGACTTGAGTTGTTTTTCAAGTTCATGCTGGCGGGTATAACTGCGCTGGAGAACCGCAAAATCCGAATATGTACAGGGCCGTTTTTTCTTTTCTTTTCTGTCGTAAATTTCATGCTTCCGGGTAACCATGTCCCTGATTTTCCAGGCGATGAAGGCAGCCTCGTGAGCCTCAGCTCCGTGAGGATCGTCTTCGTTTATTCTGCCTTTGTCGAAAAACGCGAAATGCAGCGCCGGCTCTTCGGCGTCTTTTTCGGAAGTCTCACGGCTTTTCAGCCGGCTGTAAGATGCTTCGTATGCCGCGCCTTCTTTTCCCTTTGGCGGAAAAATGCCCCACTCAGAAACATTGTCCCGCCCCGCCTCTTCCCGCTCGGCGGCGGCAGATTCAGGCGAAACATCTTCCCCGCCGCACAGCCCGCCAAAAATACGGTTGAAAGCTTTTATCAGCATGGGAACGCTTCGGTAATTTCGTTGCAGCTTGAGGTTTTCCCCGGCCCTGGAGAAATCTTCGGTCAAGCCCCGGAATACCGAAACATCAGCGCCCCTGAAACTGTAAATGGACTGCTTTTCGTCACCTACAAAAAAAACTTTGTCGGGAAGCAGGTCTTCCCGTTCCGGTATAGTCGTTTCGCGGCGTTCGTGCTTTTCCGCCAAAAGGTAGACAAGATCACGCTGAAGCGAATTGTTGTCCTGAAATTCATCTATCATGATTTTCCTGAAGGTTTTTTTGTACATCTGCCTGAGATCCACATCGCGTTTCAGGGCGTCTACGGCAAGACAGGCAATGTCGGAAAAACCCAGCATTCCCGACGACCGTTTTTTTCTGTTGAGAATGTCCTGATACTCTTCCATGAGCGGATACACGGCTTCCACAATATCCCAGCGCAGAACATAACCGGCAATCGCTTCAAGATTTGCAAGGCTGTCTTTTAATTCGTCCCGCCCCTCCCGGAAAGCGGCGTACTTTTCGGATCTTTTTCTTACGTTGAAGGAAGCGATTCTGTGAAGAAAGGAAAAGTATTCGTCCGCGTTCCGCTTTTCGCCGTCGTTTCCCTGGCCGCGCAAAAAGCAGTCAATATCGGGAACGCGGACAGAGAAGGCAAGCGCGGCGTCAAAATCCCCGGCAAATTCCGTATCGCATTCCCGGGCTTTCTGCTTTAAGGCGGCTATGCCGTCCGACACCCGCCGGGTTTTTTCATTCCAGTCGTGGATTAGTTTTTCTTTCTGCCGCTTTGTAATATCCGAATAAGGAATGGGCCGGGAAATCTGACTGTACTCAAGGGCCGGAAACGCGAAAAGTTCATCGGCGACAAGGCGTATTTTTTTTTCGGCGATAAGTTCCTTAAGCCCCGGATTGTTCCGGTTGTCAAGAACAAAGCGCAGCGCCAGATCGCGGGCCTGTTCCCGCAGCCCGGCCATATTGGGAGAAAAATCGGGACTAACGCCGTACAGCCGGGAAGAAGAACGGGCGACTTGAGCGCAGAAAGAATCCAGCGTACAAATGGACGCGTTGTGAAAGTTGTCCACCGCAAGACGCGCCTGCGGAATTGCGCGATGCGCAAGAAGCAGCCGGTAGATCCGGTCGTACATTTCGTTTGCCGCTTTATTGGTAAACGTGATGGTCAGGATTTCTTCCACCCGGCATATTCCCTGGGTTATAAGCCACAGGTACCGCGCGGCCAGTACCCGCGTCTTGCCCGATCCGGCGCCCGCGCTGACTGTTACGTTCAAATTGGAGGTAGCGGCATCGTACTGTTCGCTGTCCAGTTCATCAAGAAAAGGAAGCATCTTCTTCCTCCGTCTCATTTCCCCCGCTATCCTGATCCAGGGCGGCATAGTAGTTCCGTGTTTTCCGTACCGCGGGATTAAGGGCATACGTTGTGCGGCAAATGGCTTTAAACGGACACTCAGGACATTTTGTAAACGGAACCGAGTCCGGCGAAAAGTTATATTCGTCAAGGGCGGCTTTAAACCGGCCCGCATATTCGTCAAGGGAATCTATGGTTTCCTGATACCTTTCCCGGCTGACGCCCCTTTTGTAAGGAAGCTTTCCGACTATTTCCCTGATTTCGTTTTTATTTATGCTGAAAAAATACGCGCCGCTGACGTTCCGTTTTGTTTTTTCTTCGTAAAGCAGAATATACATGGGCATTTGAAAATTTTTCAAAACACCGTCTTCAAGAATACACTCTGTCTGTAACGGAATTTTACTCGTTTTATAATCAATAATAACCGCGTCACTTGTTCCGCCGGCAGCGCCCTGAAGCGGATACAGGGATACCCGGTCTATTTTTCCGGTAAACCTGAGCGGCCCCTTAACAAAGGAAAAATTTTCTTCAAGCGCGTCCACGGCAAACCCGGAAAAGTATTTCGCCTCGCTTCGAAGAAGAAAGCAGATGCGCCGCGCTGCGGCGGAGGCGAGACTGTCAAGCAGGGGATACGCCAAAAGCCCCTTAAAGTCCCTGTCGCTCCGGAAAACTTCCCCGCTTAATTCGCCTGTCCAGCGGCAGTATTGGTCAAGCCTGGCTTCCGTAAACGACCCGTCTTCTTCCCGTATTTTTTCAAAAAGACACTGCAAAATTTTATGATGAATCGTCCCAAGCGAAGCATCGTCCAGCATGGCCGCGTCTATGGGGGTCCTCTCAAGATCAAAAACATGTTTATACAGCCAGAATACGGAGCAGGAAAAAAAATCTGTCATGTCGGTAGCGGAAACAGAAAACGCCGTGCTGTCCGCCGGCGCCCCGTCCGGCCGCGGCGCGGTTTTTCTTGCCGCAATGCGCTCCCGCAGAATTTTCCCCGTTTCCCTGCCGGCTTTTCCTTCCAGATAGGTAAAATTTTCACCGGAGGCTTCCGCGGCGGCGGACATTCCCAGAAGCGTACTCCAGTTTTTAAAGCCTTTTTTCTGTATTGAAAAAAGCTTCTCGGGGAAAGAAACAGCAGCTCCCCCCCCCGCGAACCACCATGCTTTTTCCGCCAGAAAACGATCTTCCCCGGCGGAAGAGTTCCGGGAAACAAAAAAACTGTGGGGAATGGCCCAGCCGGAAAAACTTTTTTCCGCCGCGCTGAAAGAGAGAAACGAAGAACCGGTAATCCCTGCCTGGAAAGACCTGATAACCGCCGCCGAAACATCCCTGTCTTCAAGACCAAGCCGCATCCGTTTATCCTGCCTTAAAAACCTGAGCGGACTATACTGTATTGTGAGCGCGGCCTGACTGGCGTTAAGTACAAAGTTACCGGCAAACGGCGCTCCCGCGGCGACAGGATAATCGTAAATGTTTATCCCGCCGCCTTCCCGGTCGGGGACATAGTTTTTTTCCGCCAAATGGGAAACAAAAAAACCGAACGGATCGCCGCAGGCAAGATCGGGGTATTCTTCTTCAATGTCCGCGAGAACAGAGAGCTCTTCGACACAGCGGGCAAGCGCGGCGTCGTTTTCGGGAGAACACTTTTCCATGTCGAGCAGTTCGCGGAACGCAAAGTACCGCTCCCGTATTTTGGCGAACCGGTCCGCCTTTGACAAATCGTGGATGCGGCGCCGTAAAAGCCTGTAGTGGTTTTTTAGCTCCACCCCTCCTGCGTTTTTAAACGCTTCTTCCCAGACATCCACCGTTCCGCGGGTTTTGTCGGTAAAGGGAGAAACGCAATGGTTGTTAATGCCAAAACGTACCAGATCCCTGTTTAACCCGGGATCTTTCCAGGGAATAAAGGCGTTTAAAACCAGGGCTTTAAGGGAATCGAAAGAAAACGACGATCCTTCACATTCGCGTATCAGCGAAAAAAGCCTGCCCGCCCCGTAACTGCCCAAACCCTTTCCCGCCCTGAGAACATGGGGAATATCGGCAAGCGAAAGTTCACGAACCAGATACGGCGCGATGTGATCAAAACCCGGAAGGCTCACCGCCATGTCGGAATAGGGGACTCCGCTTTTTTCGTGCAGTTCCCGGATAGTGATTACCGCTTCCCGAATCTCTTCCCTGGCGGAAGTGAAAAACCGGAGCTCCGGGGGATTTTCCGGTACACCGGCAGATTCAGGGTGAATGAAAACAACCTGGGGACACGATAAACTTTTCTCGTATTCGGGAAAATCTTCCAGCGTTTCAGGAAAAAAAATGATGTAGCGGCGGGATCCGCCTTTAAACGGAGGCTTTTCCCAGGATGGCTCAAAAAGATCGTGCCGCCGCAAAAAAGATCCATAGCGGGTTTTAATTTCAAAAAAATCCCGGTCGTCGCCGTCCGGGGAATCTGTTCCAGGACTTTTTTCCCAGGAATCAAGAGAAGGCAGCACGGACGCGATAAACCGGACAAAAGCTTCGCCGTTTTCCGCATAATCCGGCGGAATAACAACCCGCAAAAAAGGAGCGGAGAAGTTATCCCGGACAAGCGAATGGGCAAAGATTTTTCGCAGCAGGGCAGATACCGGCTTTTTATCCCGCAGTTCCGCCCTGATAACGCTTTCCTTGAACCGGTCCCACGCGAGGAACCGGTCAAGCGCGACAGAACGGACGCCCGATCCCGGCGCGCATATTTTCCTGGCCCACAGCGCCGCCGCGGTTTCGGAGGGAAACACAAAATAAACGTTGTTGTCTTTTATTTCCCTTAAAATGACATCATAGACAGAAACGACAGAGCTCATAAATTTTCAGGTTCGGCTGCCGGAACTTCCGGCGAAGCTTCCCCCGGATTTTCCAGCGAAGCTTCCCCCGGAACTTCCCAGACAAACACCACGCCGTAATTTCCCTTAATACCCGGAATTCCCCGCAAAAGGGAACCAAACTGCTGTTCCAGGGACGCTTTCGCGTCGTCAACAGCGCCGCCGAGCAGCGCCTTATCCTCCATTTCCCTCTTTCTGTCCGCGGTAACCCTGAAAGCGTCTTCAATCTTGATCTCGTTAAAAATAGTCTGGGACTGTTCAAAAACTTCTATGGAGCCGTCAATTATTTCGTGGGAAAGAATCCGCACCGGAGGAAGGATAACACGTATTTCCGGGCCGCCAGCGGAAAGGGGAACTTCTTCAACCCTGATCCTGGTTCCGTCTATACCGAGCTTCATAACCCCGTCGTACGTAAAAATATATTTCCGGGTTGTAAACGGGATGTTCCATCCGTTGATATCTTTACTGCTTATATCCCTGACCACCGAAGTATAGTGATACGCAAGGCTCGCGTATTCCCCCACCGGAAGCACTTCTTTTACCACCGTATGGGCCGATACCTGCGGCCCGGTGACGCTTTCGGGAAGCGGAAGCCCCAGCTGCCTGCCCCCCAGCAAATAGCCCACCGCCAAAAGCAGCGCCACAATGACGGCGGCAAGAACGGCAGGCAGAAGGAACCGCTTCATGTTTACTTCGCCGGCTTGGAACCGATCAGGGTAAAGGAAAGCCCGCACTGGTACCGTTCACCGCTGGCAGGGTTGGTAATTTTGTCCGATGAATAAAACCCCACTGAACCGGTTGAAAAATCCTTCGCGTGGGCAAAAAGCGTCTGCCAGGTTTTCCCTTCACTGTCCTTGATGGTAATTTCCAGAAATTTCGGCGCATTCGGATCGCGTTTTCCTGATTCCGGCATACAATCCCCCCATATGTTTTTGTCCAGGCAGGTAAACTGTACGCCATTGTTCCCGCGCGGTCAAGCCGACGATACCGCGCAGAAAGAATTCCACCTTGAAGAATTCCACCACGAAGCCGTCCAGGGACGGCGGGGCACGAAGAACACGAAGATAAGGAGGAAGGATGATTAGGCAGGAGCAGGAGGCAACCGCCAAAAAGGCGCTGGATTGCGCTTATGAAGTCCATTCCCGGTTAGGTCCAGGCTTGCTGGAAAGCGCCTGTCAGGCGTGCTTGCTCCATGAATTCCTCTTCCCCTTTGTGCCCTCCTCCTATGTTATTTGTCAAGCAGCAGACTCCCATCCCTCGAACTTTATCTTGTAAAACGCGAACTTTTTCCGTAAAGCAGCCTCTTGCACGTCCCGGTACAGCTCCCGCCGGGTCATCAACAGCCAAGCCAGGCTTACCATCTTGCGTGCTATCGCTACCGCGCTTTGTGTCCCGCCGTCCCTGGACTCTTGATGGCCGCAAAGCGGCCTTCTCTGTGGTTACAATTCTTTTTATTATTTCTGCCGGTCAAGTTTAGCCGTCAGGGCGGGGATCATTCGTGCGAGGGTTTCATACCCCGTCGAACCGGGGGTTCGCGCTCTGCCGCAGGGTATGTTGATTATCTGAACACCAAAAAGCAGCACGTCTTTTCATTTTTTTCGAATTCTTCTTTGTCGAGTTTGCCGGGCTTTTGCAGTATCCGGTCACTGATGGCGATATTGCCCACCTCGTGGAGCTGGGACGATGCAGTACCAGTTTTATATCTCAGCCGGAAACTTATTTGCCAAGCAGGGGATGATTCAGCAAGGCTTCAACCAGACAGTCAGAAGGTCCACACCCTCCGGGTCCGTTCAATATAGCCGCCGATTCAGGCTTTGTTGTGTTTGTCGCCTGCTGGTTGAGGGAACCTTCGGTTCCCACCGATACCGACTATAACGAGGAAAGTTTTTTTGTTCATCACGTCTATTTTCTGGGAGC
>JAIRWM010000041.1 GCA_031268975.1 Treponema sp. | reverse complement strand
CCCCCCCCCCCCCCCCCCCCCCCCCCCCCCCCCCCCCCCCACCGGGTGCCGTGTTCCTTACGGCACAGGAAACGGCGGAATGCGTTCATGGCGGGCGCTCTCCTTGGCATAGGCGTTCCCGGCGTCTGCCGGCGGGAGCCGGGCGCGGCCTGACTCCACGGGGGTAATTGTATCTCCGCATGCAAGGATTTGTCAAGGCAAACTTTCACCGGGGCCGGGAATACCGCGCGAACATATGGCTGGAATTTTCGCGCGCGGCTGCCGGCAGGCCTTGCCGGTTTTGTCTCCGCGCGCCTGGCGGCGGGAAGCCTCAACCGCACAACAAAAAACGTTTCTCCGTAAGGATTCCGTTTACCGGCCGGTCCCGGCTTTCCGCGGGGACTTCGTCTACAAGCTGAATTTCCAGGCACATCCCGCAGACGAAATAGCCCGGCCGGTTTTCGGCCGGGCCGCCGGCCGCCGGGGCGCCGGATAAAACACCGGCGTCCAGGCCGGCAAGGAAACGGTCGTAAAAGCCTTTTCCCCTGCCCAGGCGGCGGCCGTGCCGGTCAAAGGCGAGGCCGGGGGTGACGACAAGGGCGGGGAAATGTTCCATCGCAAGGGGAACTTCTCTAGGCGGCTCCCGTATGCCGGGCGTTCCTTCTGTCCATGGACCCCGGGGGGAAGGAACCCGGTAAAAGCACAGCTGTGCGCCGTCGATTCGGGGGGCGAATACCTGCTTCCGGTCTATAAACGCCAGTTCCAAAAGGGATTGTGTGCTGATTTCATATTCGGTCGACAGGAAGAGCAGCACGGAAGCGTATGTTTTCCATTCGTCCCGCGTCCACAGCCGCGCGGCCGCCTCGGTTCCTTTTTGGGAAAAAACAGCTTTGGAAAGGGCGCCCAGGCGTTTTTGCATGTCCGCGCGGATTTCTTCTTTCGGGCGGGCCACGATTTTAGATATGCCGGGTTCCGCCGGCTTTAAGGCCGCCTTCGTACAGTTTTCCGCATGATATGAACATGGGGAATTTCGTGCCGCCGAGAATAATGTCCGATTCTTTGGCCATGTCTATCATGTCCATGCTGGGGGTTTTCCCCCGGACGAAAATGATACAGTGAATATCCAGAAGTTCGGCGGTCCGTATGACCTGGGGATTTACAAGGCCGGTAAGGAGCAGAACCTTGTCTTTGACAAAGGCCATGACATCACTCATAAGATCAGAGCCGCAGGCGGAGGCTACTTCCAGCGATCCGTTCTCTTCTCCGCAAAAAAATTGTCCTTCCAAAACAGTTACAGCTTCCGATATAGTCATGATACCCCCGACATTTATCAGTCTACTAAAAACAGGGAAAAAATTCAAGGTTATGTCCCGCAGCCTCCGAATTCACCCGGGAAACGCGGGTTTTGGGTAAATTCGGGCCGGGGGCGGCTTCTTTGCGGCCTCTATCCGGCTTTCGCGATAGCATTGAGCCGCTCAATGATGGGGATGTGCTGGGTACAGGCGCTTTCACACTGGCCACAGGCGACGCATTTTCCCGCGTCTTCGGAGCCAATGCCCCAGTGCATGGAAAGGCGCTGCCTCATCGCGGTGTCCCCGTTTTTGTCAAGGAGCTTCTGGTTGTACGCGTCCATAAAACGGGGTATGGGAATACCCTGGGGACAGTCGTCACAGTAGGCGCAGCCGGTACAGAGCCCTTCAAACGATGTTGTTTCCCGGCTTTTCAGTGACGCAAGCTCCTGTTCCGTTCTGGGGTTGTAGTTTTCCATTGCGGCAAGCGCCTGGGCAACGTCCTCTTTACCGCGGAAACCTACCAGCGTTACGGAAATGTCTTTGTGATCCCAGAGAAAGCGGAGCCCCGCTTCCACGGCGCTCTCGCCGTCCCGCATGATAAAGCCGAAGAGTTCCGGGTGCTGGGGGATAATGCCGCCTCCCAGCGGGTTCATCACCACTGCGCCGAGTTTTTTTGCCCGTATGGCGTTAAATGCCTTTTCTCTGGTTCTGTAGTTGTAGGCCGAATAGCCGAACAACACCCCTTCAAACACACCCTCCATAAGCAGGGTTTCAATTTCGTTCTGGATAAGGTGGCTTGAAACGCAGATATGCCGGACAAGGCCCTCTTCCCTGAGTTTGCGGAACGTGTTGAGGATGCCGTCTTTTTTTCTGGCTTCCCAGTTCGCGAGGTTTGTAATACACCAAATGTGGTAAAAATCTATGGCCGGAACGTCAAGCCGCCTGAGCTGGGCTTCTATTTCCCGCCGTATGTCGCTTTCCGTGCTTTTAAATGTCTTTGTCGCAAGATAATAGGGAAGGTTCCGTTTTCTCAGTTCTGAAAGTCCTTCGCCGAAAACGGTTTCGCTTTTAACGCCGAAGTAATCCGGCGCCGTGTCAAAGTAGGTAACGCCTCCTTCGGCGGCTTTAACCATCATCCCGACACATTCGTCATGGTCGTCTATGTGCTGAAAACGCATCCCTCCAAAACCCAGGAGTGAAACGCTTTTGCCTGTTTGTCCGTAATTTCTGTAGATCATCGCAGTCTCCTTTTGTATGATCCGATTCTAGCACTGCCGGGGTTCGCGGGACAAGGCGGCCCTACATCGCCGTCTCGGTAAACGGCGGAGCCCGTTCAAGGACTTCCGCGACAACCCTGTTTTCCGGGAACAGGAGGCCGGGATCGCGTTCCAGCATGGCGAAGGCTTCTTTTCTGGCGGCGAGCAGGGCGCCAGAGTCCCGTACCGGATCGGCGATGCCCAGCCTGAGGTAGCCGGATTGTTCGATGCCGGCGATTTGTCCGGGGCCGCGAAGTTTGAGGTCTTCTTCGGCAATGACAAAACCGTCGTTTGATTCCAGCATGACCCTGAGCCGCTGTTTGCCGTCGTCGGTAAGGGCCGGGCGGGCTGCTGCGGGGTCGTCTCCGTCCTGCCGGGGTTCTTCTTCGCTGTAGATGAGGAAGCAGTATGATTTTTCTCCGCCCCGGCCGACCCGTCCCCGAAGCTGGTGGAGGGCGGAAAGCCCGAACCGCTCTGCGTGATGAACCACCATGCAGGAAGCGTTCGGCACATCGACCCCGACTTCGACGACACTGGTCGCGGCGAGTATTTTAATTTCACCCCGGCGGAAGCTTTCCATGGCCTCCCGTTTTTGTTCGTCGTCAAGCCGGGAATGAATCAGGGCCACGGGGTACTGTGGAAAGATTCTTTGCAGTTCCCCGGCCATGCTTACCGCGTCTTTGAGGTTTGCCTGAGTGTTCCGCGTTTCTTCCATTCCGGCATCGTCGCCGATAAGGGGATACACAAAATACGCCTGGCGGCCCGCTTCCAGTTCTTTCCGCACAAAATCGTAGACTTTTGCCGCGTTGGATTCTTTCGCCAGATGGGTTTTAACGGGTTTCCGTCCCGGCGGCATGTCGGGAATGACGGAAACGTCAAGATCGCCAAAAACGGTAAGAGCCAGGGTGCGGGGGATGGGAGTGGCGCTCATCATTAAAAGGTGAGGCGCTCCGCTCTTGAGCAGGGACGTTTCACCTTTGGCGAGAATCGCCTGGCGCTGGGTTACGCCAAACCGGTGCTGTTCGTCCACTACCACAAGGCGCAGGTTTCTGTACACAACGTCTTTTGAAAACAGCGCGTGGGTGCCGAGGATGATATCAACTTCGCCGTCAGCGAGGGCGGCAAGCAGCCGGTTTCTGCCGCGGGCTTTGAGGTTCCCGGTAAGGAAGGCCGGCCGCAGCCCCAGCGGTTCCAGCAGCCGGGCCGCATTTTCCGCGTGCTGTCTTGCCAGCAGTTCCGTGGGGGCCATAATTGCCGCCTGACCGGCGCGGCCCCGGCCTTCATCGACAGCCCGGAGTGCGGCGAGAAACGCCACAAGCGTTTTGCCGGAACCGACGTCGCCCTGAAGAAGCCGCGCCATGGAATATCCGCCGCCGGCATCCGCCTGATTCCCCGGCGCTTCATCCGCGAAAGCCATGTCGGCGTTGATTTCAGCGATTGCCGTTTCCTGGCCGGGACTAAGATGAAAGGGGAGCCGTTCCAGCAGTTCCGACTGGAGGGGAGAGAGTGAAGCGCCGTGTGCCGCCGCAGCGGACGACCGCGCCTGAAGCTGACGGGCCCTGCTGCGTTCCGCGGCCCGGCGGCCGACGTTGATCTCCAGGTAAAAAAGTTCTTCGAAAATCAGCGTTTGGCGGGCATGTTCCAGTTCCGCCCGGGAAGACGGAAAATGTATCGCCCGGATCGCTTCGGCCTTGTGGAGGAAGCCGCCTGTTTTGATCACGGAAGCGGGAATTTCATCGTCCAGCAGGGAACTGTACTGATCCAGGGCCTGCCTTACCAGGCGGCGGAGCAGGTTCTGGCCTCTGGACGGAACCCTGCCGAGCTTTGCCGGAAGCGGGTATACCGGCAGTATGCCCCCAAAACGGGTGGAGCCTGTTTCCGCCGCCGCCCCGGTTTCCGCCTCGACCTCAAACGACGTTGACTGGATATCTCCGTATTTGTAGTAGAACTTTCCCCACAACCGGTAACTTTTTCCGATCTCAAGTACACGCCCCAGAAATGGCCGGTTGAAGCAGACAAGTACGGCACGGGCGCTTTCATCTTCCACATGAATTTTGAGGGTTCTCATTTTTCCGAAACCGAACCAGTCGTGGGCCAGTATTTTTACCGTTGTACATACCGGCCCCCGGCTCCAGTTTTTTAGCGGGGCGGCGTGGCTCCGATCTTCCCAGTCCCGGGGATAATGTGTAAGCAGGGCGGCGACACTGGAGATGCCTGACAAGACAAGATCGGCGGCTGTTTTTTCTCCCACTCCCTTGACGGATCCGGGGGGTTTGTTCAGTTCCCTGAGAAACATTGGGGATTATACCGGCAGGAAGCGGAGCAGATATGTGGCAAACATAATGGCCGCCCAAAGCCCCGCCGTGACAAGAAGCAAAGCGGCGATGGAAGCGACGATCCTCACGACATAGGAAACAATCCGACTGGGGAAAAGAATCCGGCAGATGCGGTACAGTACCGGCTGCGAAACAAGGTCTACAAGATGCCAAAACGGCGAGTAAATGTTGAAGTTCCCCAGAAAAGCTATAAGCCGCAGCACAAGGACGGCGATGAAGAAAAAACACACCCAGGAAATTACTGTCCACAGGGAGTTGATAACAAGCGTGAGAATCAGGGCGAGGCTTATTCCCTGTATGGCGCCGATTGTGACTATGCCGCGCAGGAGAGACAGAAACCCCAGCGCGAGAAGCGGGGAAAAGTCAATGGGACTGTTTCTGAAAATTTTAAAACGCCGCCACCAGTTAAGATACGGATCGCAGATATAGTACAAAAAGACCAGGGGCCCGCCGAAATCGGCGCCGGAAAACCAGCTTAAAAGAATCCGTATAAAAATAAGGAACATGTATATGCTGATTACGCCCGTCAGTATACTTGCCAGATATGCCATCATGCCTCCCATACTTCCGCGACAGCCTCGTGGGCTTTCAGGGCCGCCAGCCGTTCAGCGTCCACCGCCGCGCCGGGCGGAGTGCGGATTACCGTTTCCCCCGGAAGTGAAGTTCCCCGCGAAACCGGCACGTGGATAAACACCTCGGCGGGTCCGGGGTTGCCCGCGAGAAAATCCCGCAGGAGGTAAAGTTCTTTTTCGTTTTTCGCCGCGGCTTCCCGCAGCCTGATATGCAGTTCGCGGAACCCGTTTTCCGCGCCGCCGCCGTTGTCCCCAGCCGCGCCGTTATCCCAGGCTGCGCCGCCATTGCCGCCGGGCGGCTGGGTCGTTTTCTGCCGCGCCGCCGTGCTCCGCCTGAGCTTCCCCAGATCCAGCAGGGAACTGACAATAAAGCTTGTTTTGCCCCGGCTTTTATCCAGCCTGCCCCTGCAGGCAATACAGGTTTTTTCTATAACTTTATCCCGGTTAATTTCCCACTTCTGGGCAAAAAACACAAGGTCTATGCTGCCGTTATAGTCTTCCAGGGTGGCAAAGGCCATTTCCTTCTGTTTCCTGTCCATGTTCCGGCGCACTCTGGAAATGTATCCGATAAGGACATACTCTTTTTCCGCCGCGTTTTCCGTGGCGGAAAGATTGATCTCGACATTCTGTTCCCAGGCCGCCCGGTATTGATCCAGCGGCTGTTTTACCGCGCCGAAAGTATCAAGTTTGGAAGGCAGTTCGCCGGATGAAAGAACCGTCTGAACCTGGAGGCTTGTTTTACCGCGCTTCCTGTCAAGTCTGCCCTGAATGGCGGCGGGCTCTCCCTCGTTTATCCTGTCCCGGCAGTTCATCCAGGCTTCGCCGAAAAAGGCAAGGGCTATTTCGCCCCGGTAATCTTCCAGGCTGCCAAAGGCCATAGCCTTGCCGGTTTTGTCGGTAAGAGGCCGTAACGATTTGAGTATCCCCACAAGGACATAGTTTCCCGGGGCGGCTTCGTCCAGGTTTGACAAATCAATCTTGACGTTTTTTTTCCACCATTCCCTGTAATCGTCCAGAGGATGGCCTGAAAAATAAAATCCGATAAGTTCTTTTTCAATGCCGAGCATTTCAATTCTGTCCATTTCGGGAACAGGGGTAAATTCAAAATCGGGAAAAGTCTTTTCGCCGGAATCCTCAAAAAGACTTGCCTGGCCAAATTTGGTTTCATTTTTTTTGTTCTGGGCATAATCCGCCGCGGCTTCCACATTGGCAAGCAGCGTGGACCGGTTAACGCCGAAGTTGTCGAACGCCCCGGTTTTGATTAACAGTTCCAGTACCTTGCGGCCTACAATATGCTGTCCCGGCTGGCTGCTTTGCAGGGTAACCCGTTCAAGGAAATCGATAAAACTTTTATACGGGCCGTCTTTGCGGTGGAGAAGAATTTCATCGGCGGGACCGTCGCCTATTCCCTTTATCGCCTTGAGGCCGTATACGATACGGCCTTCAACCACGGCAAAAAGTTTGTTCGAGTGGTTTATATCGGGAGGATCGATGGTGATGCCCATGCTCCGGCTTACGTCGATATACCAGGAAAGTTTGTCTTTATCCGCACTGCCTATTTCGTTGGAAAGGTTCGCCGCCATAAATTCCGCGGGAAAGTGCGCCTTGAGGTAGGCCGTCCTGAACGAAAGCACCGAATAGGCCGCCGCGTGGCTTTTATTAAAGCCGTAGCCGGCAAACGGGGCGAGGATTTCGTAAATGTTGTCGGCGTCCTCCCGGGAAAAACCGTTTTTTACCGCGCCTGCGAGGAACGGGGCTTTTTCCTTTTCGATGATCTCCCGCTTTTTTTTCCCCATTGCCCGCCGGAGTATGTCGGCCTGTCCAAGGGTATACCCGGCGATACGCTGGGCAACCTGCATAACCTGTTCCTGATAGACGATAACCCCGTATGTTTCCTTGAGTATATCCTCAAGACAGGGATCGGGATAACGGATGGGACGTTTCCCCCATTTGCAGTCGATGTACTGGGGAATGTATTCCATCGGCCCCGGCCGGCCCAGGCTTGTAAGGGCGGTAAGCTCGTCAATGCTTTCCGGCTTCGACTGCCTGAGTATGCTTTTCCACCAGTCCCGCTCAAACTGGAATATTCCCTCGTTTTTTCCTTCGCCGAGCATGCGGAACGTGGTTTCGTCGTATTCGTCGGCGCTTTCCACGGAAAAGTCAGCGTATTCCCCGCCGCGCCGGCGGATAAGGTCTTCCGTGTTTTTGATAAGATCAAGGGTCTTGAGCCCCAAAAAATCCATTTTTACCAGCCCCTGGGATTCCAGAAGGCCCATCGTAAACTGGGTCGCTATGCCGCCGGTTTTGGGATCGCGGTAAAGCGGCACTTGATCGGAAAGTTCCGTTCTGCCGATAACGACCCCTGCCGCGTGAATGCTCACGTGCCGCTTTTTGCCTTCCAGCTTTGACGCCAGGGCGAAAAGTTCCTGGTATTCGGCCTGCCCGGCAAGCTGGGCAAGCCGGGGTTCCTGCTCCAGCGCCTGCTTCAGCGTGATCTTTGGGTCTCTGGGGATAAGCTTTGAGATCATGTCCGAGTCGTCAAGGCTTATATCAAGCGCCCTGGCCACATCCTTTATTACCTGCTTTGCCCCCAGCGTTCCAAAGGTGATGATCTGTCCAACCCTGTCTTTGCCGTATTTTTCCGTTACATAGCGGATAACTTCTTCACGCCGTTCGTTGCAAAAGTCCACGTCAAAGTCCGGCATGCTGATCCGTTCCGGGTTAAGGAAACGTTCAAACAGAAGCTTGTACTTGAGCGGATCAATGTCCGTAATGCGCAGGGCATAGGCGACAATGGAACCCGCGCCGGAACCCCGGCCCGGTCCGACGGAAATGCCGTTATCTTTTGCCCAGTTGATAAAATCGGCCACAATAAGGAAGTAGCCGGAAAAGCCCATTTTGATAATAACGTCAAGCTCGTAACCGGCCTGGTTTTTTACTTGTTCGCTCATGTCAGGATAACGGCGGGGAAGACCTTCCGCGGTAAGTTCGCGGAGGTATTCGTCGGCGCTGCCGAATTCAGGGGGAATCTGGAAGTCCGGCAAATAACGGCTTAATTCCCCGGTTTCAACATTGGGCATATCCGTTACGCAGCATTCGGCGATTTTTACCGTATTGGTTATCGCTTCGGGACATTCGGAAAACAGGGCGGCCATTTCGTCCCCGGTTCTGAAATATTCGTTGCCGGTATAACGCAGCCGTTTTTCATCGGAACGTTTTTTATTTGTGGATACGCACAGCAGTATGTCCTGTGCCGCCCAATCGTCTTTTTCAATAAAATGGATATCGTTTGTGGCGACAAGGGGAATGCCGGTTTTGCGGGACAGGCCGATAATTTTTTTTGCCGCGAGCCTTTCCTGTTCAAGACCGTGATCCTGAATTTCCAGGTAAAAGTTGTCTTTTCCAAAAATTTCCCGAAACCGTTCCGCCCGTTTTTCCGCTTCGTCTTCCCTGTTTCGGAGTATCAGGCTGGGAATTTCTCCGGCTATGCAGGCGGAAAGACAAATAAGCCCGGAATGGTACTGTAACAGCAGCTCTTCGTCGATTCGCGGTTTGTAGTAAAAGCCTTCCGTGTAGGCGTAAGAAGAAAGCTTTACCAGATTCCGGTAACCTTCTCCGGAAGCAGCCAGAAGCACCAGGTGGTAGTATTTATTGTCATTTTCCGAGCCGCTTTTATCCCGCCGCGAACCCGGCGCCATGTACGCTTCACATCCGATAATGGGATGAACTTTGTTTTCCGCCTCAAGGGGATGATCTTTATCGCCCTGGCAGGCGGCGGCGAAATCCAGCACGCCGAACATGTTGCCGTGATCGGTTATGGCCAAATGTTTCATCCCCAGGGACCGGGCCTTGGCGGCAAGGGCTTTTACCGGGGCGGCGCCATCCAGCAGTGAATAATCTGAATGTACATGCAGGTGGACAAACTCGGTCATGGCATTATTGTAGCCAAAAAAAGAAGCTGTTTCAATGAAAATCCGGCGAAGTGCCGTTTTAAGAAGAAGCAGTCAATTTCGGTTGCGGATATGGCATTTTTGGTATATCATTCAACTGATCCGCTGATTCAAGGAGAAAATATGGAAACTCAACGAAAGTACAAGTTTGACTGGGACAATACCGTAGGCGCGGATATGCAGGTCGCCCGGCCCAGTCTTGGGCCAAATACCCGGATAGAAGTGTACCGCCTTTTTCAGTTTACCCTGCGGGATGTTCTGGAACAGCATTACGGAACCGAGGCGGCCGACAGCCTGTTCCGCGAGGCGGGCGTTATGGCGGGAAAGGCGTTTTTCGAAAAATTCCTTTCTGGAGCCGATAATGTTTCCTCGCTGACGGTTAAAATACACGAAGCCTTTACCCAGCTTGGCATAGGAATTTTCCGGGTGGAATCCGCGGAAACCGACAATTCCCGCTTTATTTTTACTGTCGACGAAGACCTGGACTGTTCCGGCCTCGCCGATACGGCGGACGTGGTCTGCGTATACGACGAAGGGTTTATCCGGGGTGTGCTTGAATGTTTCAGCGGCAAGGGGTTTGACGTGAAGGAAATTGACTGTTGGTGTACCGGATCCCGGACCTGCCGCTTTGAAGCAAAGATGCTCGCCTCCTGATTTTATGCTGGAAACAACGGCGGGCCTTGAACATGTAAGAAAACTCTTGCGGGATAACACGGTTCCCAGACTGGAAGGGGAATTGGCCGAAATTCCCCAACTCAGGGAAATTCACGAAGAAATACAGATCATCCGTGAAACGCTGTTTTCTTTTTCAGCCGGAGACTTTTCCCCGGTTATCAAGATCAGGGGCATCATACCGGGCTGCCTTAAAGCCCTTCAATCCCACTTGCAGCATCTTATTTGGCAGGTCAGGCTTGTGGAAAAAGGCGATTTTACCCAGGAAGTTCATTTTATGGGGGAATTTTCTACCGCCTTTAACAACATGGTCAGGTATCTTCACAAAACCCTGGAAGAGCTCAGGCAGAAGGAAGAAACCCTCACCGCCCTTACCGATACCCTGCGCAGCGAAGTAAGCAGCCGTAATACCGTTGTGGAAGCCCTGCAGGAAAGCGAAGCCCGGCTTAAGTATTTGGCAAGCCACGATCCGTTGACGGGCACGTTTAACCGGCTTTCGTTTATAGAGATGGCGGCAGCCGCGCTCAAAAACGCGGTAAAAAATAAAGTGCGCTGCTGCATGGCAATTATGGACATCGATTATTTTAAACAGTTTAACGATACCTACGGTCATATTTCCGGGGACGAAGCCCTGCGCCACATTGTCCGGGTACTTTCCGGGGGCCTTCGAAAAGGCGACTTTTTGGGGCGTTACGGCGGGGAGGAATTCACAATATTTTTTTACAATTCGGATGAAGACGCCGGTATGGCAATCGCCGAACGGCTCAGAAGCGCCCTGGCTTCTTCGCCGGTACTTCTGGAAAACCAGTCGGTACAGGTTACCGCCAGCTTCGGGGTAGCCAGGGCGGAAGGCGATCCGGGGGAAAAGGAATATGTCCAAAAACTGATCAACAACGCGGATATCGCCCTGTACGGCGCCAAACGGAAAGGCAGGAACAATGTCGTGCTGTTTACCCCCCAGTTGGAGAGAGATTCCTCCCTGAATTTAAAAACCAAAAGCGAGTTATCAGCCGTATGAAAACAGAACTTTTTACCTTTTGCGACTATGCCCAGGAATCCGGAGGCAAACTTACCGTTGTAGGGACATTCGACACCATCGTTTCCAGGAATTTTCCCTGTGTCCATCCGCAGCTTTCCATCGTCATCCGCATACGCTTCGATTTGTGGGAATTCACCGATCACAATTTCAGGATAGAAACCAGGGACCTTGACGGGGAGATGAGCATAGAGCCGATTACCGGCAAAGTAGATGTGAAAGGCGCCGGAAACGCCACCGCGGTGTCTCACCTGGTGTTTACCTTCTCCAACCTGCGCTTTTCGTCCAGCGGGGTGGTTAATTTCGCTCTGTATGTCGACGAAAAGGAAATTTCGTCCATCCCATTGTATATCAGGAAAGGGTAGCCGCTCGACAGGGATGCCTCTTGGCCGCCACGGACGGCGGCCGCCCGGTGAATAACCAGACCGTTCCGCGTTTTGGATCGGCATGGATGCCGGCTTGACTTTGATCGGCGCTTTTTTTATATTGGTAGCAGCGATTTTTCAGAACTTTGGGTTTTGAGCAATCCGTCGACTACTTTTTAATTATCATCAGGAGGAACAATATGAAGGTAAAACCCTTGGCTGACAGGGTCATTGTAAAGCTGGAGAAGAATGAGGCAAAGACCGCCGGGGGGATTATCATCCCCGATACCGCCCAGGAAAAGACCCAGCAGGGAGCGGTTGTTGAAGTTGGGCCGGGCACCGAAAAAGAAAAGGTTACCGTAAAGGCGGGCCAGAAGGTGATGTACGACAAGTACGCCGGAACCCAGATCAAAATTGACGGCGTAGAACACCTGATCCTCAAAATGGGCGACATTGTCGCCGTTATTGAGTAAGGCGGCCCGGTAAAATCTTGACCACTCCGCCTGGAGCGGTCAAGATGACCCAATCCTGGGGCGCTTTTCCGCTTGTGTGTCAATACGACACAGATAATCATACCGTAAACATACAGAAAAAACGTACCCGCCCTGCGTGGAAAAAGTGTAATTCCTTACAGGATAAGGAATTACATAATCTTTATCTTTTTAGTCCGGTACTTGGCACAGTTCTTGCTTATTAAAAGGCATATAAAAGAATCGGAGGTGTCTATGACCGCGACTAAACGTAACGCAGTAAAACAAAATGCCGGAGCTGGCGGGGAAAATACCCTTGCCATGTATTTACGCGAAATTAACCGTATCCCCCTGCTTTCAAGGGAAGAAGAAGACGCAGTCGCCAGGAAAGCGGCAAAGGGTGACAAAAGAGCCCGTGAAAAGTTGGTTAACGCCAATCTTCGTTTTGTGGTGAATGTAGCGAAAAAATACCAGGGACAGGGACTGCCTCTGGAAGATCTTATCAGCGAAGGGAACATAGGGCTTCTCAACGCGGTAAAACGGTTTGATGTCGAGAAAGGGTACCATTTTATCTCCTACGCCGTCTGGTGGATACGGCAGGCGGTACTCAAGGCAATCTGTGAAAAGTCCAGGATGATTCGGCTTCCCCTTAACAGAGTAAACGAGCTTGTGCAGATTGAAAAAGCCCGTAAATGCGTTCAGGGTGGGAGCGGGTCGGAAGTGAAGGAAGTCGCGCGGCTTCTGGACATGGATCCCGGCATGGTGTCGGAACTGCTTAACATTTCCCGCGACATGGTGTCCCTGGAAAACCCCGTTTATGACGAAAGGGGTTCTTCCTGCCTTGGAGACTTTATCGAGGCGGAACAGTATCTGTCCCCGGACGCCCAGGCTGTCGAATCCGCCCTTCAGGACGATATAGAGATGGTTCTTCGCACCATGGACAAAAAAGAGGCCGAAGTTATCAGGTTCCGTTACGGTCTTGGAAATAACGCGCCCCTTTCGCTTAAAGAAATTGGCGACCGTTTTGACCTTACGAAAGAAAGGATCAGGCAGATAGAGAAAAAAGCCCTTAAACGGCTTCAGCATCCCGCCCGCAGGGAGGTTCTTGAAACCTACGTGGCGTAAGAAAGGGGCTGTCCGGGAAACGCGGATTAAAATCCGTACTTCCCGGACGGTCGTCCCGGCTTTGAAACCGGCGTTCCCAAAAACCTTTAAAAAAGCAGGTGCCCTATGGATTATGAAAAGTTTACCATCAAGGCGCAGGAAGCCCTAAACGAGGCTACTTCCATTGCCCAAAGAAACGATCATTCACAGGTTGAGACGGAACATATCCTTAAAGCCCTGCTGGAACAGGACGACGGCATTACCCGGCCCATTATTGAGCGGATTGGGGCCAATCCCGCTCAGCTTTTGCAGGAAACGGACATGCTTGTTTCGGCTGTTCCCAAAATTTACGGGGACGCCGCCCAGCTTTATTTTTCAAGCGCCGCAGGAAAAGTCCTGGCAAAGGCGGAGGCGGAAGCGTCCGCCCTTAAAGATGAATTTGTTTCGGCGGAGCATATTCTTATCGCCATCGCCTGTTCCGACGGAAAGGCCGGCGGTATTGTTACACGCGCCGGAGTCAACAAACAGGCCATTCTTGGGGCGCTCAAGGCCGTGCGCGGGAATCAGCGCGTTACCGATCAGAATCCCGAAGAAAAGTACCAGGTGCTGGAAAAGTACTGCCGCGACCTTACTTCCCTTGCCCGCCAGGAAAAGCTTGATCCGGTTATAGGCCGGGACGAGGAAATACGCCGGGTTATGCAGGTTTTGTCCCGGCGGACAAAAAACAACCCCGTTCTTATCGGAGAGCCGGGGGTCGGGAAAACAGCCATTGCCGAAGGGCTTGCCCGGCGTATTGTCGCCGGGGACGTGCCGGAGGGTCTTAAGGGGAAAAAGCTGCTTGCCCTGGATTTGGGGGCGCTGGTCGCCGGGGCGAAGTTCCGTGGTGAATTTGAAGAGCGCCTCAAGGCGGTGATCCACGAAGTACAGGCCGCCTCGGGGAAAATTATCCTTTTTATCGACGAGCTTCATACCCTTGTCGGGGCGGGCGCCGCGGAGGGCGCTACCGATGCGAGCAATTTGTTAAAGCCGGCCCTGGCACGGGGCGAACTGCGTTGTATCGGGGCGACGACCCTTGACGAATACCGCAAACATATCGAGAAAGACGCGGCGCTGGAACGGCGTTTTCAACAGGTTTATACATCCGAACCCAGCGTTGAAGATACCATCGCCATACTCCGGGGCCTCCAGGAACGTTACGAGGTTCATCACGGGGTACGCATTAAAGACGAAGCCCTTGTTGCCGCGGCGGTTCTGTCCGACCGCTATATTACCAGCCGGTTTCTCCCCGACAAGGCCATTGATCTTGTGGACGAGGCGGCAAGCCGGCTCAAAATGGAACTTGATTCCCGCCCCACGGAACTTGACAAGCTGGAACGGAAAATATTGCAGCTTTCCATTGAAAAGCAGGCGCTGGCCCGCGAAGAAGATCCCGCTTCAAAAGAAAGACTGGGTAAACTGGAAAAAGAAATCGCCGACATTGTTTCCGAGCGGGACGCGATGAAGGCCCGCTGGGAAAGTGAAAAAAAAGACATTGAAAAGATCCGGGCCATAAAGCAGCAAATAGAAGAATTCAAGATCGAGGAAACCCGCTGGGAGCGGGAAGGAAATCTTTCCAAGGCCGCGGAAGTCAAACACGGGAATATTCCCGAAGCCCAGAAAAAACTCAAGGCGCTTACCGACCAAATGGAAAAAAAACGCGATGCCGCCGGAAACTCCTCGGCGCTGCTCCGGGAAGAGGTAAGCGAAGAAGACATCGCCCTTGTGGTAAGTACGTGGACAGGAATTCCCGTGTCGAAAATGCTCAAGGGAGAACTGCAAAAGTTTCTCGATTTGGAAAAAGTTCTTGAACAGCGGGTTGTAGGTCAAAGCGCCGCGGTCGCGGCCATCGCCGATGCGATTAGGCGGAACAAAGCCGGGCTTTCCGATGCCTCAAAGCCGCTGGGAAGTTTTTTGTTTCTGGGCCCCACCGGCGTCGGCAAAACAGAACTGGCAAAAACCCTGGCGGATTTTTTGTTTAACGATGAAAAAGCCCTTACCCGTATCGACATGAGCGAATACGGCGAAAAGCATTCGGTAAGCCGGCTTATCGGCGCACCGCCGGGCTATGTCGGCTATGAGCAGGGCGGCCAGCTTACCGAAGCCGTGCGCCGCCGGCCCTACAGCGTGATCCTTTTCGATGAAATCGAAAAGGCCCATACCGAAGTGTTTAACGTGTTTCTCCAGATACTTGACGACGGCCGGCTCACCGACGGGCAGGGCAGGGTAGTGGACTTCAAGAACGTGATTATCATCATGACAAGCAACCTTGGTTCCGACCTGATTCTTGGCGCAAAAAAACAGGAAGATGTAAAGAATGCCCTTACCGAACTTTTAAAACAGAGCTTCCGTCCGGAATTCCTCAATCGCATAGACGAAACGGTGATCTTTAACCGTCTTGGCAAAGATGAAATCGGGAAAATCGTGGAGATACAGCTTGCCCGCCTTACCCTGCGCCTTGCCGAACGGAAAATCACCCTTACGCTCAGCGCCGCCGCGAAAGCCTGGCTTGCCGAAAAAGGCTACGATCCCCTTTTTGGCGCCCGGCCCCTCAAGCGGACCATCCAGGCTGAACTTGAGAATCCGCTGGCAAAGGCCATCATTGCCGGAAAAATTACCGACGGCGACTGCGTAAGCGCCGACAAAACCGGCAAAAGCGAAGCGCTGACGTTCAAAAAAACCGCAAAACCCGCCGCTTGACGGGCGCGGTAGAAAAACACGGCTCCCGCTGGTATACTGTCCCCATGAATACAGCCATGGAGAATCTCAAAACAAGGGGTTTCTTTTCCCAATGTACCGATATTGGCCGCCTGGGGGCGGCCATGGATTCGGGGCCGGTTACTTTTTATGTGGGATGCGATCCGACAGGTCCAAGTCTCCACATCGGCCACATGGTGCCGTTTTTCGCCTTCCGCCACCTTAAAGACGCGGGACACAATGGCATAGCCCTTGTCGGAGGCGGCACCGCGCGGATCGGCGACCCGTCGGGCAAAACCGAAATGCGGAAGATCCTTGACTATGAAAAACTCGACGCCAACGCCGAGTCGATATCCGCTCAGCTTGATCGTTTCCTTGGCGGAACCGCTGCCGGTTCGGCTGCCGCAACGGCCGCCGGTTCGGTAAGCTTTGCCAACAACAAGGACTGGCTCGCGGACCTTAATTACATTGACTTTCTCAGGGAAATCGGGAGCCACTTTTCGGTAAACCGTATGCTGAGTTTTGAGGCGTACAAGCTCCGCCTTGAGACAGGGCTTTCTTTCCTGGAATTTAATTATCAGCTTTTGCAAAGCTACGACTTTCTGGAATTGTACCGCCGCCGCGGCTGTGTGCTCCAGATAGGCGGCGACGACCAGTGGGGCAATATTGTGGCGGGCGCGGATTTGATACGCCGTGTTGAAGGCGCCGAAGTTTTCGGCATGACATTTCCCCTTGTTACCACATCAGACGGCAAAAAAATGGGCAAGACCGAACAGGGAGCGATCTTTCTTGATCCGGCCCGGACAAGCCCGTATGATTTTTTCCAGTACTGGCGCAATGTTCAGGATGCCGATGTCAGGCGCTTTCTCCTTATGTTTACATTTCTGGACACAGACGAATGTGAAAAACTTTGCGCGCCGGGGAAAAATCCCAACGAGGCGAAGGAAATGCTTGCCTGGGAACTGACGGCCCTGATTCACGGAAGCGATGAAGCAGACAGGGCCCTTGCCGGGGCAAAGGCGGCGTTTTCAGGCGGCGGCGACAGAAGCGCCATGCCTACCGTGACGCTGGAGCGGGCAAAATTTTCGGCGGGCTACAATATCGTTGAACTTTTTGCGGACTCAGGGCTCGCGGCGACAAAAAGCGAAGCCCGCCGCCTTGTGGAACAGGGCGGGGCGTTTGCCGGCAGTAAATCGGGCGGCGGGTTTGAGGCGGTGACCAGCCCGAAAGCCGCCCTTACCGAAGACCTGCTGGACGACGGCGGGGAAATTGTACTGCGGGCGGGGAAGAAACGGTATTGCCGGGTGGTTACAAACTGAGCGGCGGCGGAGATTTCTTTTACGGTCCGCGCGCCAAACCTACAGATCTTCCGGGGTAATAACCGAAAGATCTTTCACAATGCGATCCGCGCCTGCGTTCTTTATGTCCGCTTCCGGGTACGTGGTTAAAAGCCCCAGGCATCTCATTCCCGCGACTTTTGCGGCGGTGACGCCTCCGGTGGAGTCTTCTATTACCCAGCAGTCCGCGGGATCTACCTCGAGGCGGGCGGCCGCTTCCAGATAAAGATCGGGAAACGGCTTTTGCCGTTCCACATCTAGGCCGTTAACCATAGCGTCGAATGCGTTGTTTCTGGCCGCCGCTCCCAGCGCCGCGGCCAGCCCAACCTGATCCGCCCTCATCTGCATGTTTATAAGGCCGATGGCTTCAAGATTCGCCGCCATTTTTACGTAGTCCGTTGAGGTTGCCAGGGCGGTTTTCAATCCCAGTTCCCTGCATTTGTACACAAATTCCACGGCGCCGGGCATGGGTTCAAGTTTTCCCTTGATTATTTCGCAGTATATTTCGTAGGTGCGTTCTTTGTCTTTTACAATGTCAAAATCCTTTAATTTGTACTTTTCCGCGACCCCGCCGAGAAAGCGGTTTTCTCCGTGGCCGACAAACGGAGCAAAATCTTCATGGCTGACATCAATGCCATAGCGCTCTTTAAACATTAAACTTCCCGCTTCGGCGATAAACCATTCAGAATCGGTCAGCACTCCGTCCATATCGAAAATGACCGCTTTAATTTTACCCATATCCTGTTCCTTGTATTCCCGTGATAAAACGCCTTTATAAATAACGTTTGGGTTTGCCGCCGTTCAACACGGCGTACAGTTCAACATAACTCTTTGCGGTTCCCGCCGCGATTTTGTTGAGAAGCACTTCTTCTACCTGGAAAAGCCCAACTTCGCTGGACATATCGACCCGTATACTTATGGGTTTTTCCGCGCCCTGCTCAATGGTAAGCTCTTCGATGGAGTTCGCCGAATACTGGTGTATGTCGCCCATGCGGGGGCTGCCGGCAAGGGCAAGGGGAATCCGCGCGCGGCCTTTTTTCATGTCGCAGCCGTCTGCTATCTGGACAATGCCCGCTTCCAGGGAGTAAATGGAACGGTTTCCCATGTGGCCGGATATCGCCTCCAGCGCCAGGGACCGGATAACGGCGATTTTCTGGTAATTCATTCCGTATACTTCCCTGATTATCCTGTCCAGTATGGGATAGGCAAGATAGGCGCTGTGAAGTTCGTGATCCTGCCGGCCTATCGCCATTCCAAGGTCATGCAGAAGGGCGCCGGAAAGCACCGCTCCAAGGCTGTCTTCAAAGCCGCCGGATTCTTCCGATTCAAGGCTTGTTTTTACCCCGGCTTTACGGATAAGGTCCATCATGATAATGGCGTTATACGCTACGGTTCTCATGTGTACCGGGCCGTGATCGTTATACTTAAGCCGCACTATGGAAACACTGTTGGCGTATTCCTGCATGGCCTGGACTTCTTCGTCGCGCAGGAATTTTTCCGCGAGCTTTTCGGCTTCTCCGGAAAGGCGAAGCGATTTTATTTTTTCAAGGATCTTCCCGTCCAGGGCGAGTTCTTTTCCCGAGCGCCGGGAGCCCGCGGCATGGCGGGACTCGGGCGTCCGGCCTCCTTCCGGGTGAACGGCGGCCGGGTGAAAACCGGCAGCCGGGGGTTCCCCCGAGGCGGTTCTTTTTTTGTTCATTCCGGGAGAATCTCCGGGGCGTTTGCCAGAAAGTAGTCTTCCGCTTCCTTGCTCCAGAGCCCCCGGTGCCTTCCGCATATTTCCGCAAGGGCGCTATATAATCCGCCGAGGCCCCCTTCGTTTGCCGCGCCTTTTTCGGCAAAGTCGGAGATTGCGGTAAGGGGAAGTTTTTTGTGGGTATAGACAAGCTTTTTTCCGCCGGGGATTTTGTCAAGGTTGATGGTAGTCCCGCTTACCGCGTCAAGACCCCCGACATGGGTGATCATAAACACCGGGTTTAGTTCGCCTTTGGACATCATTGAAAGGGATTCCACCATGTCGGCGGTATTCCCGCCGCTTGTTCCCACAATGTGGTGCGATTCATAGTGGACATTGTAAAAGTTAAACGCCGCGGAAAAAGAAGTGTCCGTGGGGCCGGCGAAAAAGTTAAGGCATCCGTCGTGGCCAAGCAGCCTGCCGCCCATTTCAAGAACCGGCTTTACCGGAGCGAAAACAAAAACGTCGTCGAAAAGTCTGCCCCCGCTGAGCTTTTTAAGATGTTCCACCGGATCGGAAATGTTTTTTGTGTTTACATATACAAGCTCTACGCCATTCTTTTTTGCCTCCTCCACGCTCAAGAGCTCTTCCGCCCGGGCAAGCCGCGCGTCGTCAATGTCGGTAACAACAACGCGGCCCGGTCTGCGGGGATTGTGGATCGCGTAATCTATGGCCCCAAGGCCCATGGGCCCTACGGAGGCAAGCAGGGCAAGGTTTCCGCCTTCAACTATGCCCATGTCGTGCGCATACGATCCGCCCCGTGTATGGTACTGGGCGTGGTACGCGCCGGCGATGCAGGACACGGGTTCGGAGAGGGAGCCCATAAAAAAGTTATCCGCCTCGTAACGGAGCAGACAGTTCATTTCCATTACTTCTTTTGGGATGATAATATGGGTGGCGTCTCCGCCTGTGTATTCGTAGGAATAACCCGGCGCCCACAAGGTTGTCTTTCCGTCGGGGCCGGGATAGTTCAGCGCCGGCTGAATGGCGAATTTATCGCCTTCCCTGAATTTTCCCCAGTTTTTGCCGACTTTTTCCAGAACCCCGCAAAATTCATGGCCGATAATACAGGGCTGCTTCGCGAGGTCATAGCGCACCCGTTTATGTCGTGCCCCCTGCAGGGCAAGCTTGTGGCTGGACATGCAGATTGAATCTGAAACAACCCGCGCGAGAATTTCATCATCCTTGATTTCCGGAAGTTCAAATTCCTCAAGGCGAAGGTCGTTAACGCCGTAGATGCGTACAGCTTTTGTTTTCATCACTACTCCTGTGAAAAGCCGGCTTGCCGGCACGTGGATCGGAAGTGAAAAACTTGTTTATCACATACTCCTGTGCTACTGACCACTATATTTCTTCCAGTCGGAAGGGGCAATACCTGTTTTGTTTTTAAAAAGCCTTGAAAAATAGTATTGATCGTCAAACCCCATGCGCCAGGCGGCTTCCTTGACGGAAATTTCCTCTTGCACAAGAAGGTCTTCCGCTTTATGGATCTTGATATGTATATAATACTGATATGGGGTCATGGAAGTAAACTGTTTGAAAATTTCGTTGAGCCGGGACGTGCTTATGCCGATTTGAGCCGCGATGCTGGGAATGTTTATCGCCCCGTAAGTATTGGATGTCATAAGGTATTTTGCCTGTTCTACAATTTTTTCGTAAATATCCGGCTGATCCTGCCGCCGGGAACGGGAAAGTATTTCCCACAAAAGGGCCAGAACGGCGGAACAGGCTTTCATTTGATACAGGGGTTTTTGCCTGCGCACTTCGTCAAAAATCCGGTCAAAAAGGCTGTTCGCGAATTCGCTGAGCCCGGGGGTAAAAAAAACATGTTCTTCCGTGAGGAACCCTTCTTTTGCGAGTTTGTTAAAATAAGAACCCTTGAAGCCGACCCAGTTTTCATGCCAGCCCACCGACTGGCTTGGCCCATACCGGTGCCTTAGTCCCGGCAGTACCAGAAACGCCGATCCGGATTTTGCTTCCCAGGTTTTTTCACCGGCGGAAAACGTCCCCTCTCCCCGGGTAATGTACACAAGCTGATATTCCGGGAGAATTCTGCCTGTGTCCACGGAACGAAAATGGAACGGATGTTCGGTTTTTCTGGGCGGATATTCGGTTCCCGGCGGGACTTCGACGCTACCCGCCGTAGTACAGACCATGCCGAGTTTTTCATCTTCTTTGCTGTAGGGAAGATAATGCAGAAAGCCCCAGTCGCCGCCGGCGTTTTTTTTCACCAGAACAGTATAGTTCTTTTTATCCATCACCGCAAGAGAAAAATCCATTCCCTGGCGCACGGAAGGGGAGTGTTTTTTCCATTACGTTACGCGAAAAATCCATTTACGGCGGGCGGGAGTCATGGGAGACTGTAGTTCTTTAAGGAAGCGCGATGAATACGAATATTGCGAAAGGCGTGAAGGCCGGTTTGTTTGGGGTAGGGCTGGATACCTATTGGGGCCAGTTTAACGGTTTAAAAGACAGGCTCACAGGGTATCAAAAGGGCATTGCGGCCCGGCTGGAAGCGCACGGCGTCGCCGTTGTGGACGCGGGCCTTGTGGACAATCCCGGCAGCGCCGCACAAGCGGCCGCGCTGTTCGGCAGGGAACGCGTTGAAGCGGTGTTTCTGTATATCGCCACTTATGCCCTTTCCCATACCGTCCTTGCCGCAGTGCAAAGCCTTAAAGTACCGGTGGTGGTTCTTAACCTCCAGCCGGTTCCGGCCATCGACTACAAACGGATCAACGCCCTCGGCGACCGGGGCAAAATGACCGGAGAATGGCTCGCCCATTGTCAGGCCTGCGCGGCGCCGGAAATCGCCAATGTGTTTAACAACGTGGGGCTTTTTTACGACATTGTTACCGGCTGGCTGGACGACGATGTATCGTGGAATGAAATCGGCCTCTGGTGTGCCGCGATACGGGTAAAGTCGTGTCTTTCGAGTACCCGCATAGGCATACTCGGGCACTATTACTGCGGTATGCTTGACGTGTATACCGACCTGACCAGGCTTTCCGCGGTATTCGGCAGCCATTTTGAACTGTTGGAAATTGACGAGTTAAAAGCCCTGCGGGACGAAGTAACTCCCCAAAAAACGGCGGAAAAACGTGGACAGTTTGAGGCGGAATTTGACGTTTCCCCGGAATGTTCTGCCGGGGAACTGGACAGGGCGGCGAAGACTTCCTGCGCCCTGGACGCGCTGGTGGAAAAAAAGCGCCTTGGAGCGATGGCTTATTACTATGAAGGCTGGGCGGGAAACGATCATGAAAATATTGTAACGTCGGTTATTGCAGGGAATACCCTGCTTACCGCCCATCATATACCCGTGGCCGGGGAATGCGAAGTCAAAAATGTTGTGGCGATGAAAATTCTGGATTGTTTCGGTTCAGGCGGTTCTTTCTCGGAATTTTACGCGATGGATTTTAACGATGACGTCGTACTGTGGGGGCACGACGGCCCGGCTCATGCCGCGATAGCCCAGGGGGAAGTCGCGCTGGTGCCGCTGCCGGTGTATCACGGCAAGCCCGGCAAGGGTCTCTCAATACAGATGAGCGTACAGCACGGGCCGGTAACGTTTTTGTCGGTCGTGCAGGGGCCCGGTGGTTCCACGTTCCTGCTCTGCGCCGAGGGGGAATGCGTGCCGGGGCCGGTGCTTGAGATTGGGAATACGAACAGCCGGTACCGTTTTGACTCAGGCGCCCGTGAATTTGTCAACAGCTGGTCAAAGGCCGGCCCCGCTCATCACTGTGCCATAGGGCTTGGACACATTGCCGGAAAAATCGAAAAGCTGGCGCGGCTTTTGGGAATTGAATGCCGGAAAATCGGAGGAGAGCGTGGCTGAAACAGCAAAAAGCGGGCAAAATATTCTGGAACTGCGGAATGTCTCCAAGTTTTTTCCCGGCGTACAGGCGCTGGACAAGGTTCACTTTGAACTGCGTCCCGGTGAAATTCACGCCATTATGGGGGAAAACGGAGCGGGTAAATCAACGTTTATAAAAACCATTACCGGGGTATACCGGCCGGATTCAGGCGATTTTATTATTGACGGAAAACCCGTGGAAATTAAAAATCCGCTTGATGCCCAGGCGCTGGGAATCGCCGTTATTTATCAGCATGTCGCCTGTTTCCCCGACATTACCGTGGCGGAAAATATTTTTATGGGACATGAAAAAACAACGTCTCCGTTCAGGCGGATTGACTGGAAAACCATGAACAGGGACGCCCAGGCTCTGCTTAACCGGCTGGATGCTAACTTTGACAGCCGGGCGGAAATGGGAACCCTTTCCGTTGCCCAGCAGCAAATTGTGGAAATCGCCAAAGCCCTTTCCGCAAACGCCCGTATTGTTATTATGGATGAACCGACGGCGCCGCTTTCCAACCGCGAATGTGAAGACCTCTACCGCATTACGGAAAGTCTCAAGGCAAAAGGCGTTTCGATAATTTTTATTTCGCACCGCTTTGAAGACATGTACCGGCTCGCGGACAGGGTAACGGTATTCCGTGACGGAAAATACATCAATACCTGGGACAAGGCCGGCGTGAACGACCATGTCCTGGTACTCGCGATGGTCGGCCGGGAAATCGTTCAGTTTTTCCCCAGGCGGGACACGGTTCCCGGCGGGGAAATTTTCCGGGCGGAAGGTCTTTCCCGCACCGGGTTTTTCCGGGATGTCAGTTTTTCGGTACGCAGGGGCGAAGTGCTGGCCCTTACCGGGCTTGTGGGCGCGGGACGTACCGAGGTCTGCGAAGCGGTTTACGGCATAACAGAGTATGACGCGGGAAAGCTTACCCTCCTGGGAAAGACGCTTCCCCAGGGAGGGCCTTCCCAGGCCATTGCCGCGGGTATAGGGTACCTTCCCGAAGACAGGCTTAAACAGGGGCTTGTGCCCCGCTGGGAGATCGCCAAAAACATTACGCTGCCGGCCCTGAAAAAGTTCATGCGTTACGGCATGGTCAACAGGAAAAAGGAAAACGCGGAAGCCGGTCTTCTGGCCGGCAGGCTGGGAGTCAAGGCGGTAAGCGTTCACGACAGGGTTTCGATGCTTTCCGGCGGGAACCAGCAAAAAGTTATTGTCGCAAAGCTTCTTACCAGCGATATGAAGCTTATCATCCTTGATGAACCGACCAAGGGCGTTGACGTGGGCGCCAAAATAGCAATTTACGAAATTATGAACGAACTGGTAAACTCAGGATACGGAATTATTATGGTGTCCTCTGAAATGCCCGAAGTTCTGGGCATGAGCGACCGCATTGTGGTTATGCGCGACGGCAGGGTAACGGGAATCTTTGAAACAAAAGACGCTACCCAGGAAAAAATACTCAAAGCCGCGATGACGGACAGGTAGGGAGGACAGGTGGAAAAAGAAGCCAATACAGGAATAAGCCGCTGGGCGCTCAGGGCGGCGGGTATGAACAAATTCCGCGAACTGGGGCTTGTGTTTTTTATTGTCGTTATCAGCGCCGCCGTTCAGGTGCGGAACCATGAATTTCTTACGCTGGTCAATGTCGGGAACCTGCTGACCAACACGGCGATACTGGGAATACTTTCTGTCGGGATGATGATGGTACTGCTTACCGGGGGAATTGATCTTTCCATCGGGGCAATTATCGCGTTCTCCGGCATGGCAAGCGCCCTCACGGTAAGTGCGTATCCGCAGGTGCCGCCGGTAATCCTCGTGCTGGAAGGCGCGCTTATCGGCGCCGCCGTGGGCTTTGTTGTGGGATTTTTGATTTCCCGGTTTTCAATACTGCCGATTATCGCGAGCCTTGGGATGATGAACGTTATCCGCGGCATGACCTACCTTATATCCAACGGGGCGTGGGTCAGCGCTCACCAGATGTCAGACGGTTTCAAAGCGCTGGCGACGGGAAAAATTTTCGGCGTAAACAATCTTATTGTGATCGCCGTTATCGTGTATATCGTCTTTTACTATTTCATCAATTACACCAGAACCGGCAGGAGAATCTACGCGGTGGGTTCCAACCCGGAAGCGGCGGAAGTAACCGGCATTCCCGCAAAGCCCATTGTCAACATGGTATATGTGCTGATGGGTTTTCTCGCGGGGCTCGCGGGTGTATTGTGGGTGGCGAAGTTCGCCTCGGCGCAGGGTGATACCGCGGTCGGCTACGAAATGAATGTTATCGCGTCCTGCGTACTTGGGGGGATCAGTGTTTCAGGCGGCCGGGGCAAGGTGGCCGGTCTTGTGCTGGGCGTTATACTGTTCGGCATTCTGGCAAACGCACTGCCGCTGATAAATGTGTCGCCGTTTTGGCAGCAGGCCATTCAGGGCTTTGTTATTCTTGCGGCGGTTATCACCAACGTCATGATCAAGCGGAACAACGACCAGGCCAATCTGCGGCACAGGCGGATATGAGGAGTACGGTATGACCGAAAGAATGTTGCGGGTAGAAAAGCCCTGGCGGTTTAAGAATTTTTTCTTCCAGTGGGAATGGCTGCTCGCGCTGATTTTTATTCTTGTCCATGTTATCAACAGTTTTATTTCACCGTATTACCTTAACGCGGGAACTTTTTTGAACGCTCCGATGAATTTTCTTGACAAGGCGTTTATCGTTTTCCCGATGATGCTGGTGATTATCCTGGGAAACATCGACATTTCCGTGGCATCGATTGTGGCCTTTTCTTCGGTTATGATGGCGGTACTGTTTAACGCGGGGCTGCCCATGCCGCTGGCGATTGTCGCGGCCCTTGTCATCGGAACAATCTGCGGGGGCATTAACGGCCTTTTGCTGGTAAAGTTCAGGGAACTTCCCGCGATGATTATCACCCTTGCCACCATGACGATTTACCGGGGCATAGCCTATGTAATTCTTGAAGACAGGGCATCGGGCGGCTTTCCCGAGTGGTTTTCGTTTTTTGCGTGGGGCTATATCGGGCCGGTTCCTTTTATTGTCGCGGCGTTTGCCGCCGCGGCGATACCGTTCGGCATACTGCTCCATAAAACCGGCTTCGGGCGCAGCGTGTACGGGATGGGAAACAACCTGCTCGCGTGTAAATATTCCGGCGTCAAGACAGACCGCGTGTTGATTATCGTGGGACTTTTAACGGGGCTTATGTCGGCGGTCTGCGCCATTTTTCTTACATCCCGCATGGGAAGTACGCGGCCGAATGTAGCGCAGGGCTATGAGCTGGATGTTATCGCCATGGTGGTTCTCGGAGGGGTAAGCACTTCCGGGGGGACAGGGCGCATTGCCGGCCCCCTTCTGGCGGTTTTTATTATCGGGTTCCTTAATTACGGCCTTGGATTGATGAATGTGTCGGCCCAGATGATCCTGATCATTTTGGGGCTGCTCCTTGTGCTTTCCGTGCTTGTCATGAATTTAAGGGTTAACAAAGTCGCATGATCCGTATGTATAAACGGATTTAAATTTTTTGTGGAGGAACAAAATGAAAAAAGTAATCGTACTTTCGCTGGTTTTGGCGCTGATTTGTTCGGCGGTCTTTGCCGGTCCCGGCGGCGGACAGCAGGGCGGACAAAGGCATGCCATTGTTTTTAAGAGTACCGGCAACCCCTACGGTGAACGGCAGATGGCCGGCTTTAAGACAGGTATTGAGGAACAGGGTTTTGAAGCGATTCTGCGCGCCCCGGATCTTCCCACCGCGGAAGCCCAGATACAGATGATCGAACAGCTTGTCGCCCAGCGGGTAACTTCGATCTGCATTGTCGGCAACGACTTCGACGCCCTCCAGCCGGTTTTGACCAGGGCGAAGAATCAGGGGATCAAGGTGTATTCTCTTGATTCCGCGGTGAATCCCGCCAGCCGCCTCACCCACGTGAATCAGGCCGACTCGGAAAAAATCGGCCAGACCCTGGTCGAAGCGGCGTATGACTTGGCCGGGGGCAGCGGGGAAATCGCCATTCTGTCCGCTACAAGCCAGGCGTCGAATCAGAATCTCTGGATCGATTACATGAAAAAAGAACTGGCAAAACCGCAGTACTCAAGGCTTAACCTGGTAAAAATCGCCTACGGCGACGATCTGCGCGACAAGTCCGTTTCCGAAACCGAAGCGCTGCTGCTTTCGTATCCCAACCTCAAGGTGATCATTGCCCCTACTACGGTAGGCATCGCGGCGGCCGGCAAGGTTCTTACCGACAAACAGCTTGTCGGCAGGGTAAAACTGACCGGTCTTGGCCTTCCGTCGGAAATGGCCGAATATATTGACAACGGCGCGTGCCCCTACATGTATCTGTGGAATCCCATTGACGTAGGTTACCTGGGCGCGTATGTGGGCGGAGCGCTTTCCGCGAATAAAATTACCGGCGCGTCAGGCGAAAGCTTCAGCGCCGGACGGCTTGGCCAGTATTCCATCGTAGCGGCTCCCGACGGCGGAACCGAAGTGCTTCTTGGCCCTCCATTCAAATTCGACAAGGGCAACATCAACGACTGGAAAGCGGTGTATTAAACCTGTTTGACGGGACTGTCCGGGAACCGCGGGATAAATTCCGCGGTTCCCGGCGGCCGCCGCCCGCTTGTGAGATAACCAACAATGAATCGAAGATTCGAGTTGCCGCACAAGTCCAATGGACCAATCAATGAGCCTTGAACGACTTGCCGCCATTTCGCGGTTTTACGGCGCCGACCCGGACTATGTAATAGCCGGCGGCGGCAATACCTCATTTAAAGATCAATCGACGCTGTGGGTAAAGGGATCCGGGGTTTCGCTGGGCGAAATTACCCCTGACGGCTTTGTCGCCATGGACAGGGCGAAACTCGCCGCCATTTGGGATGCCGGTTATCCCGAAGATCCGGCTGAGCGGGAAAAGGCCGTACTGGCGGATATGCTGGCGTCAAGGGAGCCGGGAGAGGAACATAAACGGCCCAGCGTGGAAACCCTGCTTCACGACATGCTGCCGTTTGCCTGCGTAGTGCATACCCATCCGTCTTTAGTGAACGGCCTTACCTGTTCGCGGGAAGGCGAGGCGGCGCTCAGGGCCCTGTCCGGCGGCGATCCGCTGTGGATACCCATTTCCGATCCGGGTTTTGTGCTCGCCTCCTCGGTACGGGAAAAACTTGCAGGCCGCGTTAAAGTTCCCCAGGTGATTTTTTTACAGAACCATGGAGTATTTGTTGGCGCAGATACGGACGAAGAAATCAAGGCGATATACAGCCGGATTATCACCATCATCAAGGAAAAAATAACCCGCGTCCCCGATTTTTCCGGCGAATGTGACGAGTACGGAAATTCCGGGGAAACGGCGGATTTGATAAAAAAGGCGGCCGGGGAGCGCGTTGTACTTTTCAGGCGGAACAGGGAAATCGGCCGCCTTGTAAAAGACCGCGCCGCGTTCGCCCCCGTTTCATCCGCCTATACCCCGGATCACATTGTCTATTCGGGAAGCGATCCCCTTTTTCTGGAGAAAGGGGCCGATATAAGCTCTGAGTGGAAACTCCACAGCGAAAGCACGGGACGGCCGCCGAAAATTGCCGCCGTCGAAGACTTAGGGGTTTTCGGCATCGGTTCCAGTGTGGATACCGCGTCTTTGACACTGGAGCTTTTTACCGATACCATGAAGGTGGCCGCCTATGCGGAATCTTTTGGCGGGCCCCGTTTTATGACGCCGGAAAAAATCGCGTTCATCAACAATTGGGAAGCGGAACACTACCGGCGGAAATTGACGGAAAAATAGCGCCGCGGAACTGCGGGCTTTTTGTCCGCAAAAAAAATTGGGGTTTGTTCCCCGTAACGAGGAGTAATGCTATGAAGACAGGAATTAGTTCCGAAAAAGCCGGGGATATGTACGAAGTGGCGAAGGAAACGTATGCCAAATTCGGGGTTTCCAGCGACAGGGCCATAAAAGAAGCCCTGGCTCTGCCTATATCCGTGCACTGCTGGCAGGGCGACGATCTTGTGGGCTTTGAAGGAGGGGGGAGCCTTTCCGGCAGCGGCCTTATGACTACGGGAAATTATCCGGGCCGGGCGCGTAACGGAGATGAACTCCGCAAAGACGCGGAATTCGCCTTTAGCCTTATTCCCGGCAAAAAACGTTTCAGCCTTCATTCGTTTTACGCCGAAACAAACGGGAAGAAGGTAAGCCGCGACTCGATAACGCCTGAACATTTTACGGAATGGATGAAATGGTCGAAAAAACGGAAAATCCCCCTTGATTTTAACCCGTCGTTTTTTGCGCATCCCATGGCCGATTCAGGCTATACCCTGGCAAGTTCCGACACAAAGGTGCGCAAATTCTGGATACGCCACGCCAGGGCGTGCAGACGCATCGCTTCAGCGTTCGGCGGGAACCAGGAGGGCCCGGCGGTCTGCGACATCTGGATCCCCGACGGATCAAAAGATTACCCCGCCGACCGGCTTTCCCCGCGTGAACGTCTGCGGGACGCGCTGGACGAGATTCTTTCCGAAAAAATTCCCGCATCGACGATTACCGACGCGCTTGAATGCAAGCTGTTCGGAATCGGAAGCGAGGCGTATGTAACCGGTTCCCATGAATTTTACATGAGTTATGCGGTGAAAAAACAAATAAAGCTCTGCCTTGATACGGGGCATTTTCATCCGACGGAAACCATTGCCGACAAAATAAGCGCCGCGCTGTTGTTTGTACCCGGCCTTCTGGTTCACTTTAGCCGGGGCCTGCGCTGGGATTCCGACCATGTGACAACGTTCTCCGATGAAACGCGGGACGCGTGCCGTGAAATAAAACGCGCCGGGGCGTTCAGCCGCGTTGATCTGGCGCTGGATTACTTTGACGCTTCCATTAACCGCGTTGCCGCCTGGGTTATCGGTACGCGCAGCCTGCGGAAAGCCCTGCTTGAATCGCTGCTGGAACCCACGCATCTTATCGTCGACGCGGAAAAACGGGGGAAAACCCATGAGCGGCTTGCCCTTATGGAAGAATGTAAAACACTGCCGTTTTCCTCGGTGTGGGACAAGCTTTGCCTTAACGCGAAAGTTCCGATAAGCGCCGCCTGGCTGGGCAACGTTGATGAATACGAAAGGACGGTTTTAAACAAACGAAAATAGAGCCGGCCGCCGTCCCCGTTAATGCGGCATTACCTGTCCGCCTGTAACCGGGACGGCCTGGCCTGTTTCGTATTCCTGTTCCACAATGTAGTAAATTGCCCGCATTACGTCCGGGCCTTCGCAGCCCCGCTTCATCGGAACCCTGTTTTCGTAATGGGCCTTTATGTCGGCAACGGTTTTTGCGCCGGCAACCTTGCCCGCGTTCAGGTATTGGACAAAAAGGCCCTTTTCCGGATCCGACCACAGCGGCCCGTCAAAAAAGTTCCCGGGACAGATTGAGTTTACCTTGATGTTGTATTCGACAAACTCAAGCGCGAAACTTTCCGTGAGCCCTATTGCGCCGAACTTGCTGCCTGAGTACGCGCCGTTTTTGTTTGAACCTTCAAGACCCGACTTGGAATTGATCTGTATTATGTCGGTCTTCCACGCCGGTGAAGTAAGATGCTGGAGGCGTAAAAGCCTGCCGGAGTATTTTGCCATGATAAAGTATCCGGTGTAGTTTACTTCCGTGGTGAATTTAAAGGATTTAAGTTCCTGTTCCATGGCGCTTCCGGCCTGTAAAACCCCCGCGTTGCTGATACAGAGATCAAGACCGCCTGATGTTTCCGCTATTGTTTTAAAAAGCGCTTCCACGGATTCTTCGCTGGTAACATCCAGCGGGACGGCTATCGCCGAGGTTTTGCCCCGGGCGGCGTTGATCTTTTCGGCAAGTTTTTTCGCGCCGCCAATGTTAAGGTCGGCGATAAAAACCAGGGCGTCCGAAGAAGCCAGCCCCAGCACGATCTGTTCGCCAAAGCCCTGGGCGCCGCCGGTTACCACGGCGATGCGGTTTTTTACCACGTTACTCCGGTCCCTGGCGGAAAGCCCTTTTGGGGTAATGTCCGTACCCTGGGCGGGCGGAACGATTTCTTCAATAAGCGAAAGATCGTTTTTTTCCCGGCGTTTTATGGCACAGTCAAGATCGCGGTCAATCCAGTACACGCCCAAAAGCCCTTTTTTGCCGGTAAGGACGATGCAGGACGGCTGCTTCATTACCGAACCGGCGGAACGTGCGGCCTCCGCGCCGGAAGGGGCTGTTTCAAATTCCCAGGCGGCGTACGCTTCACTTAACGCCTTCGCGGCGGACCGATCGTCAAAAACGATCTGCCCTTCGCCGTTTTGGGTAAACGCGGAGCTAATGTCTATGGTGAGAGCCGATCCGGGATCGGCTGTCCCCGCGATTACCACGCGCGGCGCTTTTGCCGCGCTGATGCAAAGCCCGCGTACCAGAGGCGCCAGTACGGAATGAGGAACGTTTTCATTTACGGTAAACATCATGAATCCAGGTCTCCTGTTCAGTTGTGAGGTGCGGCCGTGCGGCCGTACCGGTATAATGTTATCATCATGGAGCTTTTCCCCTGCGAAGCTGTTCTATAAGGGCCGGGGCGGAATCCCCGGGATGTTTCAGGTCAAGGCTTTTTCCCGCGCCTGAGTAAATTTCAATCCGCCGGGAAAGCGGAAGCGGCGCGAGAGGATTTTTTGAAGAGAACAGTCCCCAGGCCGGATCCGAAGAGGCAAAATATTCATGGGCAACAAGCGCCCAGGTGGTATCCAAAAGATGGCGCAGGCCGGGCCGCAGCACCTGTGGGCAATTAAAGGACTGGCGGCTGGAATTTATATCCACCCCCGAAATTTCCATGTAGTTTCCTTCGGCGCAGAATTTTCGGACACGCTCCAGCTGTTCCGCCGTGTTTCGGGGGGGCATGTACGTGACGGCCCTGAATCCGGCGGCGTGTATTTCCTCAAACAATTCCGGAAGATAATCGTCCTCGAATTTTTCAGGCTTTTTGTCGCCGGTAAGAGATTCGCCTACATCACCCAAATAGGAATAGGCGGGTACTGCCTCTATGGAAAGGGCAAAATCCACCGCGGCCTTTGCCGGAATGCATTCCTGTTCCCCGGGCTGGATAAAAATCCGGGGAAGCAGGCCCGTTTTAAGAACCCCCAGGAGGTCGTAGAGATAATGGGGATTGGACGAGTCGGAAAGCAGCTTTGCCGGTTTTTCCGGTATTACAATGCCGAGGCTGCGATGCAGCCCGCCTGCGATATCCGCTCCCGCGCCGAATTTTTCGATGCACTTTACGGCGGCGGCGGCCAAAATATGGCGCTCGGTAATTTCGCCGCCCCGTTCGTACTGCGACTTTTTTACGACGTCGTTTTCAAAGTCTATCGGCGAAAGCCCCGCGCCGGACAAAAGCAGGTTCGCCGACTCCGTCATTTTCCTGCTGCGCACAAGCCGGGCTTCCCGTACCGGTTTGAGGAACGCGGCGGCCTTTTCCAGGGCCGGTGAAGGAATCCCCTGCACGGTTATATAGGCAATGCCCTGTGAATCGGGGTTGTTGATCTTCCGCGCGGCCAGGGGACTTGCGCTGCCGTCCGGGCGTTTTTTGAAGCTTACCCGCATTTCAAAACCGCTGCATCCGCCAATACCGAGCTCCGCGCAGGCGGCTTTCAGTTCCGCCCCGGCGGCGGCGCTGTCATGGTCGACCGATCCCGCCGCCGCAAGGCCCGCCTCGTACGCCTTGAGGGCGGCCATTGCCGGCGTATAGGGGCTAAAGCTGTAAATGGTGTGGATGTGGTTGTTGACTTCGCCGGTTCTGTCCGCCGCTGTGCGGCCCGTCCCGGTAAAAGATCCGGCCCCGCTGCGCGGGGCGTCCCCGCTGCGCAGGGTGTCCCTGCTGCGCAGGGCGGCAAGGCGTTCTTCCGGCGCCAGGCCCGGGTTGTTAATTGCTTCAGTTACATTGCTCATTATTCACCCCCCGTAAAACGCCGCAATTTCGCGGCCATACGGCGGGAAATTGCAGGGACTGCAAGGGTAACGCTGATTAACCTGACGCTAATCAGCGCTTCCTAGAGACAACCGGCAGCGAATCGAAGATTCGGGTTGTCGAGCAAGTCCAATGGCTCTTCGGATAGTTCCATTATAGAAAGTAATTTCAAAATGTCAAATGAGTTGAGCCGGTTCCAAAATTGGTTATTTTGTAACCGGCTCTTGCAGTTTTTCGCCTAACGAACCTTCGGTTCGGGGGCTGCAAAACTGCGGTTTTTATAGGGTGCAGTTCCAAAATCTGA
>JAIRWM010000033.1 GCA_031268975.1 Treponema sp. | reverse complement strand
ATCCGTTTCCTCTCTTTAGCCATCCGAACAAACATCCTGTTTGCTCCCGCCGGGCCCCCCTGGCGCCCTGTCGGCGCCTCTTCCTCCCCCTGGTCGGCGGGCGCCAGGCTTCGAAGCCTACTGCGCCTTCCCACCGGTCAGGCGCAGTAGGCTTCGAACCCACGACCTGCGGTTTTGGAGACCGCCGCTCTACCGACTGAGCTATACGCCTAAAATACTATTTTATCTTCGTTTCCACATGCAGCGTATGCTTTCTGTCAAACGGGCAGTACTTTTTAAGCTCAAGTTTGCCCTGAGTGTTTCTGCGATTCTTGCTGGTAGTGTAATTTTTCCGCTTGCATTCGGCGCATTGAAGCGCGATAAGTTCAACAGCGGTCTTTTTTCCTGCCATAATGCCTCCTAAAACGCAGAGCCCTCGATCAGAATCGAACTGATGACCTTATCCTTACCATGGATATGCTCTGCCAACTGAGCTACAAGGGCAAATTCACACATTTTACCTATAGTTTTGAAAGATTACCAAAAATTCAGGTTTGTGTCAATACATATCAGTAATTCTCCAGGGTACCGGCGAGAACCCCGGTTTTCCTGCCACGGCCGGGTTTTGCCCTTTTCAAGGGAGCCAATATCCTGCATACTTTGCCGAAGGGAGCATCATTGAAAAACGGGTTTGGCAGGTACTTTTTTTTAACATTTCTGATAGGTTTCGGCTTTTTTACCATGGGGCTGATGGATCCCCTGTACGACACCTATGTCCCCCTTTTTTTACGGCGTTACATCGGGTCGAACGCCGCCGTCGGCGCGTTGATGACGCTGGACAACATACTCCAGCTTATCCTTATTCCCCTGGTGGCGGTCTGGTCGGACAGAACATCGACCCGTATCGGCAGGCGCATGCCTTTTATCATCGTTATGCTGCCCATTTCGGCCCTTCTTTTCGGCCTTATTCCTCCGCTGGCGGCTGTTTCTCTTGCCGCCCTTATCGCCATCATTTTTTTCTTTAACATGTTCAAGACATCTGTCCGGGGCCCGGTTGTGGCCCTTATGCCCGATACAATTCCCGCGGATTATCGTTCCGAAGCCAACGGTATTATCAATATGATGGGCGGAATCGGCCTGATTGTCAGCACCCTGGTACTGGCCCGGTTTGTCAATGTGCGGGTTTTTGCCCCGGACAGCGGCGCGGCGGAGGCCGGAACAGGTTTTAACGCCCCGGGAAGCCTTCCGTTCGGCATTGCCTGCGTCTGTGTCATAGCCGCGGCCCTTGTCCTGTTCGCCTTTGTACGGGAAAAGCCCGGTACGGAAACAGCCGAAGAACATCCGCCCTTTTTCGCGTCCATAAAGAGCGTTTTTACCGGAGACTCGAAAAACAGTGTCGGCCGCATACTCATCTCGCTGTTTTTTTGGTTTTTGGCCTATGAAGGGGCAAAACCGTTTTTGGGGCTTTACCTGGTCGAATATATCGGGGCGGATGAAGCCAGCGCGGCGCTCGCCCAGGGCGCTGCGGGGATTTCCGGGGTTATTCTTGCCGTACCGTCGGGTTATTTGGCCCATAAAATCGGCCGGAAACGATTTATCCGCGTCTGCCTGATCCTGCTGGCGGCAATTCTTTTTATCATCCCGTTAAGTTCCCTTGTTTCGGGTAATTTTACCCTCACCCTGCGGCTGGCTGTTTTCCTTGGCCTGATGTTCCTCTACGGAATCTTCTGGATCGGGGTTGTGGTGAATTCGTTCCCCATGCTGTGGCAAATGTCGGATTTCACCACCGTGGGCGTGTATACCGGCCTGTATTACACGTTCAGCCAATCCGCCGCCGTGCTCGCCCCGCCGGTAACAGGGGCGGTCATCGACATAGGCGGATATCCCGGATTGTTCGTTTTCGGGGGGCTGGCCATGCTGGCAGCCTGGTTCGTCATGGGCGGGGTAAAAGCAGGGGAAGCGGCGGACACCGGGCGCGCCGGGCCTTGACATCCCGCCCGCCGGGGTGTACCACAACCGACGGAACGTTCAAACAGCGTCCCCGTCGGAGCGGGGTCTTTCCCGGGGGCCGTCCCCGCGGCCCCTGCCAGGTCAAACGGGGGCCCTGTCAAGTCAGACGGAACCCCCGCCAACTTAGACGGGACCCCCGCCAAGTCAAACGGAACCCCCGCCAACTCAAACGGGACCCCCGCCAACTTAAACGGGGCCCCCGCCAAGTCAGACGGGGCCCCCGCCAAGTCAAACGGGGGCCCTTCCAACTCAAACGGGACCCTTGCTACGCCTAAACTTGACCCATAAATAAAGGAGAATTTGACCACAAGGGACTCGAAGGGCACAAAGGGGAAGAAAAAAGGTTAGAGGATAACTCGCTGACTACCGTCTTTTAACCGTTTTGCATTGAAATTGAATAAAAAACCAGGGAAATACCGGCACATTTCGCGGTTGCCTCCCGTTCCTGCCTAATCATCCTTCTTCCTTCCTTCGTGTCCTTGGTGACCCGCCGTCCCTGGACTCTTGATGGCCGCAAAGCGGCCTTCTCTGTGGTGGAATTCTTCTTAAAACGAGCTAACCACACTTTGAATTGTGGGTCAAGTTTAGTGCTACGCGCCCGCGGGGGCGCGACTATTCAACAGCGGGGCTGGAACGGCGGGACTGGGTTTCAATCCACGCGCCCTGGACGCGACTGGCGGGCCCTTTCGCCTACCCGCAGCAACCTCCCTAAATGAAAAACATGTTTGACCCGTCGGGGTCTACCGTTCCCGCAAGAGACGCCAGGGTTCTGTTGTCGATTACCCTGGCTATTCGCGCGTTGAGCTTATCAAAAACAGACAATCTGATGCAGCGTTGAAGCTGGGTTTCCTGCCTGCCGGGATCGGGGGGATCGGCCACCAGCATATCGCCTTCCAGAATGCGGAGCACGTCGCCGACAACGATTTCTTCCGCCGGTTTAGCCAGCACATATCCGCCCGAAGCGCCTTTAACGGAACGGATAAAGCCGGAACGGCGCAGGATAACGGCAAGCTGTTCAAGATACCGCAGGGAAATACCCTGTCTGCGCGCTATTTCCGCCAGCGGCACGTGGTCTTCGTTTGACTGTTCTGTCAGATCGACAAGAAGCCTGATGCCGTAACGGCCCCGTGTGGAAATTTTCATATGGTGTAATCCGGGCTGTCAAAATTCCGGTACGATTCGGAAAGATCCTTGAGGGAAAGGGAATCCACGCACTCGGCAATCTCCTGATACAGCTCCTTCCAGGTATGCCGGGTTTCGCAGCTTTTTTCCCGTGCGCACAGATGATCCGTTACGGCGCAGTCCACCGGCACAAGCGGGCCTTCAACCGCGCGGAGTATGTCTCCGACGCTGATTTTTGCCGGGGAGTCCGCGATAACGTATCCCCCCAGGGGACCGCGGGTGCCCCTGACAATTCCCATTTTTCGCAGGGGAATAAAAAGCTGCTCCAGATACCCTTCGGAAATACCCGTATTCTCCGCAATGGAACGGGTGCTGATATAGTTTCCGTCGGGTTGAAGGGAAATGTACAGCAGCGCTTCCAGCGAATATCTGCCTTTTGTCGATATCTTCATAATTCTATATAGTCCTATTCAAATTGTAGGGAATTTTGGGGGGAAAAGCAAGGCAGCGCTACTTTATTCCCGATTGAATGAACAAATCAGTGCTTCCCGGGGGAACTGTTTAATACACTTCCGCCCGGGCCGCGCTCCCGGCGGTTTCCAGCATCCCGTTCAACGCCTCCGCCCGCCGTTCCAGTACTTCTTTGGGAGCGGCCTCCGCCAGGGGGTCTTCCGGCGCGGGCCTGGCTTTGCCGTAAATTTGCACGGCCCGCAGTCCCTGCCGCCCCGTCAGGGGCGCACCCGGCAGGGACGGAACAGCCAGGGCGGTAACAAGCTCAAGCCAGGCCGCCTCTTCTTCCGGCGGAGGGAGCGCGCCATGTATCCTGCACACCATTGTCTGAATGGTAAACGGCGCTCCCGCAGCGGCAAAGGCCTTAATCCGCCCGGCAAGGCGTTCAAACGCGATGCCCGGCCGATCCATTTTCCGGTACCAGTCCTCCGTTCCGGCGTCAAGTTTAAGCCAGATATCCAGGCCTGTTTCCGGCGGTGTTTGCCGGCGGCCGGCGGGAGGGGGCTTCTCCGGGGGAACATCCCGGTTTTCGGCCGAGGCTGCAAGGAGAGAAAAGATGCTGTCATCGAGAAGGCCGGTTCCGTTGGTAATAAGCACAAGCTTCGCGCCGGGGGCAAGATCATCCCGTATGTCCTTTGCCGTTTTCAGGGCCTCCGGGAAATCAGGCGACATGGTAGGTTCGCCGTTCCCGGAAAAGCAAATGTCCCGCACCGGCCGACCTTCTTCATGTGCTTCCCGGAGGCAGGAACAAAGAGCCGCTTTCATGACATCCGGGGAAAAAACAATGCCGGTACTAAATGGAAAAACTTCGCAATACGGACAGTTGAAGGAACAGAGTTTGCGATCCGGAAAAAGATTTATGCCGACAGAAAGCCCCCGGGAACGGCGAGAATACACCGGATACACCATCGCTCCCCCTTCTCTTGTTCTGTGATCCGAAACGGCCCCTATGTTCACAAGGTACGGTCCCCGCGCAGCGCGGCGCTTTGCGCGTGAAAAGCAAGCCCTTCGGCCGTCCCCATAATTTCCGCCGCTTTCCGCGCTTTTTCAAAGCCGTTTCCCGCATCGCAGCGCAGGGTCGTCACCGTCTTGAGAAAATGCCGCACGGAAAGGCCGCCTGAAAAACGGGCGCTTCCCGAAGTGGGCAGGGTGTGGTTGATACCGGCGCTGTAGTCTCCCAGGACTTCCGCCGACCTGCCGCCGATAAAAAGTGATCCGTAATTTTTCAGCGCGGGAATCCAGTCTTCAGTGTTTTCCATTTGAAGTTCCAGATGTTCCGGGGCTATTTTGTTTGCGATGCGTATCGCAGCTTCTTTTGAATGATACACAACAATAAGCCCGCCCGCTTCCAAAGACGCCCCGGCTGTTTCCGCCGCCACAGCCGCCGCGCCCCGCTGTTCCACCAGCCGCTCAAGGCCAAGTTCCAAAGCGGCGGCGACATTTTCCGCCATGACGCGATTCGGAACCAGGGCGCGGGCGCGGGCATCCGGGTCGTGTTCCGCCTGGGCCAGCATATCGGCGGCAGCAAGGGCTGCGGCTGTGTCCGTTCCGCCGGGCCCCGCCGGGAGGCGGCTTGAAGGCTTATCCCCGGTGATAACCAGTACATCGGTGGGCCCCGCCACAAAATCGATCCCCACCTCGCCAAAAAGCATGCGCTTTGCCGCCGCCACATATTTATTGCCGGGCCCGACAATGATCCCCGCTTTCGGCACCGTCTCCGTACCCAGGGCAAGGGCCGCGATTGCCTGCGCCCCTCCGATCGCGAACACGCGCACATTCGTCTGCCGGCGGCCCGGGTCTTTTTCCACAGACGGCAGGCCGGAAGCCAGCGCCGCGGCGGCCAAAATGTACCGGTCGGGAAAGCCATCTTCTGTCGGGGGAGAGGCAAGGATAAGCTCGTCAACGCCGGCGACAAGGGCGGGTATCATCCCCATAAGTACCGAAGAAAAAAGCGGAAATCTCCCGGCGGGAGCGTAAACCGCCGCGCGTTCTACGGGG
>JAIRWM010000027.1 GCA_031268975.1 Treponema sp. | reverse complement strand
CTATCATTTTTCTCGTTTTCCTGCGGAAAACGCGCTTTTTCAAGGCGGCGAAAAATCCACAGTAAGGTAGTACTAATTTATTCTCGATTGAATAAATCAGTGCTTCCCTAAAAGCCCTGAGCGGAGGCCGCTATAAATACGGAAAGTAAAAGAACGGGCTAAAACCGGCTTAAATATGGAAAAATTTCCTTGACAGGTGAAGAAAGGCATGGTATATTACTTAATCGATTTAGTTATTTTGAGTCCATACCGGATAAGGAGCGGCAAAAGATGAGAAAGGTAAAACCAAAGGAGCTTTCACTGGAAGCATTTATACAGTATGGCCGTTTTGCGAAATTCATTAATCCCGACGGGCCCTCCGTAGGGCCAAGCGTCCACGAATTTTTCAGAGATCAACTGGTGTTTTCATACGCGTCGCCATTTCCGGTTGGAATTTCCGTTTCCCGTGTCAGGGATCGGCCGAAAATTGTTACCGTTACCGAAATCCACCGCGATACCGGAGAAGTGTTATTGCCTTTAACCGGTGACATTTACTGTCATGTGGGGATGTGTTCAGGTCATGACGATCCCGACTTCAGCAAGTTTGAAGTTTTCCGTGTCCCAAAAGGGACCGCGATTATGGTGAATAATGGTGTTTGGCATCATGCCGCATATTCCTGTACCGGAGAGGACGTTGATGTACTTGTGCTCCTGCCGGAACGGACATATGCAAACGATTGTATCGTAATGCAGATACCTCCGGAATCGCAAATTGAAATTGACGTATAAAACTGGTTTTGGCGGGTTTTGATGCAGAAGGGCAGTGTGGAAAGTACGCCGGTTCTGGAAATGCGAAATATTTCAAAGCAGTTTCCGGGAGTTAAAGCGCTGGAGAAGGTTAATCTGGAAGTTTTCCCCGGTGAAGTCCACGCTCTCGTGGGGGAAAACGGGGCCGGCAAATCAACATTGATGAATATTCTATCCGGTATGTTTTCCGCTGACGAAGGGGAAATATTTTTTAAAAACAAGGCAGTCCAAATTAACAGTATCCGGGATTCACTGGCTTTGGGTATATCCATGATACATCAGGAGTTAATGTCTGTTTCAGCGCTTAGTGTGGCGGAAAATATTTATTTGGGCAGGGAATTTACAATTCCTTTTCCTGGATGGATAGATCAGAAGCGGCTTGTTGTTAAGGCTCAGGAGCTTCTTGATAATATGAAGCTGGACGTTGACGCTTCGGTCCGCATGTCTTCAATGAGCGTGGCGCAACAACAAATGATTGAAATAGCCAAGGCCGTTTCCAACCGCTCCCGTCTTATCATTATGGATGAACCAACCTCAGCCATTACCGAAACAGAAGTAGAGTTACTGTTCGGAATAATCCGTTCCCTCAAAGCCCAGGGAATTGCCGTTATCTATATTTCTCATAAATTGAGTGAGGTTTTTGCGATTGCCGACAGGGTAACGGTGTTACGGGACGGTTTCCTCATTTCCACAAAACCGGCAGGCGAACTGGACAGTGAAAATCTTATTGTAATGATGGTAGGCCGGGAGCTCAAGGATTTATATCCAAAAACTCCGGCAACGACAGGCGATGAAATTTTACGGGTGGAACATCTATCGGGTAAAAAGTACAGCGATATCAGTTTTACTTTGCATAAAGGTGAAATATTGGGAGTTGTCGGGCTTATGGGCGCCGGCCGTACCGAAATTATGCGCGGTATTTACGGACTGGATAAAAAAGAAGCCGGTGATGTATATGTTCATGGCCGGAAAATTCGGATACGAAAACCTTCTGACGCCATCCGTGAGGGTATAGGACTGGTTAGCGAAGATCGAAAAGATTACGGGCTGGTTTTGGGTATGTCTGTACGTGAAAACATCACGCTGGCCGCGTTAAAAAAGTGCTGCAGGCTGCGCTTTATTTCAAGAAAGCTTGAACAAAAGATGGCCGAACGTGAAATCAGGCATTTCCGGATTAAAGCACATTCTCAGCTGCAGCAGGTTATCAAACTGAGCGGAGGCAACCAGCAAAAGGTGGTTCTTGGCAAAGTGCTGCTCAATGAACCGGAGATTATTATTCTTGATGAACCAACCCGGGGTATTGATGTTGGGGCGAAGGTCGAAATTTATCATATGATTTCCAGTCTTGCCTCGGAGGGAAAAGGGATCATTATGATTTCATCCGAAATGCCCGAAGTGTTGGGCTTGAGTGATCGGGTGATTATCATTCATGAAGGCCGTTTCAAAGGTGAGATGAAACATGGAGAAGCCACCCAGGAGAATATTATGCAGATAATTCTTTCAGACGAGATTTCCGCGGAAAAAATAACAAAGAGGGATGTGCATTAATATGGCCTTATCAAAGCAAGCCGGAAAAAATGTTTTAAGGCGGGAAGCGGGCGCGTTTATGGAAAAGTATGCGATTTATCTGGCCCTGTTACTTCTTTGCGTGGTATTGGCAATAATAACGGATAAATTCTTGACTATTCAGAATTTCAAACTTATTTTGAATCAGATATCTATCAACGGCATTATGGCAATAGGAGTTACCTTTGTCCTGATTACCGCCGGTATTGATATTTCTATAGGCTCAGTCGTTGGTTTTGCCGGTGTAGTAGCCGCTTTGACAGCGCCCGCGGGAAGTAGTATCCCCATGGTAATTCCCTTTTTAGCGGCATTGGGCTGTGGTTTTGCGGCAGGAGCGATAAATGGGCTTCTGGTCACCAAAGGTAGACTGGCCCCCTATATCGTAACACTGGGAATGATGACGATCATGAGGGGGCTCTCACTGATTGTGTCCGGTGGGCGGCCGGTTTCCCGGTTGATCGGCGATTTTGGATTTCTTGGCAACAACTCATTGTTTTCCATTCCGCTGCCTATTTATATTTATGCAATTGTCGCAGTTGTTACCCATGTTATTCTGACACATTTAAAAATAGGCCGTTATGTCTATGCGGTAGGAGGAAATACCAACGCGGCCTATGCTTCAGGAATCAGCCCGGATTTAATTAGATTTTTTGTTCATGTAGTTTCCGGTACTCTGGCAGGACTCGCGGGAATTATACTTGCTTCGCGGATCAACACAGGGCATCCCAACTCGGGTTCGGGTTATGAACTGGATGCGATTGCCGCCGCGGTAGTGGGAGGGACAAGTCTCGCCGGCGGTACCGGCGGTATACCAGGTACAGTTGTAGGCGCCCTGATCATCGGCGTACTTGGCAATGGCCTCGATCTCCTGGCGGTATCTTCTTACTGGCAGCAGGTGGTAAAGGGACTGATTATTATTGCCTCTGTGCTGATAGACCGGAATAAAAAACGTCAGTAAGGCGATGAAGTTGATGGACGGGAAAAGCAATTTTCCTGAAAAACATATTTGATATGGAGGAAAAGTTATGAAAAAGAGTGTTAAATCCATTGTCGTGTTGGCGGTAACCCTTGTTTTGAGTGTGTCCGTGCTGTCGTCCTGTAAGCGCGGCTCGTCTAATGCTGCCGGATCGGATGATACCGTTACCATCGGAGTTTCTCTCATGAATCTTCAGGTGGAATTTTCCATTGTTTTGCGCGATGCAATTCAGGCAAAAGCTGATGAACTGGGCATAACCGTTATCATTAACGACGCCCAGGGTGATGCTTCAAAGCAGCTTCAGCAGGTGGAAAGTTTTATTGTCCAGGGAGTAAATGGCATTATTCTACAACCCCAGGAACAGGAAGCGAGCGCGCCCTGCATTGATAAGGCAAAGGCGGCGGGGATTCCTATTGTAAATGTGAATTCCCATACCATTACCGCTCCTGATGCTTTTGTTGGCAGTGATGATCGTGAGTCGGCGGAAATTGCCTTGAATTATATCAACGAACGCCTGTCCGGCAAGGGAAATATTCTCATGATGCATGGACACCCCGGACAGACTGCCGAAATACAGCGAACCGAGGGTGCTATGGCAATTATTGACGCCAACCAGGGTCTGGTATTGTTGGATGAACAAACCGCCACTTGGGACCGGGCAAGGGCGATGACCTTGATGGAAAACTGGATCCAGAAATATGGTAATCAAATCAATGCTGTATTCGGGCAGAATGATGAAATGGCCCTGGGCGCCGCGAATGCTCTTGTTCAGGCAGGCATGAAAGAAAGAGTTGTGGCAGTTGGTGTTGACGCGGTGGAAGATGCTCTGCTTGCGGTAAAAGCGGGTACCCTTGACGCAACGGTATTCCAGGATGGTGTGGGCCAGGGAATGGGATCCGTAGAAACTGTCTTTAAGCTTGTCAAGGGTGAATCGGTGCCTAAATCCGTATTAATTCCGTTTATTTTGGTTACTACCCGTAACGTGGATGATTACCTATAATTTAATAATTTTTAAGCAGCTGTCCACGAGGTCGATACGCAGATTACGTTTGCGATTTCGTGGATGGGCCCTGTCTCTTGGATCCGTCTTGGAATGGATTTAGTTTTTTTGGAAGAAACAGTGTCCGGGAGGATGACAGCATGATAGCTTATAAACCCTTTGATTTGGAATTTAATCTTACCGGCAAGGTATGTCTCATTACCGGCGGCGCCAGTGGTATCGGGAAGTCAATCGTTAAAACCTTCGCGAAGAAACGGGCGATTGTCATCGCCCTGGATGTAAATGAGGAAATTGAAAAATTGGCAAAAGAACTTGATCCCCAGGCAAGAGGCGTTCGTTGTGATCTTTCCAGAGTCTCTGAAATAAAGAATACCGTAGCCCAACTGATGAAAGAATATAAAACAATTGATGTTTTATGCAATGTTGCCGGTCTTCCAAGTGGAGCGCCGGCGGCAAAAGTTACCGAAGATGATTGGGATCGTACCTTTGCGGTAAACCTCAAGGGTCTTTTTTTTATGAGTCAGGCAATAGGTAATAACATGATAAAGTCTGGAACAGGCGGCAAAATAATCAATATTTCATCTCAAGCTGCCCTGGTGGGACTTGAAAATCATACCGTATACGGGGCAACCAAAGCGGCGGTTTTAAACATTACCAAGACGATGGCTTTGGAATGGGGCCAATACGGTATCAATGTAAATGCAATAGCGCCGGTAGTAACCATGACGCCTATGGGTAAAGCTTATTGGGTCGGAGAAAGAGCGGAAAAGTTTCTCAAAGAATTGCCTGTGGGACGTTTTGCCGAACCGGAAGAAACGGCTGCGGTTGCGTTGTTTTTGGCCAGCGATGCTTCAAACATGATCACAGGTGAAACCATTGTTATTGACGGAGGTTATACAATACATTAAAATATCCGTACTGATATGCGGCCAAAGAAAAACACGGTTACTTTGAAGAATATTGCGAGAGTTGCCGGTATATCTGTTGCCGCAGTTTCAAAGGCTCTGCACAATAAGCCCGATATAAGTACCAAAACCGTTACGAAAGTTCGCCAGATTGTTAAAGATTTGGGGTATCATCCCAATATAATTGCCCGATCGCTGCGAACCGGAAAAACCAATATTATTGGTGTGATTATTCCTGATAATTGTAATTCCTATAATGCTTTGGTGTTAAAAGGGGTTGAAGAAACCCTCCAAAAGAGGGGCTATACGGCATTGTTGGGTAATTCCAACGAAAATGCCGCGATGGAGGAAAAACTACTTCGATCCATGATTTCAGTAAAAGTGGATGGTATTTTGATTATCCCGGTAAGATTACAAAATTGTGCAGATGTGAACATCCCCCTGGTTTTTATGTCTCGTTCTCCCTATTTGGTTTCTGAATACACCAATATGGACCGGCGAAGATTCAGTTTCGTTGTAAATGACGATCGTTACGGTGAATATCTTGCTACCCGGCACCTGGTTGAGCGGGGGTATCGTAACATATATTTACTGGTGGGTAATGATGATCCCAAAACTGTTGAAGGATGCATGAACCGCGCCCGTATTGAAGGTTACAAGCAGGCCTTGACCGAAGCCAACTTATCCTTTCATTTGGGAAAAATCAAAGACGGGATCGTGGATGTACACCAAAGTTATCTAACGGCTTTGGACATACTGCGAAACGACAAAGCTCCGATAGCCTTTTGTACAACTACCGATTACAATGCTCTTGGGGTAATATCGGCGCTGAATCAAAGCGGGCTTGACATACCGAGGGAAGCGGCTGTCGTTGGATATGATGACATTGACCTTGCCTCGTACATAACTCCCCAGCTTACTACGATATGTCAGGAAAAATACACTATCGGTTCCCGAAGTGCCGAATGCCTCATTGAAATGATAGAAGGAAATTCCAGTCCTCAACAGACAACGCTGCAGCCAACTTTGGCGATTCGGTTCACAACCTGAAGATTCCCGCCTTATCGGGGTATAATTCCGCTGGACGTGTACACTGACAGCTTCTCTAGTGTAGTGTAATATACATTATTATGAACCAGGTGCCTTACACTTTTTGATTTTCTGAATGATAACATCACTTGTTTTTGACCATTGAAATCTACGTTCTGATTTGTTCCAGTTTTTGATGTATGACTTTATTGCCTTTATCAGTTCGTCAACTGAATTCCGGCTTTCCCTGCGTATTCTTTCAGCCGTTATTTCCCGGAAAAATCTTTCAACTAAATTGAGCCATGACGAATGCGTCGGCGTAAAGTGCAGCACAAAACGGGCGGGATGTTCCGCCATATACTCTTGCAATAATTTGCCGTTATGCGTTTTGTAATTGTCCGCTATTATATGCAGTCTTTTCGTCCACGCAGAGCACTATGGCGTGCGCCGGGGGCCGCGCCCCTGAATCCCGATAACCGTTTCCAGGGGTATTTCCAGCGCTTCCGCCGTTTGAGCGGGGCTCATGCCGTATTTCAGAAGGTTTCCCCTTTAAAAATTCTTTTAGTATGTCGCGCTCCATGCAGTAGCGTACCGGGTTCAAAATATACATCAAACCGGGGGAAAAGTGAACCGCCTCCGGCGGAGTGGTAGTCTTATGTTCCTATGTCAGCGGCGGTTACCTTAACATGAGAATTGCCGGAGCTTAATCCGGCTCATGTAGTCTTTCATAACGGCGGTAAAGGCTGCCATTTCTTCCGGCTGTATGTCGCCGATGTTGGCAATGCGGAAGGTGTTGGCCCCCGCGAGCTTTCCCGGATAAATCGTAAAACCTTTCAAGCGCGCCAAATCGTGAAAGGCGTTGAAATCGTAGGCCGCATCTTCCGGCTCGACAATCGCCGTAATAAGACGGGACTGGGCCTGTTCGTCTACCAGCATGGAAAGGCCCAGTTCCTTTACGGCCAGAACAAGAATTTTCCAGCACTCACCATAACGGCGGTAACGGCGGGGAATGGTTTCGTTCTTTGCCTCAATAATGGCCTGACGCAGGGCGTAGAGGGTCTGCACCGGCGGGGTAAAACGGGTCTGGCCTGTTTTGGCAAAATGGCTGTATTGATCCCACAGGTTAAGATAATAGCTCCGCATGGGATATTCCCTTGTTTTTTCAAGCGCCTCTTTCCGGCAGAAAACAAAGGCCGCCCCCGCCATTCCTTGTATATTTTTGTTTGAAGTGGAGGCCATAAAATCAAAGCCGTCGTCGTCCATGTCGATGGGAATGGCGGCAAAGGCGCTTACCGCGTCAACAATGGTAGTAATGCCCCGTTCCCGGCAAAAACGGCACAGTTCCGGCGCGGGGTTAAGGAGCCCCGTGGTGGTTTCGTGATACACAAGGGCAAAGTGTGAATAGGCGCCGTCTGAAAGACGTTTTTTTATATCGTCCGTATCGGGAAGCGCATAGCCGGAACTTTTATAAACATCGTGGGGAATTGAGTACGACGCGGCGATTTTGGAAAACCGCTCTCCGTACGCGCCGTTGTCCAGTATAAGCAGCTTCGCCCCTTCCGGTACGCAGGATGAAATCATCACTTCGTCCGCCGCTGTTCCCGAACCGCCGAACAGTACCGTTTCGACAGAGCCTTTTTTTCCGGCCATAAGCGAAAGCTCCGACACAATCCAGCGCATTACCGCGCCGAACTCTTGTTCCCTCGGACATATGTCCGCGCATATCTGGGCGGACTTTACCCCGCCGCTTGTCGTGGCGGGTCCGGGGTTCAACAGCACTTCGCGGCGGGGCTGCCGGATACTTTCGTTTTCCGTGATCCGGGGATACACGCTTTCCGCCGCCATTGCCAGATGCACCTCGTCGTCTATTTCCCGCCACTGGTAATATTCAAGTTTACGGATATAAACAGGCGCCGATCCGGGAATGGCCGGAGCCTGAGAAAGGGCGTCCCTGCTTACCGCGGACATGGCCGCCTCATATTCCATTTTGGGCTGGCTTGTCCTGTGTGCGCGGCAGTAATACACCATCGCGTCAAGAACGTTTTTATCCAGCCGGGTAATTCCCACAAGCTCCGCGTACACCGAGTGGAGTTCTTCTTTCTTTTTTGAATTCCCCAGCAAAACCTGATTTTCACCGGCTTCAAGATAAACTTCGTCGCCTGATTTTGTCGGCCCCGACGCGAGTATGACATTGTCCCGGCTTTCATTGTGCAGCACAAAAAGACCGGCGCTGTCGTAAATTAAATCCGATTCAAGAACCAGCACTCCGCCTTTCGCTTTTTCCGCGCACAGGGCAAGCGTTCCCATGCTTCCTGTCTCCGCGTAATCCGGATTGTGAACCAGCGTAACAAGCGGATACTTTTTGGCGAGCGCCTCGTACCATTCCGCGCAATGGCCTGTTCCGATAATGATTTCCTCAATGCCGGACGCGATAAGTTTTTTCACGGACTGTTCCACAATCGGAACGCCGCCTATTTCGATAAAACCCTTGGGCATGGCGGCGGTTCTGTCTTTAAGCCGTGTTCCCATTCCCGCCGCCGCAATAATCGCCTGGGTTATCATACACTCCCCCCGTCAATGAACGAAACAAGGCGCCGCGCAACGGCGGGGGGCTTTACTTCGGGCCTCCCAAGCGCCGCCCGTGGATCCCTGAGCGCCACCGGACAGTACGCGAAAACAAGCCCGCCGGAACGTTTCCACGCTTTCGCGGCGGCTTCCAGCTCGTCCGGGGACGCCGCGCTGACAACAACCGGATACCCGACCGCCTTTGCCAGGGCGGGAAAATCCACGCCCGGCGAAACGGTAAACTGCCCGCCGGTTGATTCGTGGGAAAAATTATCGAAAAGAACATGGAACATGCCCGGCTTCCCTGCGCTTTTTTTCATGTACCAGGCGTTTACCGCAAGCGAGCCCATCCGCATAAGAAGCGATCCGTCGCCGTCCAAAACGACAATCCCCCTGTCCGGCCGGGCAAGCGCAAGCCCCAGCCCCAACGACGACACGCAGCCCAGCGAACCTGCCATATACAGGTTGTTCGGATCATCACCCAGCTCGTAAAGCTCCCTGCCGGTAAAGCCTGTCGTGGCAAGGTACAGGCTTTCGCCGCCCGCTCCCCTTTTTGCCGCCTTGAGCATGGCGGACCGGGAATAGAGTCCGCCTTTGCCCGCGGGCTTTTTATTAACATCAAGGGCGACGCCGGAAAACGTTCCTTTTTTTACGATAAAGAAAAAACTTTTCCCGCTGTTGACACATTCACAGGCGGTGTCAAGCTGCTTTTCCGCCTCGCCGTTGCCGGTGGAAAGAACTTTGTTGTCTATCTTCATCGTGTCAAGCATAGCGGCGGTAATGGGCCCCATTAGTTCATGCTGGCTTTCGTCGGCAAGTCCTTTTTCACCGCGCAGCGAGACAAAGCCCAGCACGGGAATATGAAAAACCGCGTTGAGCGAAGTAAGCGGAGAGACGGCGTTTCCAAGGCCGGAATTCTGCATTAACAGTACGGATTTTTTTCCGCCGAGCCGCGCGCCTGTGCAGATCGCGGCGGCGTCTCCTTCGTTGGCGGCCATCACATAATCACATTCGTTTATCGCGTAGTTGATTAAATCCTTGAGAAACGAACAGGGAACGCCGCTGTAAAAATTAAAACCCCGCGCTTTCAGGGCGTTTCCAAAAATTTTTGTGTCAAGCATGTCTGCCCCTTTCGCCTGTCATCTTGCCCCCGGAATTAAATCAAGAATTTCCCGGATGGGCATGCAAAGTTCGTCAGCCTCCAGTGACCGTCCGTTTTCAAGTATCACCCGGGCGGTCCTGTACATCGCAGGGTACGATGAACGGAGCATGTGATTCGCGTAAATAATGATATTCGCCCCCCACAGCGCAAGTTCCCGCTCGGTAAAACGGTTGTAAGTTGTAGGCACCAGCACGATCGGAATTTCCGCGTATTCCTCCCTGAAACGCCGGCAGAATTCCTCGATGTCCGCGCCGGACTTTTCCTTACTGTGGATCATAACGCCGTCCGCGCCGGCTTTTACATAGGCCAGCGCCCGATCCAGCGCATCGTCAACACTTTCACCGGCGATAAGACTTTCAAGCCGCGCGATAATCATAAAATCTTTTGTTACCTGGGCTTTTTTTCCGGCCTGTATTTTTTCGCAGAATTCTTCGACAGTGGCCAGACGCTGTTCCACTTCGGTGCCAAACAGCGAATTTTTTTTAAGGCCCGTTTTGTCTTCGATAATTACCGCGGAAATACCGTTCCGCTCCAGCGTCCTTACGGTAAAAACAAAATGCTCGGGAATACCGCCGGTATCGCCGTCATAAATAATCGGCTTTGTCGTACATTCAAGAATCTGGGTTAAATCATGAAGCCGGGTGGTAATGTCAACCGCCTCGATGTCGGGCTTTCCCTTGCTGGTGGAATCTGTAAGGCTCGACGACCACATGCCGTCGTAACGGCGAATTCCGTCTTCCCCGGTTACTTCCAGGTTTTCGATGATAAGGCCGGACAGCCCCGAATGGGCTTCCATAATCCGCACGACAGGCTTTGCCGCGATAAGCCTCCGCAGGGTTTTAAGCCGCAGATCGGGAGTCGTCCCGATGGATGTTACCGACTCGTTAAACGCCGTGGAATTGATTCCTGCGGTGTAGGGAATTTCCACGACTTCGCCGCCAAGCTCGGCCATAACCCGGTAAACATCTTCCCGTTCCCTGGCAAGTATCCCTGTCTTCCAGTCGTCGCCGTGAATGATAATATCAGGTTTGTACGCGCGAAGATTCGGGACATAGCTCCATGCTTCCTGGGGCACTACCCTGCTTACATATTTAAGGCTTTCCACAACCTGCTTCCGCTGTTCATAGGAAAGATACGGCAGACGTTTGTACCGGGCAATGGCCGAATCGGTCAAAAGCCCAACCAGCACTTCGCCCCGAATGGACGCTTCGCGGACAATGTTGATAATTCCCGGATGGATAATGTCCGCCGTCATGCCGACATACACAGTTTTCATGTAAGGCACTATACAGGAAACAGGCGGATTAAAAAAGGGTTTCCGGGAGAATGATGATGCGCCGCGGCCCGGTCCGCGCCGCCTTAACGGGCCAGCGCCCGCGTGGATTCGCGGATAATCAGCTTGTAGGGAAAAATTTGTTCCACCATGGAACCGTTTTCGCCGGTAATTTTACGGTGAAGGGTAAGGGCGGTGGCTTCCCCGATTTCAGAAAGGGGCTGACGCATGGTGGTAAGCCTTGGAGCCATGTACTGGGCTATGTCTATATCGTCAAAACCCACGACAGACACGTCGCCGGGAACTTTCATGCCCTCATCGTTCAGTACCCGTATGGCCCCGATGGCAAGTTCATCGGTGGCGGCAAAAAGCGCCGTAAAGTTGCGCCCTTCCCGCAGCAGCAGTTCCCGCATGCCGTACATGCCGAATTCCGCGGTATAGTGGCGTACAAATACCACCCTGTTTTCTTCCCAGGGTATGTCCGCCTCTGCCAGAGCCTGAAAAAAACCCTCCGCCCGCTGCCGGCCAAAGGTAAAACCATCGCCGGAGATCATCAGGATGCGGCGGTGTCCCAGGCTTAGCAGGTGGTTTACCGCGTCTTTGGACGCCTGTTCTTCGTTTACGTGGACTGCGGGAAAGCCGGGAAAATGAAACGTGGAAGTTACCACCGGAAGTTCCGCTTCTTTCATGTAATTATAAAAATTGATGTTCTTTATTTCGTGGATCATAATCACCCCGTCCAGTTTTTCCGCTTTAAGCCGGGCAAGGCACATCTCTTCACTTTGGTCGTCAAATTTTACAAAGAAAAATAATGTATGATAGCCAAACGATTCCAGGTACCGTTCAATAATTGAAAAAAGCTGGCGCTGGAACATGTTAAACGTATCGGGAATGACAATGCCTACGGTAAAGCTCCGCCGGAGCACCATGCTTCTGGCGGCTTTGTTGGGAACGTAGCCGGTCTCTTTTACGATTTCGAGGATGCGCTCCCGTTTTGCGGAACTAACGTGTTTTTTTCCATTAACTACTCTGGAGACGGTGGCCGGGGACATCCCCGCCCGTTTTGCTATATCCTTGATGCTTACCATGTCCTTCCCCAAGCCTGCGCCAAGTCCGGCGAAAAAACAATATACCGGCGCGGGAGGCTTTTGCCGCTAAGCCGTTTGTTCCCGCCTAAAACCGCAGGAGTTCGCCGCTTTCAAACGCCGATTTGCAGGTATACGCTATCTGAGAAACCCTGGTTCCATCATATACGGATACAGCCGGTCTGCGGCCCTCGACAATACAGTTAACAAATTCCTGGACTTCGTTGACATAGGCCGTATCAAAGCGTTCAAGAAAGTTTTCGCTGCATTCCCTGCGTACCCCGTGAGCGTCCAGTACTTCCACAAGATTTTTCTGGGGCACCGACGCGATGCGGAGTATTCCTTTCGTGCCGATGATCTCTGTCTCCACATTGTAGCCGTGGGGGGCGGTACGGCCCGCAAACAAAAACACCATACATTCATTTTTAAATTTCATCAAGCACGATACGTTATCCCCGTCTTTTGACGCGGCAAATTCCGGGTGGGCATAACAGCCGCCTATGGCGTATACCGTTTCCGGCTCGGAACCGGTAAACCACCGCGCAAGGTCTATGTCGTGAACCGCCATATCCAGAAACTGTCCGCCGGAATGCGGGGCAAAGGCAATGGCGCCTTCGATAAATTTTTCCGGATCCTGGCTGTAGGAACGGAACAGCACGGGTTTCCCGATTTCTCCGGCGGCAACCATGTCGTGGGCATACCGGTACGATTCGTCAAAGCGGCGCATAAAACCAAGCATAAAAACCAAATCCGGGTGGGCTTCCACCGCCTTTTCCGCTTCCCGGCACTCCGCTACGGTAACTCCCAGGGGCTTCTCGGAAAACACATGCTTCCCGGCGGCCAGGGCGGCGGCAATTTGTTTTGTATGCAGAGCCGACGGGGAAACCAGAACGACCGCGTCAATGTCCCGGGAGGAAATCATTTCCTCAAACGACGAAAAGCGGCCGGGCACGGCAAGCCTGTCCGCGGCGTCTTTCAGCCTGGCCTCATCGACGTCGCAGAGGGCGGCAAGCCCGGCATGCTGTACGCGGCCCGCGATATTTACCGCGTGCTGGAGCCCAAGCCTTCCCAAACCAACCGAACCAATTTTTACGGAATTCATCTTTTCTCCAAATGACTGCTAATCACGTTTGGCGTTTTTGCGCATGTCGATAATAACCGCGACGACAATGATCATGCCTTCGGCGACCTTCTGCCAGTACGCGTTAACTCCAAGCAGGGTAAAGCCGTTACGGAGCACGGCCAGCACCAGCGCGCCGACAAAGGCCCCGCCTATGGTGCCAATGCCGCCCGAATGGGAGGTGCCGCCGATTGTGGTGGAAGCAATCGCGGTAAGCTCGTAACCGTCCGCCGCTCCGGGGTGAACGCTCCCGACGCGCCCGGCAAA
>JAIRWM010000019.1 GCA_031268975.1 Treponema sp. | reverse complement strand
CGGCCAGGATACGCTGGGCCCTGTGGGTAAGTCCTTTAAACACAAATCCTCCACTCGTACACATACAGTATACCCGGAAACGCGGCGCGCCGCTACCTGGAAGCACAACCGCCACCCTCACCAACCACACGAAGATGCCGCGCCCAATGCCAGGGACAGGCGCACAAACACAGTACCGGCGGGGCCTGCCGGTATGAACGTCACGGGGCAGGCCCGCGCCGCTCATACCGGCACCCGCCTTCGCCGTTCCTCTGTGTGCACCTGTTACATTCTCCGGGCGCGGAATCTTCGCCGTATCCGGTTTACGGAGGGTGCGCTCTGGGGCGCATGCGTTTACCGGGCGGGGTATACCCGCCGAGCCGCCGTACAAGAGATACGCTATGCTTTATGGCTGTCGTGTAATGGTTCGTTCGTGGGGGGTTAAAATGAGAATTCCTGATGAGGCAATGCGTCCTCCGTGACAATAGCATCAGAATATAGTACCATGGCGATGTTATAAACACCAGGGATGTTATCACCTTCGAGGGAACCACGGTGGATGAAATCGAAAGGGCTTTCAGGGAGTCCGTCGATGATTACCTGGCATGGTGGTGCGAAGAAGAAGGCGCCCCGCCGGAAAAACCTTATTCGGGAAGGGTCAACCTGCGCCTGCCGCCGGAAATGCACAGGGAGCTGGCGATAAAGGCGAAAAATCTTAAACTGTCCATCAATGGTTTTGTCGAAAAGGCCATTGCCGATAAAATCGCCGCGGTACGCTGACATTGAGGTCAACACTGATTTATTCAACGGACTTGTCCGACAACTGCACTGGCATCCAACCAGTGCTGCTTGCGCACCCCAAGAAATTTAACCACCGACGACACGAAAAACACGAACATTTTGTCAGAAATCCTTTGCGCCATTCGTGCTGTTCGTGAGGTTCGCCGCGATCTTTCTTTTGATTTCCAAAGACTTGCGTAAAGTGAATCATTCATTCAATCTTCTTACCCTAACATCATATCCAAAACAATATGCTATATAGTCACCATTATTACTAAGCGCAAATGTGTTTTTCTGTAAACTCAATCCAAGTGAATGTATTATTACAGATAGTACGTTACCGTTTTCAGGATTAAGTACTAATATTTTTAACGAATTATAACCAACATGGGATACTATGATAAATTTAAGATGTGGGGAAAAAACGGCATTTTTTATAGTACCCTTTCCCAGCCTGATTGTATTTACCAGTTCATAATTAGTCGAATCATAAATATTTATAAAATCTGTAATATAATCATGATTAATTCCGGTATGATCCTTCATTGAGAAAACCGCGATTACTTTTTTCCCGTCAGGACTGTATGATACGGTTTTTACCCATGCATTATTTTCACTTTTTGATGTTATTTTTTCTCCGTTATTGGCGTTATATATATAAAAATCATGTTCGGAGGCTCCTATAATGTGATTCCCGTCAGGACTATATGAAACAGTCAATGCTTGTTTTTCTTTTATTGCTATAGTGGCATTTCCTGATATACTATCCCAAATTGTCAACTCACCAGAGTAGGATCCGGTAACAATCCTGTTTCCATCATACCTATATGCAAATGAACCAATATTTGAATCATTGGGTTCTGATAACGACAATACAATATTGCCGGTTTCTATTTCGAATATTGTTACCATACGATTTGAAAGAACAGCCAAACAAGTACCAGCAGGGTTAAATTCCATTTGCCAGACAATATCGGTTTGCGGGGTAAACCGTTTTATTTCATTAAGGTCCCCAGCATCAAGAAGTTTGATTGTTCCGCCGGCTGTTCCTGCTGCAATAAAGCTATCGTCTGGACTATATGCAAAAGCAGTCAATATGTTTGTATCCAGTTTATCAACGGACCCTGCGGCAATTACAACCGTCAATCCAATATAAAAATGAATAAATATCAACAACCATTTTTTCATGTCTTTCCGCCTAAATTCGCCTGAGTATTTCCAGGGGCTTGAGTTTTCCGGCGCGGCGGGCGGGGAGCCAGGACGCGAGTACCGAACAGGCGATGGTAAAAATAACGATGGCAAAGACCGCTGTCCAGTCTATGATAACCGGAATTTTTTCGAGGTAGTATTCGGGATCGAGGATCCGCACGCCGCCTCCCCATAAACGGGCGACGGCGTTCAAGGCATGCTCAAGGCCCCTGATTATGGGATTGATAAACACGCCTATAAGCAGGCCAAGTATGCCGCCTGCCAGCGCTCCGGCAAGGCCGGTAAAAAAGGAGCCCCACATGAATATCGCCTGGGTATTTCCGGGACCGGCCCCGCAGGTTTTCAGCACGGCGATATCCCTTTGCCGTTCTATGGTCAGCATGGATGTCGCTGACGACACGTTTACCGCCGCTACCAATACGAGAATCGCCATGATAAAAAGAAGCATTTGCCGCGTGGAACTGAAAGAACTGTACAGGGATGTTTCAAGCCGTTTCCAGGTATACACTCCGTAACCGGGGCCGAGGTACGACCCCAAATCCAGAGCGGCCGCATCGGCGTCCCGGTACGGATCGTTTGTTTTAACAAGCAGAAACGAACGGTACAATTCCGGGGAAAGCAGTTCCAGTCCGGCCTGGTAATTCATAATGCACCACAGCGCGTCCAATTCCCGGTATCCTGAAGAAACAATTCCCTTAACCTTGAAAAGGGTGAGACGCGGCGTATTTGAAAGGTCTTCGTTTACATGTACCGTCATAAGTCTGATGTAGGAACCGGGCTGCGCTTCCAGGGTTTCCGCCAGGGTTTGGCCCAGCAGCACTTCCCTGTCTGTTTCCAGCAGCGGGCTGCCGGAAACGACTTTAAGAAAGGCGCTGCTTCCCGGATCTTCCCAGAAACCGGAATCTACGGCTCTGATGGTCGCCCCCAGTCTGCCGTGGCTTCCCACAATAAGTCCCAGGCCCTGCCGTTCCCGCCATGCTCCCCGGATTGCAGAACCCGCTCCGGTTTCTTTCAGGTAATTGACCGTGTCCGCCGCACCGGTAATGTCGTCCTCAAGAAAATCGTATACCTGAATATGGGAAGTACCAAGTTCAATATACCGGTCTGTAATGCCCCGGATCATTCCGTCGGCGACGACAAGGGTTACGATTATGGGAACAAGGCTCAGGGCAATGCCCGCCGCCGCGCCCCTGAGGTAACGGCCGCCTTCTTTTGCCCTGCCCCAAAGATAGCGGATGGCGATATAAAGGGACGCGTTTTTCATAACCGCCGCAGCGTCCCGTTTTCAAGTTCGTAAAAAGTACCGGCGCGGGCGGCGACCCGTTCATCGTGAGTAACCACCACAAGGCTTGTACGGCGTTTTTCCGCGGTACTGTACAGAAGTTCCGTAACCGCCGCGCTGCTCTGGGGATCCAGGTTTCCGGTAGGCTCGTCTGCCAGAATAAGAACCGGATCGTTTACCATTGACCGCGCCACGGCGACCCGCTGGCGTTCACCGCCGGAAAGCTGGGACGGGAAATGTCCTGTCCGTTCCTCAAGCCCCAGGTCCCCAAGAAGGCCCCGCGCCTTTTCCAGCGCGTCTTTTTTCTTCATCCCCCCGATAAACGCGGGGATCATCACGTTTTCAAGCGCGGTAAAATCCCTCAGGAGATAGTGGAACTGAAAGACAAAGCCCAGGCTGCGTCTGCGGTATTCGGTAAGGGCGTTTTCCGAAAGGCTTGTGATGTCCCTTCCGGCGGCGATCACCGAACCGGAATCGCAGCGATCAAGGCCGCCGATAATATTGAGCAGCGTACTTTTACCGCATCCGCTTTTGCCCCGCACCGCGACCGTTTCGCCCCCGGGTACGTCAAGGCACAGCTGTTTGAGTATGCTTAATTTTTCGTTTCCCGAATCGTAATGCTTAACAAGATCGCGGACGGTAACAACATTTTCAACGATGGATGTTTTATTCATAGCGAAGTACCTCCGCGGGGCGGACGCGGGAAACTTTTCCCGACGCGAACCACGCGGCTCCCAGCGCGGAAAAAAGCCCAAACAGAAAAATGATCACTTCTTCGTGAAAAATCACCCTGCCCTGAATTTCCTTGACATAGAATACCGCGGGAGAAAAAAAGGCGAATCCTCCTTCCGGCGCGGCTTTTCCCGACAGGATCGACGAAACGGAAGACACCGCGTACAGAACGCCGTTTACCACGGTTTCCAGAAGCGAAAAAAACGCCGAAATATTGTGGCTGATTAAAAGCCCCAGCGCCATGCCCGCGGACGCGCCAAGAACGCCGACAAGAAATCCGTCCCATACAAACACAAGGCGCACAGCCCTGTCTCCCGCGCCCACCGCCCGCAGCAGCCCTATTTCTTCCCTGCGTTCCAGCACAGACCTCCGCTGGGCCTGGTAAATGTTGAGCCCCACCACGATAAAAATAAGGCCCACCAGCACAAACATAAAAAGCTTTTCCGTCCTGAGCGCGCCGAAAAAAGCCTGGTTGTATTCGCGCCAGGAACTGACACGGGCGTCAGAAAGCTTTTGCACAGCCGGAAGAATCCTGCTGTCCTGCCACCTGTCCGCGAGTTTAAGCCCAAGCGTATACGCTTCTCCTTCCATTTCTCCCGCCCTGTCAAAGTTGATAAACGCCCAACCCAGATCGTATTCATAAAAGCCTGAGCGAAAAATTCCCTTTACGGTAAACGTTGTATTTTCCGTTTCGTCCGGCCCAATGGCGCTGACAGAAATAACCGTCAGCGTATCCCCTTTCTGCACGCGAAGCCGCCGCGCCAGTTCCGCGCCCAAAAGAATTGAATCGCTTTCTTCAATGTCAAAAAAGCCCGATTCAAAATCAAGTTTTTCCGCCATGCCCGCATCGTCTTTCGCCGCCGACGGAGGCAGACCCCGGATCAGGATGCCCTGCTGTCCGAAACCGCCCCGGACAATGCCCTGGATTTCCCGGAACGGCACAGCCGATCTGACTCCGGGAACTTCCCGGACTTTCGCGGCAAGTTCCTCAGGCTTCGTATTGATCGCCGTTCCGCCTTCCGCGGCCAGGTCAAGCCGGACATGGTATGATGATATTTCGAGAATGCTTTCAATAAAACCCAACTGAAAACCGTTCATCACCGCGATGACCACGGTAAGGGCAAGCACGCCCACGGCTATACCCAGCACCGGCAGTACCGGCACACCGCGTCCACGGGACACAAGCCGGTTCGCGACAAATCCTATCCAGCGCGTTGATGGAGCGATCAAAGCCGTTCCTCCGTTATTTTTCTTCCGTTTTCCCACACGGCCCTGAGTATGGGCCGGCCGTCCCGGTAAAGCTCTTCTATTTCCCGGTCTCCGTCGTTTGTTACGCGCCGTTCCAGGACATCGTTGCGGTAATCCCGCTCGCCCGCGGGCGCCCCGGAGGGGGAATAGTCAAACTCAACCCGCCCGGAAACACCGTCCGCTTTCCAGACGACCGACAGAAGTTTTTCCCCGTCCCATTCGTTGGCAAGACTGGCGGTTATGTTTCCGGCGTCGTCAACATGCTCTTCATAACTTATCCTTCCCTGCTCATCGACGTTATATCGTACCGTAGTCCAGTTTGTTTTGAAAGCGTCCCTGAGCGCCCCCGTTTTAAGGCCGTAATCGTAGGGAGAATCGGGACTGATGAATGAAAGCCCCGGCGGCGGAAACCTGAGCCGTACCGTCTCCGGGACAGGCGTCTCGTCCGCGCCCTCACCGGCGGCGTCCCCATGCTCTGCGGGAAGCGCCGGCGCATAGCGCCGCTCTATACCGCGAAGCCGGAAGTTCCGGGTATAGCGGTATTCGTCGTTCCAGAGCAGCGTCCCGTCCAGCCTTGTTTCCGTACCGGCAAGAAGGCCGCCGGAATACCGGTAGCGGGTCGAATACCGCCCGCCGGAAGGCTGTATCTCCAAAAGTTCAGTGAGCAAATATTCGGCGTTCCCGCCCTGCGTCCCGGCGGATGAGTCAGGCGAATACAGTTCGATAAACGGCAGAGGACCTTCCGCCTGGTTTTCCTTAACCGGGAAAGAAGCGTTAAGCCGTATGCGCGGGCCGCTTGCGAAAATCCACTGCCGCCTCACCGGGTTTCCCCGGTTATAAAGCACCCTCAGTTCCACGGAAAAACCGTTTTCGTAATAAGGCCGCAGTATGCCGGGAACCCGGCTTTCTTCCGTCTGTTCCACGGAAACAGCCCATTCCGCGCGAAGGGCCGCCGTTTTCGAGACGGCTCTTTCAACGGCCATGCCGGACGGATTGGACAGATACCAGTCCTGGGAAAAAACGGGCGCGGTAAAAATCAACATCGTTAAAAAAAAGCCCGCTCTCTGTACCGGCATAATAAACCGAATCTCCCATTAAGGCAGCGCTGATTTATTTCCGGTTGAATAAACCGGCGCTTTCCCGGACAGGCCTATTCAAGGCCCGCAAATTCCCGCGAAAAAAGTCCCGGATCAAACAGCCTGATTGCGTTATAGTCTTCGCCGTCGCAGATAAACACCACCGGAAGGGAAAGCTGCGAAGCCAGAGAAAACACCGCCCCGCCTTTCGCACTGGAATCGTACTTTGTAAGAATAACCCCGTCAAGCTTTACCGCGGCATGAAAAATTTCCGCCTGGGCAACGGCGTTTCTTCCGGTCGTTGCGTCAAGCACCAAATATTTCCTGCATACCCCGGCTCCGGCGCGGCCGTCCGAAGCGGAAAGTTTTGTTTCCAGTACCCGGTCAATTTTTTTCAGCTCTTCCACCAGCGAAGATTTTGTATGCATCCTCCCGGCAGTGTCGGCAATGACAAGGTCGCCGCCGCCGGAAAGGGCCGCTTCCACGGCATCGTAGACCACCGCCGCGCTGTCGCCGCCGTGCTGATGGGCAACCACCCGGACTTTAAGCCTGTCGCCGTGTACTTTGATCTGATCAATCGCGGCGGCGCGGAAGGTATCCGCGGCGGCAAGAATCGGCTTTCTGCCGAGAGCGCGGTAATAACCGGCGAGCTTTGCCGCGGTAGTCGTCTTGCCGGCGCCGTTCACCCCGAGAAGCAGGATAACCGAAAGTTCCGGCGGCAATTCCCGGCGACCGCACCCGGGGGAGCGCGCCGTATCCAGCTCGCTTTCAAGAAGCCCGGCAAATTTTCCCATAAGCGCTGCGGGATCATCATACTTTCCTTTTTTGGAAATGTCCTTTAACGCGGCGACCAGCCTTACCGCCTCAGGAGCGCCGAAATCACCCTCCACAAGAAGATCTTCCAGGTTGTCAAAAAAATCCCCGGAAATGGATTTGGACAATCCGAAAAAATCTTTAAGCCGCTTTGTAAAATTCAACGCCATTTTCCTATTCCCACAGCGGGACAGCTTCTTTGCTCGCCGCGCTTACATAAAGTACAAGCCGTATAAGCGACTCCGCACCAAAAATTCCCGCGGTAATCATCGCCCCCCGTGATATATAAAAACTTGTCTGGGCACGGTCATAAAGGCCTGAGTTTCCCGTTCCTGAAGAATTGTACGCGTTGGCGTAGGACTGGGCAATGCCGTCAAGCAGAAACGCCAGCGGCAGCGCTATCCACAGCCTGCCCCACGCTCCGTAAAACTGCCTTCGCCGTTTTTCCACAGGCTTTTCGTCCCTGCCGGGAACCGCGGCGGGAGCAAACTCCACAAACCGCTGCCGCCCGTCCTCCTCCGCCCCAAGTACAATAATTTCTCCCGTCCGCCCGTCTTCCGTTTCAACATTGATATAACGATAGTGATCCCGCGGAACGGCAATTTCCAGTTCGCCGCCCTCGGGAATAATTCCGGCATAAAGCGCCCCGATGTACACACGCGTTCCGCCGGGAAGGAAAATCGAACTGTCTCCCAGGGACAGGCTGCCTTCATCGGAGGACGGGCCGCCTTCATCGGAGGGCAGGTTGCTGTCTTCGGTGGGCAGGCCGCCTTCACCGGGAGACAGGCCGCCGTCTTCGGAGGACAGACCGTTGTCCTCAAGGGAAAGCGTCAAAATTTCCGAGTCGACCCGCGCGAGGGTGACTCCGGTTTCCGCATCTTCCCCGGAAACAAGATCCAGGGTTCCTGAAAAATTTTCGTAGCCGTCCGCGGATACCGAAACGGAAACGGGGCCGGGATTAACGAGCGTTTTTTCCCCGTTTACCGCGAATTTTCCGTTAACAAGAATCCGGGCGTTTTCCGGCCGGGCGATAACGGTAAGCGCGGAACGGGCTGTTCCCGAAACGGCCTGCTCAACACGATCCAGAATATCTGCGGTGGCGGCGTTCATTTCCTCATAAGAAAAAATCACCCCATCTTCAAAAGTGACGGCGGCGTCTCTTGAATAAAGCGTCAGATGCACATAAATCCGCCCGTAATAGGCAGTCAATTTCCCGGAAAGAAAAGCGTCGGCGTTTTGGGTGTCAAGGAAAAGGTCTTCCTCTCCGGGAGAAGGAGGCGGAGGAAACGATGTTTCTGTCAGCGTGAAAAGCGGCGCCGGATCAACGCGCCACGCCGAGGTCTCCGTTTCGGCAAGTTCATCTTCAAGCTTTTGTATGCCGCTTTCTATCAGCTTAAGCTCTTTTTTGTATTTCCACCGGGGATAGCCCTTGTACAAAAGATCGTCCCGTTCCTGCCGCTTTGACACAAGCCGGGTTACGACAAGTTCCCTGGCCCGGGAAAACGCCCTCTGACGGCAGGCTTCAATTTCCGGGCCGCTTCGGACACGGTGGTCAACGCCCCGGAGCCGCGCGGCAAACCGGTTTTGCAGAATTGAGCCCAGGGTAAGCTGGGCCGGAGGCAGATCGGAAACATCAAACTCCGTTATGCACAACTTGTATTCACTGTCGATCGCGGAAATTTCATTTTCGGCTTTGCCTCCGGAATAGAGGTTTGAAACAGCGGACAAAAAGCAGAGAAAAAGCCACAGCTTACTGTTTAAGGGCAAAGCGCAGATACTCCTCGATAAAGAGATCAATATCGCCGTCCATAACGGCCTGTATGTTTCCCGATTCGGCTTTTGTGCGGTAATCTTTAACCATCGTGTAGGGCTGAAACACATACGAGCGGATTTGGTTCCCCCAGGAGATGTCTTTTTTTTCCTGGGCAAAGCGTTCGTTTTGTTTTTCTTTTTCCTGCCGGTAATGTTCGTAAAGCCGGGCTTTGAGCATGCTCATGGCGGTAGCCCGGTTCATGGTCTGGCTCCGCTCACTCTGACAGGCGACTACAATTCCCGTGGGAAGATGGGTAAAGCGGACGGCGCTGTCTGTTTTGTTGACATGCTGGCCCCCGGCGCCCCCCGAGCGGTACGTATCGACCCGAAGATCCTCGGGCCGTATTTCCACCTCAATTGAATCGTCCAAAAGGGGAAACGCATAGACCGACGCGAAGGAAGTATGCCGCCTGGCGTTGGCGTCGAAGGGAGAAATACGCACGAGGCGGTGCACCCCCGATTCCCCTTTGAGGTAGCCGTATGCGTAGTTCCCGGTAATTTTACAGGTCGCCGATTTAATACCGCCTTCGGCTTCCAGCATGTCAACTTCCTCTACGGAAAAACCACGGCGTTCGGCCCAGCGAATATACATGCGGTAAAGCATTCCCGCCCAGTCGCAGGCTTCCGTTCCCCCGGCCCCCGAATGGATCGTAAGAAAGCAGCCGTTCCTGTCCACTTCCCCGGACATAAGCTCAACCAGTATCTGTTTGTCCCAGCGCGCGGAAAGCTGCTTAAAGACGGCCTCGATTTCCGGCGCCTGGGAGTCGTCTTTTGCCTCGTTTGCCAGTTCCAGAAACGCCGAAAGATCTTCAACTTCCGCGCGAAGGGCTTTCCAGGGTTCGTAACGGCCTTTAAGGGCTTTGAGCTCCTGCATCGCCTTTTCCGCCGCCGCCGGATCGTTCCAGAAACCGGGGGCGAGGGAAGCGTCTTCCAGATCTTTTATGCGGCCGGCAAGCGTCTTGCCTGATACAGGCTGTTCAAAGACGCCTCCAGATATCAAGAATTTTCGCGGAAAGCTCCTCTATAGGGCTTCCCAGTTCTCCAAGCAGCATTTTTTCTTCCTTCTTCGCCTTTGCGGCCGAATTTCTCCTGAAATCCCGGCTTTTACCGCCGGTATGGCCGCACCGGCCTTGCCACAGTACGCCTGGCCGGGATTACCGGAACGGTTTTAACCGGAACCGCCTGAACGGGAACTTCGCCGCCCCGGGCGACAAGACGCCGCCATTTTTTATCCCGAAGCGTACTCAAAACCAGCGTACCGTCTACGGGAAACTGAAACAGCCTGAGCCGGTCAAAAGCGTCGGTCGATCTGTCCAGATCCCTTTTAAGCCGGGTAAGGGTGGACGGAGACACAAAGGCCGATTCCCACAGCCCCCGTTGTACCTTCTCGAACCCGTACTGGATAAGGAGTTCGGCCAGCTCCTTCGCCCGTCCTTCCGACCCGGGATCCACAGCAATGGATACAAACATATTCCCGTATTGTAGACAATTCACGGCATGGTTGTCAATGCACTTTGCGCTTTTTTGCATGATCATCCCCGCCCCAGGGCCCGGTATTAACCTCCCGACACAAACAAAAACCGGTTGACAAGTACGCATAAAATCCATATATTATACGTATGGAGGATCTTATGAATCGAAAATTGACGCTAAGTTTAGATTCCAGCGTGGTGGATTTTGCACACGCGTTTTCTAAAAGATACAATAAACCAATTTCTAAAATAGTAGAAAATTATTTTATTGAGCTAAAGGAACAAAATACCGCAGATCTCCCTAAAGACCTTGAAGAATTATACGGCATATTTGAAGGCGCGGACACTCTAAATAAAAAGGAATTGAGGAAAATATTCCATGAAAAAAATAGTAATTGATGTTAATATTTTCATGGATTTTCTCTTTAAAAGAGAAGGGCATGAAAAGGTTGCGGAAATATTCAAACAATGCATAAAAGGAAATATGACAGGTTTTTCCTGTGCGCATGAAATAACAACATTGAGTTATTTTCTGAATAAATCAAATAAAGAAAAGGTGAAGATCAA
>JAIRWM010000212.1 GCA_031268975.1 Treponema sp. | reverse complement strand
TCCCGCATTTTTGTTTTCGGCTGCCGTCTGTAGATTACTCTTGGCGTCGAGGTCTGCCTGGCTTTCGCCAAGCCGTACCCTCTCTCGAAAAAACAATCGGCGCCGGCTCCCATAGCCCGGCGGATACAGGATACCCCTGTTGCAAATATCATATAATCTTGGCGGTGAATATCTTCTTCTTTGCGGTGCATGTCTTCCGCGCTTACTGCCCCTGGGTAACGTTTCCTTTTCCAGGGCGGCTGGCGGTCAATCATCCCAGGGCAGACTGATCAGGGAGCTGGTAGTGATGTCGTCCAGGGCGGTCAGCGTGTTGTCCCGGTAGTGATTGCCGTTAGTGTAGAACACCGCGTGACCGTTGCCGGAAGATGCGCCTGTGACGGTGTTTTCGGTACTGTTCGGCGTATGGGCAGCGTCCGTATCGCCATAGATGATCCCGCCGCCTGATTTGTTGAAGCTGCCGCTGCCGCCGGAGACAAACACACCGCCGCCGTAGCTGCCGACGGTATTGCCGCTGATGGTTCCGCCTGACATGGTAAAGGCGCCGCCGTAGGCAGACACGCCGCCGCCGTTGCCGGCGGCATTGCCGCTGATGGTCCCGCCTGACATGGCAAAGCTGTCGCCGTCGATATTCACGCCGCCGCCGTAGCCTATGCCTGGGTCGGCGTCATTGCCGCTGATGGTCCCGCCCGACATGGTAAAGCTGCCGCTGGCGATATTCACGCCGCCGCCTGAGCTGCCGAAGCCTGTGGCGTGATTGCCGCTGATGGCGGCGCTGCCGCTCATAAAGCTGCCGAGGCCGCTGCTGGAGAAATACACGCCGCCGCCGCTGTAGGTGGCGGTATTGCCGCTGATGGCGGCGTTGCCGTTCATGGTAAAGTCGCCGCTGCTGCTGGAGAAATACACGCCGCCGCCGTTGATGCCGCCGCTTGTGGTGTGATTGCCGCTGATGGCGGCGCTGCCGTTCATGGTAAAGTCGCCGCTGCTGCTGGAGAAATACACGCCGCCGCCGTCGCCGGTGAGGGTGTCATTGCCGCTGATGGTCCCGCCTGACATGGTAAAGTCGCCGCCGCCGTTGCCGACATACACGCCGCCGCCATCGATGGCGGTTTTGCCGCTGATGGTTCAGTCTGACATGGTAAAGTCGCCCGCGGCGACAGACACGCCGCCGCCGCTGACGGTGGCGTCATTGCCGCTGATGGTCCCGCTGTACATGGTAAAGCCGCCGCTGCCTGAGACATACACGCCGCCGCCTGAGCTGCTGACGCCTGTGGCGTGATTGTCGCTGATGGTCCCGCTGTTCATGGTAAAGGTAGAAGGACTGGCGCTGGAGAAAGACACGCCGCCGCCTGAGCTGCTGAGGCCTGTGGCGTGATTGCCGCTGATGGTTCCGCCTGACATGGTAAAGTTGCCGCTGCTGCTGGAGAAATACACGCCGCCGCCTGAGACGGCGGTATTGCCGCTGATGGTCCCGCCGCTCATGGTAAAGCTGCTGCTGGAGGTGACATACACGCCGCCGCCGTGGCCGGTGACGATGGCGTGATTGTCGCTGATGATCCCGCCTGACATGGCAAAGTCGCCGCCGCCGGTGACAAACACGCCGCCGCCGACGGAGGCGGTAGTGTTTCTGATGGTCCCGCCGCTCATGGTAAAGCTGCTGCCGATGCCGCTGACAGCCACGCCGCCGCCGTTGTAGTTGGCGGCAGTGTTTCTGATGGTCCCGCCGCTCATGGTAAAGCCGCCGCCGCCCTCGACATACACGCCGCCGCCTGAACTGGCGGTGGCGGTGTTGTCGGAGATTGTGCCGCTTTTCATGAAAAACGTGCCGCCGTTCAGATATACCAGCGAATTGGGATTGCTGGGGAGGTCGCCTTGCAGGGTAGCGTCCCACAGGATAAGGGTTTGATTCCCCGTCAAATCCAGCAGGTTTCCCGCGGTGTTAAGCGAAAGAGTTTTTTTCCCCCGGAGGGATACCGTGACGCCGGTAACGGTACCGAACGTGGAGCCGCTGGGAATACCAAAGTCACCGGTAAGGGTGATAACGTAGTTTTTGTTATTGCCGCCGTTCTGTATGTCGAAAAGGGCGTCATCCCATTCGGTATCATTGCCGACCAGGAAACGGCTGATGCTGCCTGCGGGGACGGGGCCAAAGTCTTCGAGGTCTCTGTCGGGATCGCCGAAAAAGTCTTTGAGGGAAAGGTTGTAGTTGCTGCAGGTCGTCAGGGCCAGAACCAGCAGCGCGGCGAAGCAGGGCCGGAAGAAACGGCCGGTACCGGTAACCCGGAAAAACAGCGTCCGATTATCGTTCTGTGTCATACAGCGCCCCCTGGCGGTAATGGTAGCGGAAGGCGCGGGGTACGGCAAGCCGCCGTACCAGGTATCGGGCGGTTGCTTCCGTTTTGTCAAGGCTATGGGAGACAAGGGGGGATTGACGGGCTTCCCGGTTGTATGCGACGATGTGACTAATTCATTGGAAGGAATCATTATGTACGCTTTAGTTGAATTTAAAGGCAGGCAGTACAAGGCCGAAAAGGGCGCCCTGCTTAAAGTTGACCGGATTGACGCCGAAGCCGGCGCGAAGCTCGATATCGACACGGTGCTGCTCCTTTCCCGGGGCGAAAACGACATAGCCGTGGGGACCCCCTATGTGGCGGGCGCGATGGTGCGCGTTGTGGTGGAACGCCACGAAAAGGGTGAAAAAATCATCATTTTCAAATACAAGCCGAAAAAGGATTACCGGCGCAAAACAGGCCACCGGCAGCACTATTCGGTAATCAGGGTCGAGGATATCGCGGGGTAGGCATGGTAGCCATACGTGTGGTTCTGGACGAAACGGGGCTGTTAAAGCGCTGCGGGGTTCAGGGGCACGCCGAATCCGGGCCGGCCGGGGGCGACGTTGTCTGCGCCGCCGTGTCGGTTCTCGCCAGAACCGCGCTGGCGGTGTTGTCGGCCCGGGAAGATATCGTGGTTCGGGGGGATGCCCCGCAGCGGGGGGTGTTTTTTCTGGAAGCGGACGCTCCGGACGGGCCGGGCAGGGAATTTCTCGCCGCGGCGGGGGCGTTTCTGCTTGAGGGGCTCGGTTCGGTAGTCCGGGAATATCCTGAAAATTGTACAATGACGATTAAGAAAGAACGGAGGGATTGATATGGCTCGGAAACGGGGCGGAAGCGGCGCGAAAAACGGGCGGGATTCGAATCCGCAATATCTGGGGGTGAAAGCTTCCGGCGGGGCGAGGGTCAGGGCCGGGACGATTATCGTACGTCAGCGGGGAACCCGCGTACATCCCGGCGAAAACGTAGGCCGCGGCGGCGACGACACGCTTTTCGCCACGGCGGACGGAACGGTTTCTTTTATCCGGCGGAAGGGCCGCAAGCTTGCCGCGGTAATCACGGAATAGTCCGGGGGTTCGTTACCAAACACCGCCCGCGCGTATGGAAAAATTTGCCGATGAAGCGCTCATTGAGGTCTCTTCCGGGAACGGCGGCAATGGCTGTGTCGCCTTCAGGCGGGAAAAGTATATTCCCCGGGGCGGCCCGTCCGGGGGCGACGGGGGCCGCGGCGGGGATGTGGTCTTCGTTGTCAGGCGGAATCTCAGGACGCTGTCCCATTTACGGTACAAACATTCGTTCAGGGCGGAAAACGGCCGTGACGGCGAAGGCCGGGAGCGGAACGGCAAGGACGGGGAAGACGTGGTCATCCCCCTGCCTCCGGGAACGATGATCCGCGACGGGGACACGGGGGAGCTGATACGGGATTTCGGCGGGACGCCGGAGGACCGGTTTGTCTTTTTAAAGGGCGGGTCGGGCGGCTGGGGCAATGTTCACTTCAAGTCGTCGGTCAACCAGGCGCCCCGCCGGGCTTTTCCGGGGAAGCCGGGAGCGTTCCGCAGGCTTACGGCGGAACTGCGGATCATGGCCGACATCGGCCTGGTCGGTTTTCCCAACGCCGGGAAATCATCGTTACTGGACAAATTCACCAACGCCCGGCCGAAAATCGCCCCGTATCCGTTTACCACAAAAATTCCCAACCTCGGCGTGCTTACTCTGGGGTTCGGCCGCGAAGAAGACAGCAGGGATATTATCATCGCCGACATTCCCGGCCTTATCGAGGGCGCGTCTGAGGGGGCGGGGCTGGGGATACGTTTTTTAAAGCATGTTTCCCGGGCCGCCGCGCTGGTTTTTCTTGTCGATCTTTCCGACGACGCTTTTCTGGACGCCTTTGACGTGCTGTACCGGGAACTGGAACGGTTTTCCCCGGAGCTGGTACAAAAACGGCGCGTCATCTGCGGATCAAAGCTTGACCTTGAAGGAACGGCCGAAGCCCTTGCCGCCCTTGCCGAAAAATATTCCGGCGAAAGCGTTTTGGGGATTTCCGTGTTTTCAGGCGCGGGGCTTACAGAGCTGGCGTCGAAACTCGCCCTTCTGGCGGAACAGGACGACGATCCGCGGAAAGAGCCGGGGAACGCGCCTGCATGAGGCTGGCGGTACTGGGCGGCAGTTTTGATCCCATCCACATAGGCCATCTGTACCTGGCCGACCTGGTTTTGTCCGATCTTGGCTACGACAGGGTTATCCTGATTCCGGCCTGTGTTTCGCCGTTCAAGCGGGACGCGGGGGCAGCCCCGGCAAAAGACCGGCTGGACATGATCCTCGCGTCGATTACCGCCAATCCCCGAATCGGCGTTGACGATGCGGAACTGAGCCGGGGCGGCGTTTCGTTTGCCGTTGACACCGTTTCCGCGATCATTGAACGGTACCGGCCGGAAGGAAAACCCGGCTTTGTTATCGGCGGCGATCTTGTCCCCGATTTTCACAAATGGAAAAGCGCCGATACGCTTGCCGCGAAAACGGACCTTATCGTCGCCCGAAGAACGCCCGTTGTTCCGCGCGGGGATTTCCGCTATCCCCACACGGATCTGGAAAACGACGTCATGGCCGTTTCCTCGACCCTGATTCGAAACCGGATCGCCGGGGACGCCGGCCGGGGAACGGCGTGGCGGAGCCTTGTCCCGCCCGGCGCGCGGCTTGTCATTGAAGCGCGGGGCCTGTACGGCCTGAATGGTTCCCCGCCGCCCCCGCCGGGCGCGGCAGGCGGAACGGGCGCTCCCGTGGGAACGGGCGCGGACGGCGGCGCGGGCCTTTTTCAGGCTGCCGCCGCGGTGGAAGAAGCGGCCCGGGCCGCCCTTACGGAGCCGCGTTTTCTTCATTCCCGGAACACCGCCCTGGTTGCCTTCGATTTGGCCCGGCGTTACGGGCTGGACGCCCCGGCGGCCTACCTTGCCGGTATCGGCCACGATTTGGGAAAGGCCCTTGACCGGGAACACGTGCGCGCCGTGGCGGAACGGGACGGGGCTCCTGTTACCGCCGTTATGGAGAAAAATCCCCTGCTGCTCCACGGAAGGGCGGCCGCGGTATTGCTCAGGGAGCGCTTCGGAATACATAATAGGGATGTGCTTGAGGCGGTCGCGCTGCATACGACCGGGGGGCGCGGTATGTGTCCGCTGGCGATGGCGGTGTTTATCGCCGACAAAATTGAATATTCCCGGGAGGCGGCCGGCGGGCTTCGGGAACTGTCGGAACAGGCCGGCGTTTCGCTTGAAAGGCTTTTTTACGCGGTATTGGACGATACCGTCCGTCATCTGCGATCGAAAAACCGCGAAATAGCGGAAGAAACCCTGGCGCTGGAATGCGGGGCAAGGAGGGAGTGTGAAAAGGGGCGTTAAATTATCGGATCCCAGCCTTCTTCTTCTTTTGGCCATACTTGGGATACTCGCCGCCGGCGGGTTCCTCCTGTTCCGGGTTTTGCGTACCGATCCTATCGTGGAAGCCCTGGAAAAAAAGCAGGTTATCAACGTTCTTTTTATCCTTGAAGGCGACGGAAAGCCGCTTGGATCCTATGTGCTGATGTATTCGCCGGGAAACAACCGCGCTTCGGCGATTTCCATACCCGGCGATGTCGGAAAAATTATCAGAAGCACCGACCGGGTTGACCGTATCGATTCGGCGTACAATCCCAAAAATAACGATGAATTTATTTCGGAAGTCGAGAGTCTTTTGGACCTCGGTATAGACTATTCGGTGGTATTTGAGTGGGAAAAGCTGGGGAAGATAGTAGACCTTATTGAAGGAGTGGAACTGTTTGTTCCCCACGCGCTGGAAATTTACGGAGACGTTCCCATACTGTTTCCTTCCGGGAATATGCTGCTTGACGGTGACAAGGCCAGGCAATACATACGTTTTGAGCTGGCCGGAGAAGAGCCGGAGCAGATGTCCCTGCGGCGGGAACAGTTTTTTATCGGCTTTCTGAAAAGTCTTGGAGAAAAGCACGGCAGGTTTGATAACCCCCAAATGGCCTCGGCGTTCTATCCCCTTTTTAAAACGGAAATGAACCGGCTTGCGCGGGAACGGTTTTTCGAAGCCCTTTCCGTTCTGGACATCAGCCGCGTCAGTATTCAGCCGGTCGCGGGAAATTACCGGGAAGTGTCCGGGCAGGATCTGCTTATTCCGCATTACGACGGCACGGTAATCAAGGACATTGTCCGTCAGGCCCAGCGGAGTCTTTCCCGGGAAAGCCCCGGAGCCCTGGTGGAGCGGGTCTTTACCGTGGAGGTGCTTAACGGAACGGGCACCACCGGCCTCGCGTCCAGAACGGCCGACTTGATACGCGGTTTCCGCTACGATGTCGTTTCCACGGGAAACGCGGATCGCGGCGATTATGAAAAAACGGAAGTGATTGACCGGACGGGGCTTCCCGAAGTGTTGACAGTTTTCGCGGATACGATAAACTGTAAAAACATCCGCTATGAATCACGGATATCCGGGGCGGACGAGGCGCCTGCCGTACAAAACCTGGATTACAAGGCGGATTTTACCCTCATAATCGGGAAGGATTTTAATGGCCGGGTTGTTACAGGAAACTAGGGCCGCCGGTTCCCCGGCGGGAGTTTTTTCCCCGGAGGCTGTCGAGGCTGTCGAAGAAACCGTACAGGCGCTTTGCGTCCTTCTGGACGAACACCGGGCCGGGGAAGTAACCGCTCTGGATTTGCGCGAGCTTCACAGTTGGACCGATTACTTTATAATCGCTACGGTAACAAGCGGCGCCCACCGGGACGGGCTTTTGCGGCATGTAAAGGACTTTGCCGGGGAAAGGGGAATTTCGATGCGGGGATCGGGGAAAACGTCTTCGGGGACGGACGACTTGTGGAGCCTTGTCGATCTGGGAACCGTTGTCGTCCACCTGATGTCGCCTTCTTCGCGGTCGTTTTACGAGTTGGAACGGCTTTGGAGTTCCGCCAAAACCGTGTATCCGAAATTCGCTTTTAAGGCTTGACATAACCGGAAAGTCTCACTTATGGTTCAAGTGGGTTGTGCGAACGATCCAAACACTACGGTATGTATGGAGAAAAGAATGGTTCCGAATGAGACTCTTGACACAGCTCCTTCCGGGGAACTTTTGTTAATGCCTCTGTCAACTGTTAGTCCGGGGGATGGAGGCGCAGTTGAAGTTCCGTGTCCGTTCTGTGTCTTTGACGACGAAGACGACTCGGATGATGACATGGAAGACGATTTTGACAATGTGGATGATGATTTTGACGATGATTTTGACGACGACTACGACGACGATGATGAAGATGATGATTTTGACGACGACGATGACGATGAAGATTACGACTACGAGGAAGACGTAGATTACGACGATTTCGACGAATAACGCTTCGCTTATACAGGGCGGGGTTCCCCTCCGGTGACGGCCGGCGTTTTGCGCGTGAAAGCTCCCTGCAAGGTGAACCTTCATCTGAGGATTTTGGAGAAACGTCCCGACGGCTTTCACAACCTTGAAAGTGTTTTTGCCCTGCTTGATTTCGGCGACAGTCTTGAGGTTTCCCTTTTGCCGGGCGCTTCCGGCGCACTGGACCTTGTCATGAAGCCGGAAAGCCGTTTATCCGGGGCCCAGGCGCTGGCCGCCCTTCCCGCCGAACAGAATCTGGTGTACAGGGCCGCGGCCCTTTTCCGTGATTATTCCGGGTTTGCCGGAAATTTTTCGGTAAAAATAGGGAAATTCGTCCCGCCCGGTTCCGGCCTTGGCGGCGGTTCTTCGGACGCGGCGGCGGCTCTTCTGGCCTTCAACTCATTCGCGGGGAATCCGCTTTCCCGGGAAAAACTTCTGGATATCGGGGCGAAGCTTGGAAGCGATGTGCCGTTTTTCGTTTCAGGGGAAAAGACAGCCTGGGTTTCCGGCCGGGGAGAGGTTTTCCGGCCGCTTTTTCCCTCCCTTTCGGACTACGGCGTCCTGCTGGTCTTTTCCGACTTCCAGAGCTCCACGGCCGCCGCCTACAGGCTGCTCGACGACAGCAGGACGGCCGCTCCCGCGGGCGCGCCGGCAGGAGAGGCCGGCGCGCCGGAACCAGATGTCCTCCAGGCGGCGCTGGGAACGCATCCTTCCCGGTGGCCGTTCACGAATGATTTTTCCTCGGTTTTTCTTGGAAACGGCGGGAAAGAACAGGAACGCTATACCGCGGTATTCGACAGCCTGAAAAATTCGGGGGCGCTCTTTTGGGGGCTTTCCGGCTCAGGATCCGTCTGTTTTGGGATTTACGGTTCCAAAACGGCGGCAAAACGGGCAAAAATCAGCATGGAAAAGAAATTTTTCATGCAAATTACAAATTTTCTTGCGATTCGCTCTCAATGGCAGTAAAATAAAGGTACTACTGAACCAGGACCAAACCTAAGGAGAGCGCCATGGAAATTACTGACATTCGAGTTCGCAAGGTCGCCGGTGAGGGAAAGCTAAAAGCATATGTTACGGTTACCTTTGATGAGTGCTTCGTCGTTCATAATGTGAAAATTATAGAGGGAAAGAGCGGGGTGTTTATCGCCATGCCCAGCCGGAAAACCAGGGCCGGGGACTACAAAGACGTGGCTCATCCCATTCATCCTGAATTTCGCACGGCCTTGCAGCAAAAAATCCTGGATTGTTACGATTCAGGCAATGTTCAGGACGATCCCTCGGTAGAAATATAAAACGCCCGAAACTCCCGCTTGTCTTGAATCCGCTTTTTCGGTATCCTCTGTAATAGTTTGGGACGTAGGCAAGTGGTAAGCCACCGGGTTTTGGCTCCGGCATGCACAGGTTCGACCCCTGTCGTCCCAGTAAAGGACGGGGCTTGATTCGCCCATACCCTGCCTTCAGGGCGGGGAGCGTCATTGCCGCCGCCCCGACAAACAAGATGAGGAGAAATACGTGGGTAAGGTTGTTTTTAAGGCCCGCAGCCGCAGTGAACGCGGTACGGGCGTTGCCAGAAGGCTCAGGAAAGCGGGGCGTATTCCCGCGGTAATATACGGCCGCAAAGGGGATCCGGTTTCCATCGACCTTGATTCCAGGGAATTTGTTACCGGCATAAAGGGCATATCCGAAAGTACCATAGTAGGCGTTGATATTGACGGCGCGGTTCACGATGCCTTTGTAAAGGATACGCAGCGTGATATCAGGGATGGAAATATCCTTCACGTTGATTTTTACGAAGTGGAAGGCAGCACCCTGCTCAGGGCGCGTGTGGCGCTGAGGATACAGGGGAATCCCGTCGGAGTGCGTGAAGGGGGGATTCTGGAAACACCGCTTCACGATATCGAGGTTGAATGCCTTCCGAAAGATCTTCCCGAACGCCTTGATGTCGACATCGCGGAATTGAAGGTGAATCAGTCCATCCATGTCCGGGATTTAAAGCTGGGAAGCGGCGTAAAGCTTATTTCCAACGCGGATCAGGTTGTTGCCATGGTTAAATTCGCCAAGGCCGAAGCCGCCCCGGCCGCCGAGGAAGCCGAAGCCGCCGTCGAAGGCGCCGCTCCCGCCGCCGGCGCGGCCCCCGCCGCGGAAGCCGAGAAGAAAGCCTAAATCCGGCGCGGTGGAAAATTTCCGAGCCGGCTTCGAAGAACGGCTTGACGCCGCCCTTGTACGGGGCGCGCCGGACGGCCGGGTTTTTCTCGCCGCCCTGTCCGGGGGCGCCGATTCCACCGCCCTGGCTGCCGCTCTGGCGGCGGTCAGGGATTCCCGGAAAACATTCGAGCTGCGCTGCCTGCATGTAAACCATAACATCCGCGGACGGGAAGAATGTTTCCGGGACGAACAGCACGTCATTTCCCTGTGCGGAAAAATTTCTGTCCCTTTGCGGGTTCACCGCGTAAAACCCGGCGCGGTCAAGTCGTACGCCCGCGTATACGGCACGGGCCTTGAGGCCGCGGCCCGGTACTTTCGGCACGTCGCCCTGCGGAAAGAGGCCCTGCGGACAGGCGCCGGGGCGATACTTATCGCCCACACCCGGGACGATCTGCTGGAAACGGTGCTCATGGCGGTGCTCCGGGGCGCGGGCCCGGCGGGGCTTGGCGCGATGGCCGGGCCGGGCGCGGCGGCAGGCCCGGACGGGCCGGCCATTCCCATTGTACGGCCGCTGCTGGGGACGACGCGGGAAGAGGTTATACGGTACCTTTCCGGGCGGGGCATTCCGTACACGACCGATCCCTCAAATGACGACCCCAAGTTTTTACGGAACAGAATCAGAAAATTTCTTGTCCCGCTTTTGGACAGGGAATTTCCGCACTGGCGGACGCCGCTTCTTTCGCTGAACGAACAACAGGCCGGTATCGCCGGATTTCTGTCTTCTCTGGCAGCGCGCGGGCTTCCCTGGACGGACGGCGGCGGGGGACTGTTCCTTGACGCACAAGACTTTTTTGCCCAAGACCCGGTTATCCGGGAAGAAGCCCTGTTCAAGGCGCTGGACGCGCTTTCCGCGGCCGAAATGGAACCGGGAGCCGGCCAGTGCGGCCGGGAACCGGAAAACGGCCGGCGCGCGGTTCCGGGCGGCGGCGGGTTCCGGCCCAGGCGGGCCGCGCTTAAACCGTTTGTCTCTGGCGAAAAGGCCGCCTGCGATCTGGGGGCGTTCCGGCTTGAAAAAAAAGGCGGCAGAATTACGGTCAAGGCCCGGCCGCCCTCCGTTTCCCAAAATATGTTCTCGGTGTTGATTAAAAACCCCGGAGTCTGTAAGCTTGAAAAGCTGACGCTGCGTTCTTTCAGGGAACCCCTGCCGGACCTGTCCGAAGGTTCCCCGCCGGGCAGCTCTTCCTGCGGCTTTTTCGCGTCGTTTCCCCTGGTTTTGCGATCCATGGAAAGAAAGGAATATCCGGCTATTGAAGTCCGGGACAGGGAGGGCAGGGCGGCGATCGTCAGTATCCAGGGTGAAATTAAATGGTCGCGGAAAGGGCGTAACGGCTTTTATATTGTCCCCTGTTACGGAGGATAAAAATTTGCGGGAGAATGAATTTTGGAAAACCAGAACAGGAACAAACCTGTAAAACCGGCCGCGAAAAACGGACCAAACCGTTTCGCGCTTTTTTTCTTTCTTGCCATGGTGGTTCTTTTTGGCGCGTACTATTTCCGCGGCGATACCCCGGCCGCCCAGCCTATGGCGTACTCGGACTTTCTTGCGCATGTGGAAAAGGACGAAATCAGGGAAGTTACCGTTTACGACAACAACACGATTGAAGGCGTCCGCCGCAGCGCGGGCGGGGAACCGGTCCGCTTTAAAACAAGAATCCCCTACAGCGATCCGAATCTCCTGGCCCTCCTGGGCGAAAAAAACATTGTTATCAGCGGCGAAGAAGCGGCCATAAGCCCCTGGCGCGTTATGCTGGAAATTATCCCCTGGGTTCTTATCATCGGGTTTATCTGGTTTATGTTCAGAAACATGCAGGGGGCGGGATCGCGGACGTTTCAGTTCGGAAAAAGCAAGGCGAAAAAATATCACGACGAAGGAAAGAAAGTTACGTTTTCCGATGTCGCCGGCCAAATCGACGCCAAGTACGAACTTGAAGAAGTCGTTTCGTTCCTGAAGAACCCCCAGAAGTTTACCAAAATGGGGGCGCGGATTCCCAAAGGCGTGCTCCTTGTGGGCATGCCCGGAACCGGTAAAACCCTTATGGCGAAAGCCGTGGCCGGCGAGGCCGGGGTCAACTTTTTTCACATGTCCGGTTCGGACTTTGTGGAAATGTTTGTCGGCGTCGGGGCAAGCCGGGTGCGGGATCTGTTTGAGCAGGGCCGCCGCAGCGCCCCGTGCATCGTTTTTATCGACGAGCTTGACGCGGTAGGCCGTACCCGGGGCGCCGGTTACGGCGGCGGCCACGACGAGCGCGAACAAACCCTGAACCAGCTTCTTGTGGAAATGGACGGCTTCGATTCCAAAGACGGGGTAATAATCCTCGCCGCGACAAACCGGCCCGACGTGCTGGATCCGGCCCTGCTCCGGCCCGGCCGCTTCGACCGCCAGGTCGTTGTCGCCATGCCGGACATAAAGGAACGGGAAGCCATCCTGGGCATACACGCCGCGAAAATTCCCCTTGACGACGCTGTCGATCTTGCCCGCATCGCCCGGGCGACCCCCGGCATGAGCGGCGCCGAAATCGCCAACCTGGTCAACGAGGCGGCCCTGTTCGCCGCCCGCAACGACCGGGAAAAAGTGGCGATGAGCGACATGGAAGAGGCCCGGGACAAGGTTCTTATGGGAGTCGCCCGCAAAACCCTGGTGGTAAGCGACAAGGAACGGCGGATGACGGCGGTTCACGAAGCCGGCCACGCCCTGCTTCATTATTTCCTGAAAAACGCCGATCCCCTGCACAAGGTAACCATTGTTCCCCACGGCAGGGCGCTGGGCATGGCAATGTCCCTCCCCGAAGAAGACAGCTATTCGCGGACAAAAGGCTGGATCAGCGACCGCATTGTCATCTGTTACGGCGGATGGGCGGCGGAAAACCTGTGTTACCGCGAAACGACCACGGGCACAAAGCAGGATCTGGAACAGGCCACCGACATGGCCCGGCGCATGGTCTGTGAATGGGGCATGGATCCGGAAGTGGGGCCGATTACCTACGGCCAGGAAGACGAACCGATTTTTCTGGGCAAGGAAATAGCCCGCCACAAGGACTATTCGGAAGAAACCGCCCGGCAGATAGACAAGGCGATTAAGGGCATCCTGGAAGCCGCGAAAAACCAGGCCGGGGAAATCCTCGGCAGACACAAGGCGAAAATGGAAAAGCTTGCCGACGCGCTTTTGACCAGGGAAACCCTTACCGACGACGAAGTGCGGGAACTGCTTAAACTGGGGCCCAAGCCGGACGGTAAATAAGCCGCGCGCGAAACAGAAGAGAATTCCACCATGAAGAATTCCACCACAGAGAAGGGACTGTCCGAAAAGTTTGAAAAACTTGTTCGGACAGCTTCCTTAGTGCGGCATTTGCGCACCGTTTCAACGAAACGGGAGCAAATGCAATGGCTGTCCAGGAAGTAACCAACTTCCT
>JAIRWM010000139.1 GCA_031268975.1 Treponema sp. | reverse complement strand
TCAATATTTTCATTCCTGCATGAAATAAAACATATGGTATTTGCATTTAATAATACTTGGTTTATTTTTTCAAATCTGTTTTCCATTTTTTCTCTAAATGATTTATTATTATCTTCTATGTCATCATAATGCATTGATACAATATTATTTTTACAATCAATATACCAATGACAATTATGCTCTAATGATTTTTGTTTATCTTCTACAATATCCATAAAAAAATCATTGAATCTTGTTTTGTATAAATGAATAACTGTATCTAATGAATAAGACGTCATCCAGTCAAGAGGATTTGCGCAAAATCTTAGACCATGTTTTTTTAAATAATGAGCAGTCCTGCAAGCTTGACCAACACTAATAATTATATCAAAAACAAATCCTTTTTGTATATTTTCCTTTTTATAAATTTTTTTATAATCGTTATATTTTCTATGTAAAATAATTAATCCATAAGGCATGAACGCTTTAACGATATTTCTTAGATGTATTTTCATGATTTTACAATACCACATTCCATTATTTTTTGTCAATCCCTTTTGAAAAATTTTAGCCCGTATTGCACATAACATACAGTAGGCGAACTGGTTGCCCGCTAAAATGCTGCGTTATGGTACGATGGCCGAAGTCGACGGCCCCCAGCCGCCCGCCTGTCCCTCGCGTTTTCATGGCGGGCGCTCTTCCCCGTCGGCGGGGGCGGTCATACGGTGCTTCGTTGACGCTGCCTGTTCCGGCGTGGCCCCGTCCTGGGGCACAATCCCCGGATACACCGCGTAGCCGCTGCCGGTCAGGTACTTTTTGCAGCGCCGCCTGCGCGTCCGCGTAGCCGGTTCAGGAATCGATAAATTTCTCAGGGGGTATCCTCCAGGCCGTCCCCCGCCCTCAGGTCAAATACCGGATCTGCTTATGAGTCATAGCCGGAATCCCCGTGCGGGACGCCGGCAGCCAATTGGTCTTTTGACTCATCGCGCTCTGTTTCCTTCATGGTATTTTTTGAAGAATCCGCGTCTGATTTTGAGTTAAAACCGATAGTTTCCTGGTTAACGACGGTAGTTTTTGAAGCAAAAACTAAAGTTTCCGGGTCAAAAACTAAAGTTTCCAAGTTAAAGACGGTAGTTTCCGAGTCAAAGACGGTAGTTTCTGAAGCAAAAACTAAAGTTTCTGAGTTAAAGACGGTAGTTTGCGGGTTAAAAACGGTAGTTTCCGAGTCAAAAACTAAAGTTTCTGAAGCAAAAACTAAAGTTTCTGAGTTAAAAACTGTAGTTTCCGAGTCAAAAACTGTAGTTTCCAAGTCAAAAACTAAAGTTTCCGAGTTAAAAACTAAAGTTTCCGAGTTAAAAACTAAAGTTTCCGAGCCGAAATCTGGAGCGTGCCGGGTGAAACCGCCGGAATTTCCGCCCAAACGCGTCCCGCCGGACGGCGGCCGGAAACCGCCCGCCATGAAAGGTACGCCATGCATAGGGTAAAAAATGGTGTTAAAGGAAAAGCCACGTTATATATGGGGGAAGGTGGTGTACACTCCTCCCGCCGTTTTGTCAAACGCGCGTCCGCCGCGCCGCCGCGTATCCGGCAATGCTGCCGGGCAGCGCTCCCAGGGTGTCGGCTATCCAGTCAAAAACATCGCAGTTTCTGCCCGGAACAAAATACTGGTGGAATTCGTCGAGAACCCCGCACGCGGAAGCGAGCGCTGCGCAGAAGAATATGTTGCGGGTTCTGTGCGCTTTCCAGCTTTCCCGGGAAAACCACAGGGCCCAGGCCGCGGCGACGGCGAAGAAATAGGCGAAGTGGGCGGCTTTGTCGGCAAAGCGAAAGCTTGGTACGGCGGGAAGGGTCGATCTGGACGAAAGGTAAAAGTTGCAGGCGATAAGGACAAGGACGGGAATTTTGGCGTGGACCGTCCGGGAGGCAGTCAGCTTTTCGAACAGTCCCCGCTTGTTCATTTCGTTCCGTTTTGCTAGCATGAATCATACTACTCTGGGCGGCATCGAGAGGCAATACCAATGATTATCGTTTTGTCAAAACATATTGATACGCACGACAAAGAACTGATCCGCATATATCTTCGTGACCGGGGATACGCTGTCCGGGATCAGGTTTTCGGCGAGGACGAGGTAATAGGTGCGGCAGGCAAAGGGGTTGTTGACCTCAGGGAGCTGGGGCTCCTGCCGGGAGTGGAGCGGGTCGCCGCGACCAGTAAGCCCTACGAGCTTGTATCCCGGGAAACAAAGGCCGAAGACACCATCGTAACCGTCGGCAGTCAGGGAAATGTGAAAATCGGCGGCTCCAGAATTACCGTAATTGCCGGTCCCTGCGCGGTTGAAAGCAGGGAACAGATACGGGAAACCGCCGAGCGGGTGCGGGAATCGGGGGCGGTGCTGCTCCGGGGCGGGGCCTACAAACCCAGAACCAGTCCGTACGCGTTTCAGGGGCTGGGGATGAAGGGCCTTGAATACATGAGGGAAGCGGGGGAAGCCTGCGGCATGCCGATTGTAACCGAGGTTGTCTCTCCCGAACTTGCCGTAGACATGAGGGACCTGACGGATATGTTCCAGATTGGCGCCCGGAATATGCAGAACTTCGAGCTTTTAAAAAAGGTCGGCTCCCTGGGAAAAGCGGTGCTTTTAAAACGGGGGCCGTCGGCTACCGTGGAGGAATGGCTTCTTTCCGCCGAATACCTTTTGGCGGCGGGAACAAACGACGTTGTTCTTTGTGAACGGGGGATACGCACGTTTGAAACCTATACCCGCAATACCCTGGATATTTCGGCCATTCCCGTCGTCAAAAGCCTTTCCCACCTTCCGGTAATTGTCGACCCCAGCCACGCGGTCGGTATTCGGGCAAAGGTTTCCTCCGCGGCTCTTGCCGCCATAGCGGCCGGCGCGGACGGCCTTACCGTGGAAGTCCACCCCCGGCCGGACGAGGCTTTGTCGGACGGGCCCCAGTCGCTGTATCCGGAACAGTTTGAAAAACTGATGCGGGATATAGAGGCGCTGGCTCCGGTGGTGGGGAAAGAACTGCTCCGTACCCCGCGTCCGGGTTTTTCCGCGGTACGGGGCGGCGGCGGGCGTCCGGGGAGCGCCGGCGGGGATGCGGAGCCGGCCGGAAAGCCCGTAGTCTATAACGGCGAAAGCGGCGCGTTTGCCGAACAGGCCCTGATGCGGATATTCGGCGAAGAAGCGCCCCGGACTCAGGCGCAGTCGTTCAAGGGAATTTTTGACGCCGTTCTGGAAGGCTCTGCCTGTGCCGGCATTGTCCCTGTGGAGAACAGTCTTGCCGGAAGTATCCATGAAAACTACGAACTGTTTCTCCGCTATCCTGATATCGCGATTGTCGGCGAAGTAAAGCTTCGTGTCGTACACTGCCTTATCGGTGACGAGCGGGCGGATATGGATTCCATTGCCATCGTCCGCAGCCATCCCCAGGGTTTTGCCCAATGCCGGGATTTTCTTGACAAACACCCGTCCTGGACGCTGGAAGCCTGCAACGACACCGCTACCGCCGTCAGCTCAATAGCCAGGGAAGGCGCCGTCAAGGTTGCCGCCATAGCCGGCGCGGCGGCGGCGAAAATACACGGATTAAAGGTGCTGAAGGAAGGGATAGAAACCAACCCGCTTAATTATACCCGCTTTCTTGTTATCAGCAGAAAATTTTCCGCGCACGGGCCGGGCGGCGAAGAATCCGCCTGGATGCCGCCGTCCCTCGGTTCCGAACGCCCCGACAAGGCAAGCCTGGTTTTCTCGGTTCCCGATAAACCGGGATCCCTTTTTGCGTGCCTGGAAATTATGGCCGGCAACGGATTGAATCTTTCAAAACTTGAATCGCGCCCCATCGAAGGAAAACCCTGGGAGTACCAGTTTTATGTTGACGTAAGCATTCCCGAGCGGGGCGATTTTTTTGCCGTTATGGAAGACCTTAAAACCCATACCGAAAATTTCCGGTTCCTCGGCGCGTACCGGGGATCGCTGTAGGCGCCCGTTTCCGGCGGCGCCGTTCCCGGAAAGTCCCGTTTACGGTCTGCCGCTTTCTTTTTTCGCGGTAAGGACAAGACAGCTCCTGCCGCCCGCCCTTTCCCTTTCAATCCTGACATTTTCGCGCCGGTAGCTTTGCAGTTCCCGGTTTCCCCCGCCGCCGTCATTTTCTTCGATGTTCCATTTTCCCGCGTCAAGCCGGCTCTGGTTAAATTCCTCGTCAAGGATCAACGCGCCGGAGGTGTCGTACACCCTGATGTAGTCAATATACATGGAAGCCTGGTTCGAGTTTGCCCGGTTAAGGGCGCTGACTCCGTCAACGGTGAAAATGTTTGTAAGGCTGCCGCCCGCGGCAAGGTTCGCGACGATAAAAAAGGGTTTGCGAAAATACGGCGCCAGTTCCGCCGTGATGATCATCTCAAAGTACGGCTTCATTCCGGCGGTGATTTTTGGCGGCACGCCCGCTTGCGCATCCGGGACGCCCCCCTGTGTATCCGGCGCGCCGTCCGGATCATCAGATACTTTGTCCCTGTCCAGATACATTTTTATGCTGTGTTCATCCCACACAAGGGTAAACAGGTGAAAATCCCCGTACTGCAAACCGTAAAGGTTTGTTTTATGAACCGCGTAATTCGGATGGGATCCGCCGCTTTGCACAGGCCCCCAGTGGGCGGCGCCGGAGAAAAATTTGTCCTGGGTTCCGTCTTCAATGCCGGAAGCGTGGCCCATTTCCAGGATGTCGATTTCCCCGCAGTCCGGCCAGGATTTTTCCGCGTAATCGCCGCCCAAAAGCCAGAACGCCGGCCACAGTCCGTCGGCGGTTTTGGGAATTTTTATGCTTGCCTCAAGAATTCCGTACTGAAAATTGAACTTGCCCATGGTGTTGACTCTGCCGGATGTAATAACGGTTCTTCTTCCGGTTTGGGCAGAGCCCACAATCGCCGACATTCCCAAAAGCATTACAAGCGGAAGAACCGCCGCTTTTTTTTGTATCACTTTTTTATCTCCTTACTTTGTGTCCGGGGACAGTACGACAAGCCCCCCGCTTCGTAACCGTTTCCAGACGCCACCCGCGTCGGGGCCCGCCGCTTTTTCCAGGTCCCGGTAAAACTCCGCCTGCCTTCTTCCCGGTTCCGCCGCCGTTTCCAGCAGCGCCTGTATCGCTTCGGCGGCGGCTCTGTCCCTGACGGGAAGCTTGTGCTCTGTAAGCCGCCAGTACCAGACAAGATTCGGCTTTTTTCTGTCCTGTCTGAAAAACGGTTTTGATCCAAGAAAAAAAAGCCTTCCTGTGTAAGACTCCGGCTCCGCGTAAAAGCGCGGCGGGTTCCGGTCTTTGTCCCGTTTCCGGGCATAGCGGTCAAGCAGTTTCGTAATATAATCCGGCGGAACCTTTGGCTCCACGGAGGGAAACGCTTCGCTGACCGGCGCGTCCGTATCGCCTGCCATCCAGAAACCGAGCAGCCGGTCAAGTCCGCCGCCGTATGGAATATAACTGTCCTCTCCGGTAAAAACAAGATCGTTAAGCGCAAAACGTTTTCCGCCGCCCGTATCCGGCGCGCCGTCCGGGACGGAGAGCGCGGGGTGCATGCCTTTTTCCCATTCGGCATAAAGCCGCGAATGCCGGGTCAGGATAAATTTATGCCAGTACGCGGAATCCAAAAGGCCCTGTTCAAAAAACTGGCGTACTGTTTCGGCGGAGTCGGCCATTTCCTGGGGGCTTTGATCCCAGTATCCGTATATGAGGTACCCGTGAACGAGTATGCCCGCTTCCTTGAGGGCGGCGCAGGAGGCGGCAAGCTGTTCCATGGTAAAGCCCTTGCAAAGCCGTTTCAGTCCGTTTTCGGAGGCGACTTCGATACCGGCGGATACGCCGATCATTCCGCCTGAGGCAAGCCATGCCGCCTCGTCCGTTCCGATACCGCCGAATCGGATGTTTCCCCAGAACACCAGGGGAAGGCCGGCGCTGCGGTTGCGTCCGGCAAAGGCCATAAGCGACGGGAGCGGCGCCGCTTCGTCGACAAAATGCACCCCCCTCGCGCCGGTTTTTTCCGCCTGGAGGACAAGGTGGGAAAACAGCGCCGCCGGATCCGCCGGGGCAAAACACCGGATATAGTCAAGCGTTGTGTCGCAGAAACTGCAGGAATGCCAGTAACAGCCGTACGCCAGATACGCCTTGAGCCAGTGTCCGTCGGTCCAGAGTCTGTGCATGGGATTACGGTCGTCGACAGGACGGATATAGCGGGAAAAATCCACTTCGCTGTAATCCGGGAATACGCCCGTTGCCGCCGGATGGAGCACCGCGTCTGTCCGCGAAGCGCGAAGATCATCCGCGCGTACAATTCCGCCGGTTTTTAAACGGAACATGGTTTTGGGGATTGCTTCGCCGCTTTCGCTCATTCCTGTCCGCCCGAGAATACCTTCCAGAGACGTATATCCGTCGTCAAAAGAAAGGTAGTCGAAATAATCAAATATCCGCTCGTCTTCGAGAAAACGGAGTTCCGTGCTGATATATCCGCCGCCGCAGACGGTGGCAACGTCCGCGCCGAAATACCGCTTTGCGGACCGGGCGCAGGCAAGCGCCCCGGCGAGGCAGCCTGAAAAAGGAACCGTCGCGCCGATAATAAAATTCCGCCCGCCGCTGTCATCGCCGCCGCCGATCTTTCCGGCAAGATCTTTCCATTGGTTTTCAAGATACGGCAGATAAAATTCCTTTATGATGTAGCCGTCAAGTCGAATTTCGTCGAAGGAATGAACGCCCGGCGGAGAACCGTAACGGACAAGGCTGAAAGAACTGTCCAGCGAAAAAGTGATAAAGTCCGCGAGGTCGGCAAGCAGCCTCGACGCGAGAATTTTCGCCTGTTCCGGGGAAAGCTCTCCTTTGTTTTGGGCCGTAAACGCTCCGGTACGGGGGCCGCCGGGAAGGCATCCGTTTGCCAGGGCGAAAAAATGGCCGGCTTCGTAATCCCGTCCCCTGAGGAAAGCAACAAGCCGGTCAACGCAGGTAAGCCATGTTCCCTGTTCGGATAAAAATCTTTCATGCCAGAAACGTTCATGAATTCCGCCTGACCTGTGAAATTGTTCCCGCGCCGCCGCGTCACGGAAAATTTTTTCCAGTCCCCGGCGGCAGAAAATTTCCTCAAAAAGCCCTATTGAATGATCCTGAACAATAACCCTGTGTCCAAGCTTTTTGAGAAACGGAGCAAGGTAATGCAGGGAAGGATACGGACCGTTAAGCTGAACAAAAGGCGGCTGGACAAGGCAGATGTCCGCGGCGCCCGCCGGGACGCCGGGTTTCATTTAAGGCCCTCTTTTGTTTTGTACGCGGGACAGTTTTGCCCCGTAGCGCGAAGAACTTCCTGTGACGGCAGGGACTGTCCCTTAAAACCGAACACTTCACAGGCCCGGGGAAAAGCCGGGTCCCAGGTAATTTTAAAATGGACGCATTTAAGGCAGTTCGGCTGTTTTGGCCGTGTATCTTCCATCGTAAAAACAATCCCTCGCCGCAGTAGTGTGGAACTTGCCGGGCAAGGCGCTTTCCCGCCGCCCGGTTTAACAATGGCAGATTGAACAAGGATTCGTCAAGTAATTCCTGTCTGCCTGCCGGAAATCCATTTTGAACTTGACCCGCTGCCGGTTTGGGTTTATGTTGAACGGTATGAGAGCGCTTGTTAAAACGGCAAAGGGCGACGGCAATATTGAAGTTCGTGATATCCCCGTTCCGAAAATAAAAAATGATGACGATGTATTGATACGGATCAGCGCGTCGGGAGTATGCGGGACGGACATTCATATTTACCATGATGAATTCCCGTACTGGCCGCCGGTTGTACTGGGCCATGAATTTTCCGGGGTCGTTGTGGAAACAGGCGGGGCCGTCGCCGGGTTTAAACCCGGCGACAGGATTGTCGCCGAGCCGCATACCCGGTTTTGCGGAAAGTGCGGCCTTTGCCGCGCGGGGTACATTCAGCTTTGCGCGGAAAAGCGTTCCCCCGGCTGGGGAATGGACGGGGCGTTTACCGATTACCTTGTAATGCCTGAATTGTTTCTGCACCACATACCGGACAGCCTGGACGACGAGGTCGCCGCCCTTACGGAACCGGCGGCGATTGTCGTTAACGGGGTCGCGGAGCGGGGCAGGGTGAGCGCCGGCGAAACAGTGGCCGTCGTCGGGGCCGGGCCCATCGCGCTTTTGTCTGTTGTTGTGGCAAGGGCCGCCGGCGCGGCGAAGGTGTTTGTCCTGGGAACAGACGCCGACGAAGCCATGCGTTTTCCCGCGGCCGGGGCACTCGGCGCGGACGAAATCATCAATGTCACAAAGACGGACGGGGCGGCGCGGATACGGGAAGCGACCGGCGGCATCGGCGCCGATCTTGTCGTTGAGGCAAGCGGTTCGGCGGCCGGGGTGAATTCCGCCGTCGGGTCGGTACGGAAATGCGGCAGAATAACCGTTCTTGGTCTGCCGGGCGCGGAAAAAATACCCGTTCTGTGGGGCGAAATGGTAAAAAAAGTTTTGGACCTCAGCTTCTGTTTCAGCTCAAGCGTTTCTTCATGGGAAAAGGCGATTTCGGTTCTTTCATCATCACCCCATGATTTGGGCGTTCTTGTTTCCCACCGCTCGGATATCGGCGACTGGAAAAGCGTGTTTGACGACATTGAAGCCGGGAACGCGATAAAAGCGCTGTTTGTTCCCCAGGGAAACAATACGCCGTCCGGCCGGGTGTAGACTCCGCGTTCTTGAAAAAGCCGGGTTTTTCAGGTTATTGTTGTGATACATGAAAACCCTTTCCGGCATTTCGGTTTCCCGGGACATTGTAATCGGTAAAGCGCTGCTTTCTCCGGAGGACAACCTCGAAATTCCCCGCTATTCAATCGCCGAAAACATGGTGGAACAGGAACTCAGGCGTTTTGTGGAAGCCGCCCGGGGCGCCGCCGCCGAATTGCGGCTGCTTAAAGAGGACGCCCAGGGCATAAGCCGGGAACAGGAAAGCATTTTCGAAGCCCATCTTTTAATGGTGGAAGATCCGGATTTTCATTACAAGATTAAAGCGCGGCTTGAGTCAAAGTACGAAAACATTGAATGGATAGTGTGGGAAATTTCGCGGGAACTTTCCCAAAAGCTCGCCTTGTCTCCAAGCGCGTACCTCAGGGAACGGGCTTCCGACGTATCGGACGTTTCGCGGAGAATTATAAACCGCCTTTTGGGGATAAGCCGTTTTTCACTGGCGGAACTTTCCGGCGACGTGATCCTCGTGGCCCACAGCCTTCTTCCCTCGGACATATTGGCGATAAACAAATCCATGGTAAAAGCTGTGGCGATGGACACGGGGAGCAGAACAAGCCATACGGCGATTCTCGCGCGGGCATTCGGCATTCCCATCGTGCTTGGCCTTTCAAACGCAACCCGGGAAATTTCCGGCGGGGAAGTTCTTGTGGTTGACGGAGAAGACGGAAAGGTGGTGATCGATCCGGACAGGGAAACGTTAAAAAGTTACGAACAGGCGATGGAACGGAACCGGAAAGCCTCAGGGCATGTTCATCCCTTGAAAAGACTGCCCGCCGAAACCCTGGACGGATGGAAAGTTGTCCTTAACGCGAATCTGGAAATGCCGGAAGAAACCGAGGCGGCCCTGCAAAACGGCGCGGAAGGAATAGGTCTTTTCCGGTCGGAATTTCTCTTTATGACGCCGGGCCAGTCAACGGAAGAAGAACAGCTTGCCGCGTACAACAAAGTGATCGGCGTTATGGGGAAACGGCCGGTAACCATACGAACCGTGGATTTGGGCGGCGACAAATTACTGCCGGGGTTTCAGGGCAGCGGCGAAGCGAATCCCCTTTTGGGCTGGCGGGCGATACGCTTTTCCCTTTCGCTGCCTGAAATGTTCAAAACCCAGCTCAGGGCCATACTTCGTTCCAGCGTGGAAGGAACGGTCAAAATAATGTTTCCGCTGATTTCCTGCATGGAAGAACTTGAAGACGCGCTGGCGCTGCTTGAAGAAGCGAAAACGGAATGCCGTAAAAACGGACATGGATTTTCGGAATACATGGAAGTCGGCACGATGATCGAAATCCCCTCCGCGGTGATACTCGCTGATATTCTTTCGGAAAAGTCCGACTTCTTTTCCATCGGTACAAATGATCTTATCCAGTATTCACTGGCCGTTGACCGGGGAAACGAAAAAGTCAATTATCTGGCCCAGCCGGCGCATCCGGCCGTGCTGCGCTTTCTCAAGCAGACTATAGACGCCGCCCACAGGCGCGGGATAAAGGCGTCCCTGTGCGGCGAACTTGCCGGCGACGCGTTCATGGCGCCGCTTTTGCTCGGTCTCGGCCTTGACGAGTTCAGCATGGCGTCCCCCTCCATCCCCACGGTAAAGCACGTTATCCGCAGGATACGCTTTTCGGACTGTCAGGAGCTGGCAAAAGAAGCCCTTGCCTGCACAGCCTGCAAACAGACAAACGATCTGCTTGCGGACTGGGCGAAGAAAAACATAAAAGAACGGTAGAACGATGACCCGAAAAACACTTCCGTTAGTGGTTCTTGCCGGACGCCCGAACGTGGGAAAATCAACCCTGTTTAACCGCCTTCTGCGCCGCCGCCGTTCAATTACCGATCCGACTCCGGGCGTAACGCGGGACCCCGTAGAAGAGCGGGCCGTTATCGCGGGAAAGCCCCTGCGGCTTGTCGACACCGGCGGCTTTAAGCTTGACGGAGAAGGCGGCGAGCTTGACCGGCTGATTGTACGGCGCGCCCTGGAATGTATCGAAGAGGCGGACCTTGTGACGCTTGTTTTTGAGGCCGGTGAACTTACTCCCGAAGACGAGGAATTTATTGAACTGCTTCGTCCCTGGCGGGAAAAAATTCTCGCCGTGGTAAACAAAACCGAAGGCGGAAGACGCGAAGGGGAATCCTGGAACCTGCTCTCGCTGGGCTTCGACAGGCTTTTCATGATCTCCGCGGAACATGGGGATCATGTCGGCGAGCTTGAGCAGGCAATCGCGGAACGTCTGGGCGGCGCTGAGGGCGGCACACGGGGCGGCGCACAGGCCGGTGCGCCGGACGGCGTGCAAGCCGGCGGCCCGGATGGCGCGCCTGACCGCGCCGAAGGCCCTGGCAATGGTTTCCGTGAGGAAGAGGACGGGCCGATAATCCTTTCCCTTTTGGGAAAGCCCAATACCGGAAAATCGACCCTGTCAAACCGGCTTACTTCTTCGGCCGCGTCCATTGTCAGCTCCGTGCCGGGCACGACACGGGATGTAATTGAAGGCGGTTTTGTTTTCAGGAACAAACGGTTTCGGGTTCTTGATACCGCCGGAATACGGCGTAAATCAAAAGTAACGGAAAACATTGAGTATTATTCAGTTAACAGGGCGATTAAATCCATTGACCGGGCCGATATTATATTTCTTCTTATCGACGCACAGGAAGGGCTCAGCGATCAGGATAAAAAAATCGCCGCCCTGGCCTGTGAAAAAGGCCGGGGAGTTATACTTGTTCTCAATAAGTGGGATCGTATGCCCCCCGTTAAAAACGCCGAAAATGCCGCGAAGGACCGTATCCGGTATTTTTTCGGGCAGATGGAATACGCTCCGATTGTACCGCTATGCGCAATGGACGGAAAAGGCGTGGATGATCTGCTAAAAACCGCGCTTCGTATGAAAGACGAACTATGCCGCCGCACCGATACAGCCGCCCTTAACCAGGCCCTTGCCCGCTGGCTTGCCGAATATCCGCCGCCGCAGGGGCCGCGCACCCGCTTTTCCGTAAAATACGCCGTCCAGGTTTCGGAAAATCCGGTCAAGTTCGTGTTCTTTGTGTCCCGGCCCGATGCCGTTACAGAATCGTACCAGGCGTATCTTCGCAACAAAATCCGCCGGGACCTTGGTTATTCAATGATACCGGTAAAGCTGGAAATTCGATCCTCCCGGAAGGAAAAAAAATAACGAACCCCCGGCGGGTATTGATAATTCCCGCACAGTAGGAATATAATCCTTGACAATTGGAACATATTTCTCCCAGGCGGCCGGGCGAACAGCCGTGCGGCGGTCTTGAAAAGCTTCTCCGGGTTATCGAAGAGGCCTTTCCCGTGCCCGGCCGTTTCCGCTCAAGGCTTCCCGAAGACGTAGCCGAACTTTCCCGGCTTCTTACCAGCGGCCGCTTTCAGCGCGGAAACGGCTACCTGAGCCGGCCCAATCTGTTGTCCGCGTATCTCCGGTTTTTTCTGCCGTGGAACGTGTTCCGGCTGCACCGGCTTTTTTCGTTCGCCGCCGGCAATGGCGGGGCGGCTTCGCTTTTCGGTTTGACCGGCGGCGGCGTGATAACGGATATCGGGTGCGGCCCGTTGACGCTGCCTGTCAGCCTGTGGCTTCTCCGGCCGGAGCTGCGAAAGCTTGATCTGGAATTCCGCTGCATCGATCATTCAGCTCCGGCACTGGAAGCGGGGAAAAAGCTTTTGACCGCGCTTGCCCGGACGGAAGGGGGAATCACCTGGAAGATCAGAACCATTCACGATTCCATTGACGCGCCGGTCCGGGGTGGGAAAGCGGCTTTTGTAACGGCGATAAACGTTTTTAATGAAATGTACCGGGACGGCGGTCCGGCTTTGTGGGCAAAAAAAGCCGCCGGCGTTCTTGAAAGGCTTTGTTCCGCCGGCGGATCGATTCTTGTTATGGAACCGGGGATTCCCCAATCGGGGGCGTTTATCGCCGCCCTGCGGGAAGTTCTGCTTGAAAAGGGAAGAAAAATCGCCGCGCCCTGCATCCACGGGGCCCCCTGCCCCATGCCCGGCATGTATGGGGAACATTCACGTCAGGCGGCGGAAGACGGGCCGCCTTTTTCATCGCGGCGTCCCGGACGGGGCAGGTCAAAATGGTGCCACTTTGCCTTTGATACCGCCGGCGCCCCGGCGGAACTGCACCGGCTTTCTTCCGCCGCGGGCATTCCGAAAGAACGGGCTGTGTTCAGTTTTCTGCTTGCTTCACAGACCGGCGGCGTATGCCCGGAGACCGGGGGGCGGCGCGTATTGGTAATATCAGACCCGTTTTCCGTCGGCAAAGCACAGGGCCGTTACTGCTGTTCGGAAAAAGGTCTTGTGCTGGTTACCGGGAGCAGGGGAGAAATGGAGGCGGCCGCGCCGGGGACGTTACTGGAACCGGTTTTCAAGGCGGACGAAATGCGGGATCCAAAAACAGGGGCGATAGTCGCGGTAATGCCGCGCGATGACATACGGCCGGTAACGGGGTATAGTATCGTATGAATTCTCTTTCCGCCCTTACGTCAGGCTACACCGAACCGGTACGGGACGCCCTCTGGGGGCACATTTACCTCACTCCGCAGCTCTCCGCACTGCTGGCCTCGCCGCCGTTCATGCGGCTTTTTCGGATTTTCCAGCTTGGACCGGCGTACTGCGTCTATCCCGGAGCGACCCATACCAGGGCGAGCCACTCCATCGGGGTATACCACCTGTCGCGGCGGCTGTTGATTGAGCTTGCCGAACGGGGCGCGGGCGGCTGGATGAGTGCCGGCGGCGTCCGTTCTTTCCTCTGCGCCGCCCTGCTTCACGATCTGGGGCACTTTCCCTATACCCATTCACTGAAGGAACTGCCGCTGGATTCCCACGAAACGCTGACGGCCAGACTGATCGCAGATGAGCCGCTAAAAAGCCTTGTCGCGCTCTGCGGCGCGGATCCGGAATTTACCTCGGCAATAGTGGACATTTCTGTTGATTCAGACGATGGAGAACTGCTGTTTTACCGCAGACTCCTTTCCGGGGTGCTTGATCCGGACAAGCTTGATTACCTCAACCGGGATGCCAGATACTGCGGCGTTCCCTACGGCGCGCAGGATGTGGATTTTATCTTTTCCAGGCTTTTGCCCCACAAAGATCGGGGAGTTGATATAGATTCACGGGGCATCCCCAGCGTGGAATCGGTATTGTTTTCAAAATACCTCATGTACAGAACTGTTTACTGGCACAGACAGGTACGATCCGCCACGGCAATGATAAAAAAAGCGCTTCTTTCCGGCCTTCGGGACAGGATAATTTCCGGTGAAGATCTGTACGGCCTCGACGATCAAAGCCTTTTCAGGCTTATGGAGGAAAAAAAGCACCCGCTTTTTCGCCTTGCCGGGGAAGTAAAAAACGGGAAGCTTTATTTTGAGGCGGCCGCCTTTCTCTTTGACGAAAACGCGCACGCGGGCCTTTTGGATATCACAAACCGTCATTTGTATGAAAGGGCGCTGGCCGCCGAAGCCGCCGTAGACGACATCATCATCGATCTTCCCGAACCGGTATCGCTGGAAAGCTCCCTGTATGTCAGGGATGAAGAATGCTTTTTCGGCCAAAGTACCAGCGCCTTTCGGGGGAACGCTGTTACTGATTTCGTAAAATCCCTCCGCGTTGTAAGAATATTCAGCCCCGTCGGGGTCAAAATTCCGGAAGCCGTCTTGCACAACAGCGAAAAATGGTTACATTTATAGTGAGGAAGATCATGGAAATACACAATATGGCGGAAGACTGGATTGTCTGTGAGGTAAACTCTCTTTGCGATTCCATAGAAAAAGACAGTTCCGATACATCGCTCTGTACCTGTGCCCAATGCAGGCAGGACGCCATTTGCTATGTATTAAACCGGACAGAGCCCCGTTATGTGGTTTCCCACCGGGGTATCGCGAGGGCAAACCAGGACAGATTCGATTCCCAGCAGAACAGGGTTGATCTTACCGCCCTGGTGTACGAAGGCATCAGACGGGTAAGCCATAATCAGCGGCCGTATGCGGATCATCACGGCAGGGATCACGCGGCGGTTTTAGGCGGGACAAAGGCCCCAAACCCCGTCTTCAATATCCCCATCATCATGGGGAGGGTTTTTAGCGGGCTGAATTTCTCTCCGGTTATGGAAAGTACCGTACATCTGCTGCAAAACGGAAACCTTGTATCAATGCGGGACGCGAACTGGCAGAACCCATACGACCTTATTCCCAACACAAGCGGAACATTTACATTCTGGCCGGGCCCGGTAAACGCCGAAAAAAGCGGCGCGGCCGGCGTTTTTCAGTATGTGATCAGGATTTTAGGTGGTGATTTTGAAGAATTATCCTTCTCTTTTGCCGTTCCAGCGGTAAGCGAAGAAAGCGTGTTCCCTCTTTCCATGACGAAGACCTTCAAGCTCCCGGATTTGTATCTTTTTCCGCCCGGCGAAGAAAAAGCTCAGCTTATCATAAACGAATAGGGGGAATCGGAGAGGGGGGAGTCGAACCCCCGAGATCCAGTTCCCAAAACTGGCGGATTAACCACTATCCAACCCTCCGAAAAAGGCCGTTACTTTATCTGGATAAAATTACACACCGGAGGGTCCCCTCTGGAGGACCCGCGGACTTAAGAAAAACAGAAGCCCGCGCCGGGTTCCGTCGTTTTTTTACTTCCACGCCGCCCCGAAAAACCGGCTTGATAGCTTGATAGCCGGTTTCCCGAAAACGGCCGTAACAAGGGCTGCCCCGGAAGCGCGAACCTGCGGTTCGAAACTGCTTCCCGGACAGCCCTTGCGTTCACAAAGTTGTCTATTTCTTGATCAGCGGTTTCTTCGCGGCTGCGGTTTTTTTTACCGCGGGCTTTTTCGCGGCGACGGGCTTTTTCACCGCAGGCTTCTTTGCGGCGACGGGCTTTTTCGCGGCAACGGGCTTCTTCGCCGCGACGGGCTTTTTCACCACGGGTTTTTTCGCGGCGGCGGGTTTCTTTACCGCGGGCTTTTTCGCGGCGGGTTTCTTTACAGCAGGTTTAACAGCACCGGCTGCGGCAGCAAGCATTACTCCACGACTAGGACAATTCGGCATGTTTCGCTCCTTATGACGATATACTTCTTTATCGGCATATCGATTAAGAAAATTTATGCTCAGCCAATCCAAGGCTTTACCGAGTCAAGGTACTTTATTACGTTGAGTCCGTCAAGTGCTTTTGACAGGGGAATTTTATTTTTTTTTAGGCAGCAAGATGCCGCGTCTTTGATCATGTTGCTGAAGTATCCGGTGGGCCCCGGAAATCCTTCCCGCTTTTTTTCGAGAGAGCGAAACATTTTCGCGTAGGGGCTTTCAACGCTTTCCCATACTTCAAAAATGCCGTTCCCTATTCTGAGTCTTCCCCTTTCACAGGAAAACTCAAGCTCAAATACCAGATGATCCCGTTCAGCGCCGAGTTCCATCAAAAAAGGAATTTTTTTTGTACGCCGCGTGTTTTTTTTCGCCGGATTGCCCGGAAATTCAAGCCGGCCCTCCAGATATGCGGTTCCTCTTCTTTGTGAAAGTTCCGCGCCCCAGGTTTTTTGGTGTTTAAGCACCGCGCCGGTAAGAAACATCGCCGCGTCGGCCAGATGAGTGCCGTCATGCCACAGCACGTCGACAAGCCGCCGCGCCTTTCCCATATAAAGCGCGGCCCTGACGGAGAGCGGAGCGCCGAGCTTTCCGCCGTCAAGCACGGTCTTTGCCGCATGATAATCGGCCGAATACCGGCGTTCATGGTTTGTAATGACGGTGATTTTTCCTTTTTCATGAAGCGCGGCGATCTTTTCTGCCTTTTCAAGGGAATCCGCGAGCGGTTTTTCGCAAACGACGGTCTTTACCCCGTATTGGGCCGCAAGTTCGCAGTAAAACAGATGGCTGTCCGGATGTGTCGCGACGCAGAGCAGATCCGGCCTGTGCGCTTCCAACATGATCCGGGCGTCATCGTACACCGGACACCGCCAGGTTTTCTCGAACAGTTTTCGCCGTTCCCCGTCTGTATCGGCGCCGGCAGAAAGAACACAGTCCCCGCTGCCGGCTATGGCGCCCGCATGGGTACAGGGTTTTTCCCGCAGCGGATCGTTTTCAAGAAGGCTCCCGATTCTGCCAAGGCCCACTATGGCGGCGCGGACCGGCTTCATACCGCGTTCTTTTTTTTATCATGCCGGGAATTTAACAGTGAATACATCACCGGTGTTACAAAAAGGGTCATTAGCGTTGAAACCGTAAGACCGCCGACAAAGGTTTTCCCGATTGGCTGGATGGTGTCCGCGCCGGAACCGGGAGCGAAGGCTATGGGGGCCATGCCGAGTATGGTGGTAAGGCTTGTCATAAGGATCGGCCTGAGCCTGTTCCTGCCCGCTTCAATGCAGGCTTCCCTGACTTTAAGACCCCGCGCGCGCAGGGTATTGGTATAATCCACGAGGACTATGCCGTTATTTACCACAACGCCTACCAGCGCGACGATGGCGACGGCGGAAAACATCGACATGGGCTGATTTCCGATCTTGTAGATCCATATCACCCCGATAAAAAGAAGCGGGATTGAAAAAAAGATGATAAGCGGGTCGACAAACGACTCAAACTGGCTTGCCATTACCCCAAAAACAAGAAAAATCGCCGCGCCGATGATAACCAGAAAACGCAGATTGTAGGCTTCCACTTCGGCGGCTTCTCCCAGATAGCGTATTGTTACTTCTTCCCGCTCAACCAGGTTGGCGTTTATCGTCTGTATCAGGCGCTTCTGGAATTCCGTAACCGCGATTCCCTGGGGGAGATCGCCTGTTATGCGGACCATCCGCTGCCGGTCTTCCCGGCGTATTGACGACGGCGCCCGGCCTTCGGTAATCGAAGCGAGGTTGGACAACGGTACGCGGGTTCCCCTGCCGTTTATCACAAAAATGGCGTCCAGGTTGGGAAGCCCCTGCCGGTCTTCTTCTCTCAGCGAAACGACGATGTCGGTAAGGACGCCGCCCCCCGCAAGTGTCGCCGCGGTGGTGCCGTTCATGGCGGTTTTGATTTCCTGGGCAATCGCGCCGATTGAAAGCCCCAGACTTGCCGCCTTGTCCCGGTCAATTTCTACATTCAACTGGGGAGATCCTTCGTCAAGGTTAACTTCGGGATTCTCAATTTCCGGCAAAAGCCGCGCAATGATGGTCAATATATCATCGGCGCTTGCCATAAGGGCGTTGTAATCACGGGAACTTACCGTTATTTCCACCGCCTGGGTGTTCCCCATACCCCGCCCCGCCCGAAACGAGAAGCTTGCCCCCGGCACGGATGAGGTAAAAGGAGCAAGCTTCCTTTGTATGCTGTCCGGGGTATCCCTCTGATCTTCGGGGGGCGGCAGGGTTATCTGTACCGATCCCTGGTTTGTTCCGCTCCGCCGGGCGGTAAGCACAATGTTTGTATATCCATCAATCTGTTCGATAATGAGTTTTTCCAGTTCCCGTAGTACGGATTCGGTATGTTCAATCGTGGAACCTTCGGGCAGGGCGACATTGATGTTGACGTTGTCGTCTATTCTGGTGCGGATAAACATGTTCATTCCGATGCCGGAAAACTGCATCAGGGAAAACACAAGGATAAAAAGGACCAGGACAACGATAAGGCCGCGGTGATTAAGGCTGTATTCCAGGGATTTTTTATAGGCGTTATCAAGGGAAACGAAGAATTTTTCCATTTTGTCGTCTATGGCTTTAAGAATTTTTGTCTTGAGCGGTTTTTGTTTTCTCGTGTCAAGGCGCAGTATCGATCCGCAGAGGGCCGGTACAAGTGTTACCGCGACAACAAGGGAACAGCACAGGGAAATAACCACGGTAAAGATAAGATCGCTGAAAAGCTGCCCCATCATTTCCAAATCATTTTTATAAATGATAAGTGGGATGAAAACGCATACCGTGGTCGCCGTGGAGGCGACAATCGCGCGGATCATCTCCCGTGTTCCAAGAATTGCCGCTATTTGGGGCTTTGCGCCGCGTTCCCGGTAATTGTGGACGTTTTCAAGAATCACAATGGAAGCGTCTACGGTCATCCCAAGACCCATGATAAGGCCCGTCATGGTAAGCAGGTTCAGGGTAAAACCGAAAAACGCCATGAACATCAGGGTAAGGAGAATGGAAATGGGTATCGAAAAACCAATGACAAGGGTTCCCTTGATGTTCCGCAGAAACAGAAAAAGGATCAGCATCGCGAGAACGGCGCCCTGAATGGCGTTGGAAAAAACCTGGCCGAGCGTTGAATTGATAAGCGACGTGTTGTCCGAAAGAACCGCCAGGGTAATGCCCCTGGGCAGAGTGGAATTGATGCCGTCCAGAGCTTCCTTGACCCGCCGGGCAATCAGGACCTGGTTGCTGTCGCTTTCGCTTGTTACCTGTATGTACACCCCGCCCTGGCCGTTTACATAAACCCGCGCCGCGTTTTCGTTGTAACCGGCGCTTACGGTGGCAATGTCTTCAAGCCGTACCGCGTTAAATCCAACCTGCTTGACCACAAGACGCCTGATTTCCGGAATATCAGTAAGCTCCTGGCTTGTCATTATCTGATATTCACGGACGCCCCGTACAAGGTTTCCGCCGGAAGAAAGTACGCTTTGTCCTTTCAGGGCCGCGACAATGTCTCCCGGCGTCAGGTCAAAGGCCCCAAGGCGGTTCAGGGAAAGTTCCACCTTGATGATGCGGGTAGCGCCGCCGGTAACTTCCGCCGCGGCGACGCCGTCTATCCGTTCAAGTTCCGCCTGTATCTGGTCTTCGGCAAAAAGCCTGAGTTGATCCGGAGGATAGTTCCCCCGCACCACAAGCCGCATAATCGGCATGGCGCTCATGTCAAAACGCCGCACTGTCGGAGATCCCGCGCCGTCCGGCAGGGAATTGGCAAGGCGGTTCACCAGCGTCTGGGTGTCGGTCATCGCTTCATCCATATCCGTACCATAGGCGAAATTTAGATTGATGAAACTCGACTCAAAATTGGAATTGCTTGTTATTTGGGTAAGGCCCCTGGACGCGGAAAGGGCTTTTTCCAGCGGCTCGGTGATGTTGCGTTCCACATCTTCCGGGCCCGCGCCGGGAAACGAGGTAAACACGGAAAGTACCGGGCGGGCCGTGCTGGGATACAGATCAATGGCGATTTTGGGAAGCAGCGTCGCCGCCATACCCACGGCCAGGGCGTAGAGCACGGTAACGGTGACGGGCTTTTTTACCGAATAGCCGGAAATGTTCAAAATCTACTCCGATGCCGGGGAGCCCGGCCGCGAATCCCCGCCGGCGGTGTTCACTGACCGTACAGGGTCGCCGTCGCCCAGGAATGTCTGCCCTTCGACGACAATGTATTCTCCGATTTCAAGGCCGCCGGAAATCTCTACCATTTCTTCGCTTTCAAGGCCGCGTTCCACTTCCCGCCGGACGGCCGTTTCAACGCCGTTGATATTTTCAACAACAAATACAATCCAGGAACCGTACGTATTGATAAGAGTTTGCCGGGGTATCACCGGAACGCCGGAGCGGGAATCGGTTACCAGGCTGATGCCCGCGAACATTCCCGCCATGATACGCGGGTCGACCCGGTTTGCAGTAAAGCGCAGCATAACGCGCCGCGTACGGCTTTCAGGATCCAGTACCGGGCTCATCTCGTCAACCTCCGCCGGAAAATATTCGCCCGGCATGGCTTCAAAACGTATCTGCGCGGGAAGTCCAATCCTCATGCTTACCGAAAAACGTTCGGGTACAAAGGTTTCAAGCCTGAGCCGGGAAATATCGCCGACTACGCAAATCGCCGTCGTGGTTTGTACCGTATCTCCCACGGGAACAGGTACGGACAGCACCGTCCCTGAAACGGACGCGACGACCGGGCTGGCAAAAAATGAATCGCCGGGCCGGGAAGGATCCACCATGGCGATAACTTCTCCCCTTTGTACCCTGTCGCCTGTTTTAACCCGGAGATCGGTAAGCTTTCCCCCGACAACCGGATACACCGGAACCTCGGATGCCGGGCGGACCACGCCGCCCAACACCACCTGGTTTTCCACGGAACCAAACTCCACCCTGGACGTTCTTACCGCGGCGGCAACTCTGGCCGCCTGACCCGGCCGCACGGCGCCGCCGGCAGTTCCGGCAGTCTCACCTGGCCGTCCGGCCGCGCCGCCCTGAGGCGCCGAAACGGAAACGTTCCGGGCGGAACTGCCTTTTACAAACTGAAAACCGATAAGCGCGCCGATGGCCGCAGTGATGATCACAAGAACCATCGTAATTCTGCCGCCTGTCTTTTTTTCCATTACTCACCTCTTTCCGGCGAAAGCCCGGCCAGTTCGGCCTCGCTTATATTAAGGGCGGACGCCAATTCAAGCACGAGAAGCCTGTAGTCAAGCTCGCCGGACAACAGCCCCTGCCGCGCCTCGGTATATCTGCTTCGGATGATTTCAAAATCAACAAAGCTCATCGTCCCGCTCCTGTAGGCTTCTTCGGAAAGTTCATAACTGCGCCTGGCTATTTCAAGCTGGAGCCGGGACAGCCTCCGCTCGTTCCAGAGCGTTTCGAGGTTTGCGCAAAGCCGGTGGATTTCCCGCCGGGCTTTTTCCAGGGAATCTTCAAAATCAAGCGATGCCGTTTCAACAGCCGCCGACGCCGCCTGTAACGCCTGGTTTTCCAGAGTACGCGGTATCCAGGGATTCACCGGAATGCTTAACCTGATACTCGCGCCCAGTGAACGATCTCCTTCCCAGGAAAAGTTGTCCGCCGCCGCCGCGCCCCAGTTCGCCGAAAGCGTGAGCGAAGGAGCCTTTGCCGACAGCCGCTTCTGTTTTTCTTCCGCCGCCGCGCGTTCAACCTCGTGTCTTTTCGCGGCAATATCCGGCCGCCGCGCCGCGTATTCACCGGCGAGCTTTTCCGGATCGGGGACAATCCTCCCGGTTTCCACCGTCCCGGAGAGCCGTATCGCCGTGTTGTCCAGCCCCAAGGCGGCGCAGAATTCCGCCAGCGCGTCACGGTACCCCGCCAGCGCTTTTTCGTAATCAAGCGCGGCCCGTTCCGCGCTGAGCCTTCCCTGTAAATACTCAAGCTCTCCCTTGTAGCCGCTCCTCCACGCGGCAGTATCGCGTTCCATCTGCTCTTCCGCCAGGATTTTCGCGTTTTCGAAAACAAGAAGATTCTGTTCCAGGGCGACAAGCGAATAAAAGTCTTTCGCGACATTCAGGGAAAGCAGCCGCCGGGCGTCTTCCGCAGTAAGCAGCTTTTGCTGATACGCCAGCGTTATGTTTTTCATGGCATGGGGAAGGCCGGCGTTAAAGTAGAGGGAAAGACCGGCCGAGGCCGAATAGGCCGGATTGCCGCCGGGCGCGGCACGAAGGAGGGGAATGTTGTAATTCATCCCCGCCGTCAGGTTTATTGACGGAAAGAGCTGCGCCCAAAGATTGTCCGCGTTCGTTTTTGCCAGTCCCAGCTCAACGGCGTTTTTTTTGATATCCACGCTCGCCTTGAGGGCAAGCTCGACAGCTTCCTCAAGGGTGATGACAGAAAATTCCTGGGCTCCAAGAAACGCGGTGAGGAAAAAAAAGAGGCAACACCATCGGCGGAACATCATATAACTATAGTAGTAATGCAGGAACCGTGCCAAGACAGGGAAAAGCCCCGTAAAATCTGAGTTTTTAGGGCCGCGATTTCAAAACCCTCCAATTGCATGAAAAAAAAGCAAAAGGCGGCGGTGGGAAGGGTAATTTTTACCCAGGCCGCCCGGCACATTTTCAGAAATTCGGGGAAAAAAGGGTCAATCAAAGAAATTTTTGACCGCAAACATAGGAGTCGCGGAAGTCGAAAAAGGTTAAGAGGACGGCTGCTCTGAATGGCAGGAATTATGCAAAAACCGGACCCGCAAAAACAGATTTTAACGGGAAAAGAACCGCTGCTTTCTTATTCGAAAGTCCGGTTTAATTCTTGCTTTAAGAATATCAGGGATGCCAGAGTTGAGAATGTATTGATCGTTTAAAAAATATAGTGTATAAAACAAGGCGCACCTCAAGGAAGTGAAAGGCATATTGTCATCGAAAAATGGAATGAATATCAGCGGGGGTGTATGTACAAAAAATGAAACAACCACATATTCAAAAGATCCGTATGGCATTTATTTTACGGTTCATGGTTTTGAAAATAAACATATTTCATTTACAATAAAGAATATAGACATACGCATAAAGAATGGTGAAAATTTATCACATTTGTTTTATGAGGATTATTCAAATAAAATATTTCTAAAAAGTGAATCAGAAACAGTTTCTGGTATGTTATGGTGGGGTCATTATCATACAGAGCCAATATTCAATTTTAAACGGAAACCAGTGATAATTGAGGTAACATTTGAAATAGAGGAAACGGATAAAATAGAAACAAAAGTTATAACTTATGAATTAACTCCAGAGGAAAAATGGGGTTTGTTTCAAATGATTGATTAAAAATAATGTGGTGTACGCTCCAACTGCACATAACAGGCGGCATACCCTCCGAATAAATCGTAAGGAAATTGCAGAAAAAAATTAAAAAATGTGTTGACAATGATGATAAAGTATGGTAGCTTCTTGGCAAATAATTTTATAGGAGCGTGTAATTATGAAATTACGAACGGCAATGTATTTTTTGGTTTTTCTTGCTTCATTTCTTTTTGTTGGGTGTGCCACAAAACCGGCAACATATTCTTTATCGGCAAACGAACAAAATTTTTCTTCCGTAGCTTTTCATAACACCTTTCAAACCGGAAAACCCAACGTATCATTTGTTTCTTTCGATGGTCAATCGCTTCCGAAGCCTGAAAAAGGAACGCACTGGGATCCGATTAACTTCCCTTCCAACAGTCAGCTCAGAATCATTGTTCATGCCGACTATAACCCAAATTCGAAAACCTCTTTAAGCGGGTTTGGCCTTTTGGGGGCTGTGGTTAATACGGCACAAGACGTAAGAGCTGTAAGCCGCAATGTAGATACCGATATAATATTCATTTGCCCTCCTTTGCGAGCCGGTAAAAATTATCTGCTTTCATTCGTAAAGGAACCAGGAATGCCAGGCAGGAACATATTAACTCTGACTGACATTGAGAGCGGGAACATTGTTGAACAACAGGAATTTGAAACGGTTTTTGGAGGAGATGAGACAAAGTAATTCCTCCTTTGTGGGACTTGGGGCAGACTGTCCTGCACTCTGCCAGTCCATGAGCGGGTAACAATTTTTATGTAAACGAATCATAGGGGGGCCCTGTCTTCCCCGTAAGTGATTGCGAATTGATTGGGCGGCCCGGGCTCCGTTTTGGCCAGGATGGAGTTTTCACGCCGCGAAGGTTCCGTCCGGGGGCAGCGGGAGACAGGCGAAGCCCGGCTCCCGCGCAGGGGGGCGCGGCGGCGATTTGGCCCTTACGCGGCGCCGGTCCGGAAATGCGCCCCCCTTCCCTTATCTTCCCTTTTGCTCGTGTCCGCGTGTTTTGACAAAGAACCCGGAAAAAAGTACAGTGGTATCAGTGGGAAAAAAAATTCTGTCTTTTTGTTTTTTGTTCCTTTCACCCCTGCTTTTTTTGGGCGCGGAGACCGCGGAAGGCGTCTTCCCCGAAGAGCTCGGCGGCGCGGCAACGCCGGTATGGAGAATGGCTCTGGGGGGGGCGGTTACCGGCGTTCCCACAATCCAGGGAGGGACGGTCGTCGTGGTTCTCGACGGGGGACACATCCGCGCCTATACTCTGGACGGTAAAACCCTGTGGGATTATTACGCCCGGGGGAAGCTTGCCCCGTATGTAAGCCGCTCAAGGGAAGGCACCTGTTACATTTACCGGGCGGATGGGAAGCTTATCGCGGTGAACAGGGCCGGCAGGGAACTCTGGCAGCTCAAGCCGGGGAATATGCCGTCAGGCGGCACATCGCCGGGCGGCACGCCCGCGGGTAACGCATCCGCAGGTAGCACACCCGCAGGTAGCACATCCGAACTCAGCGCGCCCATTCTTTCCGGCTGGGACGGAAGGATTTTCGTCCCCCTTGGCCGGAGGCTGTACTGCTATACCGCGGCGGGATACCATCTCTGGAAAATTGAACTTCCCCACGCTCCCGTACTGGGGCCGGTTTTGGACAGGTCCGGCGGCCTTGTCATGGCGCTGGAAAACGGAGACCTGGCCGCGTTAAGCCACAGCGGGGCTCTTTCGACCCGGCCGCTCGGGGAAGTTCCCTCCGCGCTGGTACCGGTCGACGGCGGCGTCCTGGCCCTGTTTAAAAATGGAGATGTCCGGCTTTTTGGGCAGGCGGATGGAAGCCGGCCGGCGGATTTTCCCAATGTCGGGGGAACGCCGCTGGGCGGAATCTCCCGGGGGAGCTTTGCCGCGGTAACCCTTTCCAGCGGAAAGCTCGTTCATTTATCGATAAAAGACAGGAAAATCCTGTGGGCCGGGGAAAGCCACATCCGGAATGGGGAAATTTCCGGAGGAACAGACACGCTTGAGATGATGTATGATGAGCGGGGTATCTATATCCTCTCGCGGGGAGGGGCAAGCGGATTTACTCCGGACGGCCGCAGGCTCTGGATGCTCCGCATACGCGGCGCCGCCGCCGTTTCGGCCTTGAGCGGGGAAGGAACCCTTTATTCAGGGGGAAGCGACTGGATACTGTACGCCTACAAGCTTGAGCAGCGGGTTTTACGGGAAAAAAACGCGCTGTACGGCCCCCTCCCCGAAGGTTCTTACGGCCTGGGAAGCCCCCGCCCCTCTCCCTGGGCGGGATACGACTACAATTATGGGGAAGCCATACTGGACGAAAAATTCGGCGAAATCGCCGGGCGCATTCACGAAGGAAATGTGGCGGGTAATGAAGCGGCCTACACCGCCTATTTGATGGAAGCCGCCGGAAGTTCCATGAGCCCGACAGCCTCGTATACCCGTCCCCTGGTTCATGTACGTCAGCGGGCGGAAGCCGTCCGGCTTCTGGGCTATATCGGATCCCGGGAAACGGTCGCCTTTCTCGCGGAGCTTTTCACCAAAGACGGCGATCCCGCCGTAAAAACCGCCGCAGCCGAGGCCGTCGGCCGTATCGGGGTAGATCCGGACGGCATAGCCCTCAGGGCCTTTGCCGCCGCCGCCACAGCCCGGATCCGGGAAGAACAGGTGCTTACCGCCGCAGCGGCCTCCATCGGCTCACTGTGCCGGTTTTCCGGGCCCCCGCTCAGTGAAAGCGGAGTCCGGCTGCTGCGGCTGCTTGCCGACGACAGTATGCCGGCCCGGACCAGGACTCAGGCGCGGAGAGAGCTGGACGTACTCCGGTAAGCGCGCCATAAAGCACGGCTTGTCCGGGCGCGGCGGGTGCCATCCCCTCACCATGATTCAGGCTTCGCCTTCACAAATGGTTCAGGGACGGGCACCCGCCGCGGCAGCGGGGGCGGGCCATGCCTTATGGCCATCACCGGGAAAGGCATCCGTCCGCTACGCCACGCCGCGAAACGGCGAAGATACCGCGCCCGGAGGATGTACCAGGCGCACACAGAGGAACGGCGAAGGCGGGTGTCGGCAGTTTCCGTATTCGTGCGCCTGTCCCAGCCACGGGCGGCGGCCTTTTGGCCTTTGTCGTAACAGCAGCCATTGCCGGGCCTACGCCGCGCTGCCATTGCTGGAGAAACGCGCTCACTGGTTCGCGCGCGGTTACCGGGCGGATATCTTCGTAAACATTTGCCTTGACAAATCCTTGCGTGCGGGGGTACAATTACCCCCATGGAGCCAGGCCCCGCCCGGCTCCCGCCGGCAGACGCCGGACAAGCCCGCCATACCAGGGAGCGTGCCAGCCATGAAAACAGTCCGCCGTTTCGTATACCGTACGGAACAAAATACCCTGTACCCCCCC